>NZ_JBQLIX010000014.1:0-115478 GCF_052156495.1 Pseudomonas sp. NCHU5216 | reverse complement strand
GACCCAGGACGGTGAAGATTTCAAAGACCCGCTACCCAGTAGATCGGAAAGCTGCTCCGCTTAAATGAACAGCATTACGCTCGATGAGCGGCCTCTTGCGTTCGCTGTCCCGTTTCAGGGCAGGCCGCTGCGGCTTACACCATCGGATCACCGACATGCAGGATCTTCATGGTGTTGGTGCCGCCAGTGCCGTGGTAGCTGTCGCCCTTGGTCAGGATCACCCAGTCGCCAGGCTCCACCACGCCACGCTTGAGCAGCTCGTCCACCGCCGCCTGGCTGACCTTGTTGGCCGGCAGCGAGGCGGGGTCGAATGGCACGGTGTAGACGCCACGGAACAGCGCCACGCGGGCCTGGGCCTCACGATGCGGAGTGAAGGCGAAGATCGGGATCGACGAGCGGATGCGCGACATGATCAGTGGGCTGTAGCCGCTCTCGGTGAGGCTGATGATGGCCTTGACGCCCGGGAAGTGGTTGGCGGTGTACATGGTGGCCAGGGCTATGCTTTCGTCGCAGCGCTCGAAGGTGCGGCCCAGGCGGTGGCTGGACTGCTTGCTGGTCGGGTGCTTCTCGGCGCCCAGGCAGACGCGGGCCATGGCCTGCACGGCTTCTACCGGGTATTCGCCGGCGGCGCTTTCGGCCGACAGCATCACCGCATCGGTGTAGTCCAGCGCGGCGTTGGCCACGTCGGAGACTTCGGCGCGGGTCGGCATCGGGCTGTGGATCATCGATTCCATCATCTGCGTGGCGGTGATCACGGCTTTGTTCAGGCGGCGGGCGTGGGCGATGATCTTCTTCTGGATGCCGACCAGCTCGGCATCGCCGATTTCCACGGCCAGGTCGCCACGGGCCACCATCACCGCGTCGCTGGCACGGATCAAGCCGTCGAGGGCTTCGTCATCGGCCACGGCTTCTGCGCGTTCGATCTTGGCTACCAGCCAGGCGCTGCCGCCGGCCTCGGTGAGCAGGCGACGGGCGTAGTCCATGTCGGCGGCGTCACGCGGGAAGGACACGGCCAGGTAGTCCAGATCCATCTCGGCGGCGACCTTGATGTCGGCCTTGTCCTTCTCGGTCAGCGCCGGTGCGGTGAGGCCACCACCACGACGGTTGATGCCCTTGTTGTCCGACAGCGGGCCACCGATCAGCACGCGGCAGTGCAGTTCGTCGGCGCCCTTGAGTTCGACGCGCATGACCACGCGGCCGTCGTCGAGCAGCAGTTCGTCACCGACGTCACAGTCCTGGATCAGCGCCGGGTAGTCGATGCCGACCACTTCCTGGTTGCCGGCAGTGCGCGAGTGGCTGGAGGAGAGGCGGAACAGGTCGCCATCCTTGAGTTCGATGCGCTTGTTCTCGAACTTGGCGATACGGATCTTCGGGCCTTGCAGATCACCGAGCAGGGCAACATGGCGACCGTGTTTGGCGGCCAGCTCGCGAACCAGGGCAGCGCGCGCCTTGTGGTCGTCCGGGGTGCCGTGGGAGAAGTTCAGACGGGCCACGTCCAGGCCGGCGAGAATCAGTTGCTCCAGCACTTCCGGCGAGCTGCTGGCCGGGCCGAGGGTGGCGACGATTTTGGTGCGGCGAAAGGTCATGCACGAACTCCCTAGTCAACGATAGCGGGGAGGCTACTACGGGCTTTCGCTGTAGTCATTGTTCCCGTGCACTACCCTTTGCCGTTCGCTTTGAGCAGTCTGGCGTCGTCTGCCCCGGCAGGCTGCCGGGGTGACCAGTACCACGAATCAGGGCGCGTTCAGGTTGATCGCCTTGTCGAGCAGCAGGGCGGCCTTGGCATGCAGCTCGCCGTTGGGGTACTCGGCGAGCAGGCGGCGCAGGTAGGCGATGGCCTTCTCGCGGTCGGCGCTGGGGTTGTCCGGCGCCAGGTACATCAGCGCCAACTGGTAAAGCGCCTTTTCCTTGATGTCTGCCGCTATGTGCGGGTCGGCCAGGCCCAGCAGGTAGAGCTCTTCGGCTTCGGCTACGCGATCCTTGAGCACGGCGCGGCGCGACAGCAGGGTCATGTCCTGGTCGAGGCTGGGTTTGTACAGGTCGAGGTTCTGGCTCGGTTGCCAGTGTTCCAGCAGTTCCCGCGAACTCTTCTGAACCGGCTCCTCGGCACGCTTGCGAATTATCGCGATGCGTTCTTCGGCGCGACTGGCAGCGCGGCTGTTGGGGAATTCGTTGACGACCTTGTAGAAATAATTGAGTGCCTTGGCGTCATCGCGCTGCTCGTTGAAGCGGTTCATGTAGATCAGGCCGATCTGATAGAGGGCGATGGCACGCACCTCATCGCTCAGTTGCCGATCACGATAGCCTTCGAGGTAGAGCGCCTCGGCCTTGTCACTATGGGCATCGCGGATGGCCATGGCACTGTAGGTGAGCAGGTCGCCTTCTTCTTCGATGGCGGCGCTCATGCGTTTGGCCTTGAGCGCCTTGTACTCGACCACCTCGTTGGTGGTGACCTGGGCGATGAACAGCGGGGTGGTCGGGGCGCAAGCGCTCAGCAGGGTTGCGGCCATGACCAGGAACAGCGGGCGGATGAGCGGCATGTGGGCTCCTTGGCCGGAATCGACCTGTCCAGGCAGTCTAGTGAGTGCCAGTGATGGCGCCAAGGCAACAAGGGCAGAACCCATCGGAGGTTTGTGGCAGTTCAGTTTCTGCCTGGCCGGTCGATACACTGCTCATTGGAGGATCTGCCCATGAAAACCCTGATCATACTGGCCGCTGCGCTGGCCGCCACGGGTTGCACCCGTGTCTCGCTCGATCATCACTTGAACAACGCCTATCGTGCCTACGATGAAGGCGACTGCGCGCGTGTCGTGCTGGAGCTGTCGCAGGCCGAGCGCAAGAGCCGTTCGCGTAACTACCTGCAGCCGGAAATTTCCTTGCTGCGTGGCCAGTGCCTGGAGCGCGAGAGCCTGTTCGTCGATGCCGCGCAGACCTATCAGTTCATCATCAGTCGCTACCCGGCCAGCGAGTACGCCTATCGGGCGCGGGCACGCCTGCAGACGTTGCAGCAGCTCGGCCACTACACCCCGGCAGCCGCTGCCAAGGCCAGTCCCGCTGCGCTCTGAGCCTGGCTTTGCGCGCTGCCTGCTGCGGTATAAGCTGGTGGCCTTCATGGAGGATGAGCATGCGCCACCTGCTTCTGATCGTATCGCTGCTACCGGGCCTGGCCGCAGCGGAGATTTATCGCTGGACGGACGAGCAAGGCCGCGTGCACTTCGGCCAGCGCCCGGCTGCCGGTGCCGAGGTGATCGAGGTCAGGCCACAGGTGATCGAGCGCGATGCTCAGACCCGCGAGCGCGAAGCGCGCAGCCAGCGTTTCTATCAGGCTCGTGAACAGGAGCGGCAACGGGCTACCGAGCAGGCCACGCAGCAGCGCGAACAGCGTGCCAGTGAATGCCGCGAGTTGCGTCAGCGCATGGCGCAGTTGCCGGAGGGCTATTCCTACTATCGGGAGGGGGCCAACGGCGAGCGTATTTACTATAGTGATGATGAGCTCGACACCGCTCGTCGCCAGATACGCGAGCGCATCGCCGAGCGGTGCTCCTGAGACTGGTAGTGTGATGGCTCGAAGGCGCATACTCGGAACCCTTTGTAGCGATATGCCATCATGCCTAGCCAGCGTCGAATCGAGCGGCATCAGCTGCCTTACTACCTGAAGGTCTTCAACCGCATCACGGACAAACCGATGGGGTCGATCGGCAATGTCTCCCTCGATGGGTTGATGCTGATCAGTCAGCTACCCCTGCTGGTGGGCGTGCAGTTCGACATGCAACTGAAGATTCCCTCTGCACACGGCCTGCGCCTGATCAACCTGTCCGGCAAATGCCAGTGGTGCCGCGAGGATGTCACGCCAGGCTCCTATGACTCGGGGTTCTCCTTGTTTCCCCCGCCTCAGGACTACCTCGAAATGATCGAGGCGTTGCGCTATTACTTCAGTTTCCATTCGCTGTCGGCCTCGGCCTGAGGCCTCAGTGCAAGGCCGGCGCCCTGTCGAGACTGCGCAGGCGCTGGCTCAGTTGCAGGCGCATGCCTTCCTCTTCGCATAGCAACAGGGCGTGCTGCAGGTCGTAACGCTCGCCCTGCGGGCATTCCAGTTGCTGGTAGATGGTGGCTCGGGCCAGATGATCGAGCAGGTTCGGTGGGCCGAGCTGCAGCACTCGCTCGGCATCCTTGAGCGCCGCCAGATGGTCGTCCTGCTGCACATGTAGTTGGCGCAGGTTGCGTGACAGGCGCAGCAGCATGGTGCGCGCATCCGCCGCTTGCAGGTGTGCGGCGCCCAGTTCCTCCTGCGGCCCCAGATGATGCACGAGCAGCTCGCGGCAGTCGCGGGTATACAGGCGACGGCCGCCGCAGGGGTCGAGCAGGTGATCGGCGCCTGGAACCCGTAGCAGGAAATGACCGGGGAAGTTCACGCCTTGCAGGGGAATGTCTAGGCGTCTGGCCAGTTCCAGCGCAATCAATGCCAGGCTCAGAGGTTGGCCACGGCGCCAGCGCAGAACTTCGTGCAGCAAGGCATGGCGCGGTCGTGTCGGACCTTCATCGTCCTGGTGATAGTCCAGTTCGCTGAGGCGGCGCAGCAAGGGTTGCGCCAGTTCGCGCAGTGGCAGATTGGGCAGGCCGGCCGCCACCTGCACCTGCAGACCATGCAGGTCAGCCAGCACCTGGGGTGGCTGTACGTGCGGATCATGTTCGGCGGCAATCCACAGAGCTGCCTCGAACAGGGCCGGTGGATCTCGCTCCAGACACAGCAGACAGGCTTGACGTGGGCTCATCGCACGATCTCCGCTTCCTCCCTGGTTTGTAGCGTTTTGTCGAGCGGGCGTCCAGTTTTCGCGTGTCACGAGCCGGGGATACGGCCATCGAACCACCGATGGCCGCCAAGGGGCCAAGGCTATGCAGACTTATCGAGCGTTGGTGCGAAACGAAAGACCACTGCCAGGCCGAGCAGGATCGCGACCATACCGGCCAAGGCGCGGATCGAAAGCGGGTTGCCCAATAGCGAGTAATCGAGCAAGGCCGTCGTCACGGGCACCAGATAGAACAGGCTGGTGACATTGACCAGATTGCCCGCCTGGATCAGTCGATAGAGCAGCAACTGCGCTCCGACCGAAATCACCAGCCCCATCCAGAGCAGAGGGAGCAGCAGCCCCATATCCCAGCGCACTTGCCAGTTCTGGGTCGGCAGCAGCACCAGGCTGCCCAGCAGACACAGGCCGTACTGCAAGGGCAGTGCACGCATCGGCGCCTGGCGCAGGTTTTTCTGAACGATGCTGCCACAGGTGATGCAGAGCAGCGCGCCGAGCGCGAACACCATGCCGGACAGAGACATCAGGCTGCGCGCCAGGCTGTCCGCCACGATCAGCGTCAGGCCGGCAAGGGCCAGCAGCAAGCCAAGAAGACGCAGCGATGAGGCTCGCCGTTCCAGCAGCATCAGGGTCAGGATGGGCTGTACGCCCAGTACCGTAGCCAGCACACCTGGCGTGATGCCCTCGGCCAGTGCCAGCAGATAGCACAGGCTGTAGCCGCCGATCAGCAGCAGCCCAGCCTTGGCGGTGGGCCCGCGCAAACCGCGCTCAGGCAGCCAGATGCCAGAGTGGCCCGCGATCAGGGCAAGGGCCAGGCTGGCGAGGGCGAAACGCAGAACGAGAAAGGCGAAGGGGGAAGCATGATCCAGGCCCAGGCGGGCGAAGATCGCGCCACCGGACCAGAGCAGCACGAAAAGGGTTGTCGCGCCGTAGCGAGACAGCACAGTCGAATCGAAACGCATGATGGAACACCTGTCGAAGGTTTGCATGAGCTCCGTACGCGCACGGGCGCGTCTCGGCGAGGCCGAGGACAAACGGAGAGGCAGAGAGGTGCGGAGGTGACCGCTTAGGCTTTGAGCAGCGGCGGGGGAGGAGTGCCAGCTTGACAGGTAGCAGGGGGCGCACAGCCGTCGGCAGCGACGCGGTAGGCGGCACTGGCGAGGACGTCGAGGCGATGCGCAAAGAGGGTCATTGAGGCGGCTTCTGTTTCTGAAGCCTGCACACTACTGCGCTTGTCCGGGGCGGTCAATCGATGCCGAACTCACCCTGGTAGCACACCGGGGAGCTGGGTTCACCGGTACGTTGCAGTTCGTCTTCGAGGTACTCGGCCAGCACGCGGGCATTGTTGTGGGTCTCGTCGCGGGCCGCGTAGAGCAGGGTGACGGTGCCGGTCGACGCGCTGTGCAGCAGGGCTTGCCAGTGTTGCGGTTGGGCGTCGAGTTGTTGCCGATAGGCCAGGCGGAAGGCCTGGAAATCGCCATCGCGGTGAAAGGCGCGGCGCAGTTCGTCGCAGGGCGCCACCTCCGCCACCCAGGCGTCCAGTTGCGCGGCCTCTTTGCTGATGCCGCGCGGCCAGAGGCGGTCGACCAGCACGCGCTGGCCGTCATCGGCGGCCGCGGCGAGGTAGATGCGTTTGCACTGGATCATGCTCGTCTCCCTTGGTAGGACGGACTGGCCGAGCATAGCCCATCTACACAAAGGCCCCGCAATTGCGGGGCCTGAGGGTCATTCGGCGTTGTCGCTCAGCTCGTCGAGAGCGTCGGGCTGATTCTTGAAGGCCTTGGCGAACACGTCGCGGTTCTTGGCCATGAAGATGCCCAGTTCCTCACCCTGTTGCTCGTTCAGCGAAGGAACCGCCTTGTGCAGCACTTCGGTCAGCCGTTCGGCCAGTTCGAGCATCTTGTCATAACGGTCGGCTTCGGCTTTATCCATGAACAAGCGCTCCGGATCGCGACTGCTGCGGTACACCACTTCGACGGCCATTCATCACCTCGTCTGCCTTCATGCGTGTCAATATTGGCTGTTTATTTATACAGTATTCGAGAGCATAAAGAACTCGCCGCCATTTTGCCAGCAGCGAGTGTATAGGCGTTCAGCGATCCGCACGGATCGGGCTGAACTCCGCCGGCACCCAGGCATAGCCCTGAGACTCCTTGCGCACATGACCAATACCGGGGAAGGGCAGGTGCGCACCTGCTACCCAGAGCCTTTCGTCTGCTGCCTCGGCCAGTAGACGTTGGCGGGATTCGCGTGCCTTGTCGCTGTCCACGTCGAACTCGATCACCACCTCGGGCTTGGCGAACTGCACGGCATGGCTATGTACGATGTCGCCCCAGACCAGCAGGCTCTGTTCGCCCGACTTGAGCAGGTAAGAGGTGTGTCCGGGAGTGTGGCCAGGGCTGGGGAGCTGCGTGAAGCCAGGCAGCAGCGTGTCCACCTGCTGGTAGGGCTTGAAACGATTCGCCTGGATGTAGGGCGCTACGGCGCTCTGGGCGAGTTTGAACATGCCTTGCATGCCTTCGGCTGCCTTGGCCATGTTGGCTTTGCTGAGCCAGAAGTCCGCTTCGCTCTTGGGCACCGCAACGCTGGCATTGGGGAATGCTGGCTTGCCTTCGGCATCGAGCAGGCCACAGGCATGATCCGGGTGCAGGTGGGTGAGCAGGACGGTGTCGATTTGCTCCGGCTTGTAGCCGGAGGCCTCGAGGTTGGCCCGCACCGCGCCGAGCGTCGGGCCGAAGCACTGCGCGGCGCCGGTATCGATCAGGACGAGGTGGCTGCCGGTATTGATCAGATAGGCGTTCACGGCTGTCTGCACGCCCGGCGTGGCCTGGACGAACATGCGTGCCAGCAGACTCTGCAAATCCTTGTCGGCGATGCCCTTGAGCAAGGTGGCAGGCAGGTCGATGTAGCCGTCGTAGAGGGCGGTGACCTCGAAATCACCCAGCATCATGCGGTAGTAACCCGGTACCTGGGTTTTCTGTTGGGCGGGTGCCTGGGCATGGGCCGGCAGGCTGAACAGGGCAATGAGGGCGGCGGCTCCGAGCAATGAACGCATGTGTGACTCCTGTGGTGCTGAAAAGGAGCCAGTGTGCGCCGTGATGAGGTTTTTGGCGAGCGGGGCAAACTGGGCTGGTGTATAGGTCTTGTATAATCCGCGTCGCGCCGTGGGAGTCGAGCTCGGAGTCGGCGTAATCCTTGCATTCCCCATAGGCGCAACTATAGTCAGTGCGCCATGAAAGGACTCCGCAATGAACAAGGCCAGAGATGTTTATGCTTGATTCGATCGGTCGCGTAGAACGCAAACTGCTGGCCCTGGTCGCGCTGTTCTACCTCAGTCTGATGCTACTGATCGGAGCCATCTGGGGCAGCCAGACCAGTTTCTCCAGTGGACGTGATGTACAAGAGTTGTATCGATCTCTTTATCGTCTGAGCCTGCTGCTGCCCAGCTTGCAAGAGGCCGAGCTCGATCAGCGCGGCTATCTGCTTACGGGCAAGGCGCGGTATCTCGAGCCTTACGCCTCGTCGGTGGAACGCTTCGATGAACAGCTACGTGGCTTGCTGGATGCCCCCATCATGCAGGCGCACGAGGCTGAGTTGCAGGCCATTGCCGAACTCGGCCGCTTCAAGCGCGATGAAATGGCGCTGACCCTCGATCTCTACCGTGAGCAGGGCCGGGCAGCGGCCATGGAGCAGTTTTCGGACGAGCATGGCGGGCGTTACATGGGCGAGATGCGTACACGTATCGCCAACATCGAGCGTGCTGTGGCGATTGCCCTGAAGGTGCACAAGGCCGATATCGAATGGCGTTCGATGCTGGCGCTCTGGGGGGGCGGGGGCGGCGCGTTGCTCATGCTCGGTCTGCTCACGCTGTTGTTCATCGATCTGCGTCGCGACCTGCGAGAGCGTGGCGAGTTGCTCGAACGCATGGCGTTCGAGTCGCAACATGACAGCCTGACTCACCTGCTCAATCGGCGTGCCTTCAACGACACCCTGGATCAGGCCCTGGCCCTGGCGCGCCGTGGTGAACGCTCCGTGGCGCTGCTCTATCTGGATCTCGATGGCTTCAAGACCATCAACGACAAGCTCGGCCATGCGCTGGGCGATGCCGTGCTCAAATCCGTGGCGGCGCGCTGGAAGACCGTGGTGCGTGAAGGTGAGGTGCTCGCGCGCCTGGGGGGTGATGAATTCGCCGTGATCGCTGCCGGCGATGCCGATGCTGTCGAGCGCCTGGCCCAGCGCCTGATCGATGCACTCGATGGGCCCTTGTTGGTGCAACAGCCCGACGTTCGTGTCGGCGTTAGCGTCGGGCTTGCCCGCTGTGCCGAGCATGGCGAGGATCGCCGCCGCCTGGTGGCCTCGGCCGATATGGCCATGTACCGCGCCAAGGAGGCTGGCAAGCACGGTTATGCCTGGCCCGAGGAGCGTCCTTCGGTGCTCGCGGTGGTCTGAGGCGCACGCTGCTGTGGCGTTTCGTCACATCCCTGCCTCATTCTGGAACTGGTGTCATTCCTGCATGGGCGCTGAGCTGCAAGCGTGCTTCGCATGGCGCGGGGCGGGCTGTCATTTGGATCCTGGGAGAAGTCGTCGATGAATTGGGCAGAACGTCTGCGTGAAGGGCTGCATGGCCTGGCCGAGTCGCTGGGCAACCTGTTGATGGAGGCCTTCCACTATCTGGCGT
The DNA here is from genome assembly GCF_052156495.1 of Pseudomonas sp. NCHU5216. Classification (NCBI taxonomy): domain Bacteria; kingdom Pseudomonadati; phylum Pseudomonadota; class Gammaproteobacteria; order Pseudomonadales; family Pseudomonadaceae; genus Pseudomonas; species Pseudomonas sp. NCHU5216. Next base: position 105,995 of record NZ_JBQLIX010000014.1, on the reverse strand, counting down.
TGTTCGCCATCGGTGCGATCACGGCCTGGGCGGGTGTGATGGCCTTTCTCGGCATGTTGGAAAAAGGCCACATCAGCATCGATGACATCCTGTTGCTGTTCATCTACCTGGAGTTGGCGGCCATGGTGGGGATCTACTTCAAGACCAACCACATGCCGATCCGCTTCATGATCTACGTGGCGATCACCGCCCTGACCCGTTTGCTGATTTCCGATATTTCCCACACCCACAAGCCGAGCTGGGGCGTGGTGATGGTGTCGGGCGCGATTCTGCTGCTGGCGCTGGCGATACTGGTGGTGCGCTATGCGTCATCGCGTTTCCCCGCCGTGGCGGCGCCCAACCCGCGTGGCAAGCCGCGTAACCGTGAGGATGCCGAGGCCGAGCGCGACGATACGTCGGATTGAGGCTCTTCACCTCCTCCAGCCGGTGAACAGTAGCCTGGGTTGAGCACCGCGAAACCCAGGTAATCCGCTCCCGGGTTTCGCTTCGCTCTACCCAGGCTACGTCCCTTACTGCAGAGGGGCGAACAGGGCGGCCAGATCCTGTTCGTCCAGTTGCCATTGGCCCTGGCTACCGCCTTCGAGCACGCCGCGCGCCAGGCTGGCCTTGCTCTGCTGGAGCTGCTGGATCTTTTCCTCGACGCTGCCGCGGGCGATCAGCTTGTAGACGAACACCGGCTTGTCCTGGCCGATACGGTAGGCGCGGTCGCTGGCCTGGGCCTCGGCTGCCGGGTTCCACCAGGGGTCGAAGTGGATCACGGTATCGGCGGCGGTGAGGTTGAGGCCGCTGCCGCCGGCCTTGAGGCTGATCAGGAATACCGGGAACTCGCCGGCCTGGAAGCGTTGCACCGGGGTGCGTCGATCCTGGGTACTGCCGGTGAGTTTGGCGTAGGCGATGCCTCGGCTGCGCAGTTCGGCTTCGATCAGCGCCAGCATCGAGGTGAACTGGGAGAACAGCAGCACGCGTCGGCCGCTGGCCACCAGCTCCTCGAGCATCTCCAGCAGGGCGCTGAGCTTGCCCGAGTCGCTGGCCTGCAGGGTTTCGTCTGCATCGCCCAGCAGGCGCAGGTCGCAGCAACTCTGGCGCAGGCGCAGCAGCGCCTCGAGGATGACGATATGACTGCGCGCCAGGCCCTGGCGGGCGATTTCATCGCGCACCTTCTTGTCCATGGCCAGGCGCAGGGTTTCGTAGCGGTCGCGCTGTAGCTGGGTCATCTCGACCCATTGCACGATCTCGGTCTTCGGCGGCAGTTCGCTGGCCACCTGTTCCTTGGTGCGGCGCAGCAGGAAGGGGCGGATACGGCCGGTCAGGTGGGCCAGGCGCTGGGCGTCACCGCGTTTCTCGATGGGGCTGCGGTAGTTGCGATTGAAGGCCTTGGCATCACCCAGCCAGCCGGGCATGAGGAAGTGAAACAGCGACCACAGCTCGCCCAGATGGTTTTCCAGTGGCGTGCCGGTCAGGCACAGGCGCAGCTCGGCATTGACCTGGCCGGCGGCACTGGCCGCCTTGCTACGCGGGTTCTTGATGTTCTGCGCCTCGTCGAGGATCAGCAGACGGTAGCGCTGCTGGTTGAGGGGCTTGAGGTCGCGCGGCAGCAGGGCATAGGTGGTGAGGATCAGATCATGCTCGGCGATCTGCTCGAACAGTGCCTTGCGCTTGGCGCCATGCAGAGCCAGTACGCGCAGGCTCGGGGCGAAGCGTGCGGCCTCGTCCTGCCAGTTGGGAATCAGGCTGGTGGGCATGACGATCAGCGCCGGCTTGTCCAGGCGCCCGGCCTGCTTCTCGCTGAGGATATGGGCGAGGGTCTGCAGGGTCTTGCCCAGGCCCATATCGTCGGCCAGTACGCCGCCGACCTGCAGCTCGGCCAGGGTCTGCATCCAGTCCAGGCCCTGCAACTGATAGGGGCGCAGGGCGGCGTGCAGTTCGGCTGGGGCCAGGGTGGTGCGCTTGCCGAGCTGCTGCAGGCGCTGGGCGAAATCACGCAGGTTGTCGCCACCTTGCCAACTCAGCAGATCGCTGTCGCTGAGTGCGCTCAGGCGTGCGGCATCGGCGCGTCCCAGGCGCAGCGGCAGGTGATCCTCTTCCGGGTCGCGGAAATACAGCTCGCCCAGGGTCGCCAGCAGCGGCTTGAGGCGAGCGAAAGGCAAGGCGACACGTTTGCCGCTCTGCGGCAGGCTGATCAGCAGACGATCCTCGTCGGCGCGCTGGGCCAGGGCTTCCGGCGCCAGCAGCCAGGGTGTTCGACGAATGGCCTGGAGCAGGATGGGCAGCAGGCTGATGCGCTGCCCCTCGACTTCGATGCCCAGTTCCAGATCGAACCAGGTCTGCTGCGGATCCTGCTCGACTTCGGCATACCAGTCATCGATCTGCGCCAGGTTGTACTGGAAGTCCGGGCGCATGTGGATCTGCCAGCCTTCGGCACGCAGCCGTGGCAGTTGCTCGTGGACGAAGGCCAGCCAGTCGCGCTCGTGCTCCAGCTCGAACGGCTCGCCGGCATCGGCCGGCAGTGCCTCGCTCTGCCGCAGTGCCACTTGCAGACCGAGGTTTTCCAGGCGTTTACGCAGGCTGTTCTCGGCAGCGGCGTCACGGATCAGGCGCAGGTTGGTGGCGGCATCCAGACGCTTGAGCAGATCCTTGGCCGGCTTGCCGAAGGCGCGATGCCCGGCATAGTCGAAGGCCAGCGCGGCGCGATGCTGGGTCTGTTCCAGCATGCGCCCCTTGCGAGCGTCGAAATGCACGCGCACATGGCTGCCCAGGGTCAGTACCGGCGTTGGCGCGATGCCCTCCAGGCGCTGTTCGGCCACTTCCTTGCTCGGTACGATCAGCTCGCTGAGGTCATGGCCGTCGCGTTGCCGGGCTTCGAGGGTGAGCAGGGCGGCGACCACATGCTTGCAGTTGAAACCCACCGGGCAGGTGCAGTGGCCGGTCACGCTCCATTTGCGCCCATAAGGGTGCAGGGTGATGCGCTGCTGATAGCTCTGGCTGCCGGAGCCACGACAATTGGCCAGCAGGCTGTTGTCGCGCAGGCTGAGCAGCTTGCTGCGCTGCTCCTCGGCATAGGCGATGCCGCGGCGCAGGTCGCCGGCGCCGAACTCGGAGCGCCAGTCCTCCTGGCGCAACTGGTGAATATCCAGGGGCATCAACTGAGCCCCGTGGCGAAAATGAATGGGCGCATGACTGGGCCGTGGCAATGCAAAGCCGCAGATTTTCGCATAGCCGCGTGATGATTAGCAGGCGTCCTGTCGAGATCGTCGACGCACAGCCATGACCACGCACCTGGGCGCCTGCTTGTGGACGAGAGAAATGAGCGTCAGGACTCGAACGCGGCGCGGTACTGGCCTGGCGTTGCGTCGAGCGCCTGGCGGAAACGGTTGCTGAAGTGGCTGGGGCTGGCGAAGCCACAGGCCATTGCGACCTCGCCCAATGGCAGGCGCGAGTGACGCAGCAGGTGGCAGGCGCGGGCCAGGCGACGGGCCAGCACGTAGCGGTGCGGCGGCAGGCCGAAGCTGGTCTGGAACATCCGCGCGAAATGGTATTCGGACAGTGCGCAGAGGCTCGCCAGCTCGCCCAGCGACAGCGGTTCGGCCAGGTGCTGCTCGATATGTTCGCGCAGACGGCGGCGTTGCACCGGGGCCAGGCCACCTTTCAGGCGCAGGCCCTGGCGTAGCCCCACCTGGTTCAGCAGGGCATGGTCGAGCAACGCATGGGCCAGGCTGCTGGCCAGCAGGCGTTCGCCGGGCTCCTGCCAGTCGAGCCGACAGAGCTGGCGAAAGCGCGCCGCCTGCTCGGCGTCCTCGAGGAAGGTGGCTTCCTGCAATTGCAGGCTGCGCGGCTCACGGTCGAGCAGGGTGACCGCACCGAGGGCGAAGCGCTCCTGCTCCACGTACAGATGAACGAGCTGGATCTGGCCATTGATGATCCAGGCCGACTCGTGTTCGGCCGGCATGATGCACAGGCGATCCGGGGCGCCCTTATGGCCCGGATGCTCGCGGCGAAAGGTGCCGGTGCCGCCGCTCAGGTAGCACGACAGGGTGTGATGGCTGGGGGCGAGGTAGTCGCGTGCGTCGTGGGCGTTGCTCCAGCGCGCCAGGGCCAGGCCGTGATCCAGGTGCGCCAGGCCGTGCAGTCGCGAATTGGGCGAGCGACTCATGGTCTGGAATACCTGCAGGTGTTCGAGTTGCGCCATCGAGGCCTCCTTTTAGCGGGGATGCTACGCTCACTAGCAGGCCGTTGAAAAACTACCTGCGTTGCCATTGCTGCGTTAAAAACAGGCTCAAAATACTCATTTACAACTCGTAAACTCCGTTTTTTCGCCTGTTTTTGCCTTGCACTGGCTGCCTCGCCTACGTTTTTTAACAGCCCGCTACTCCGGCACGCCAGTCTTTCGCGATAAAAAGCGCAAGTATGTGCAAGTGAATAAATTTTCCTTCGCCGCAACGCGCGATGCCTTGACTCGGGGTATCTTGGCGGCCACTCGAACAATGACTCCCGGTTGGATGCTGCCCTTGATGAAACCACTGCGCTCGTTCGCTCTTGCCTCTCTGTTCTGCACCCCCGTTCTCGCCCTGGCGGCCCCCTCGCTGGATGACAAGGATGCCTTCATCAACGACCTGATCGGGCGCATGACCCTGGAAGAAAAGGTCGGTCAACTGCGCCTGATCAGCATTGGTGGCGACATGCCGCGCGAGCGTATCCGTGAGGAAATCGCCGCCGGGCGCATCGGCGCCACCTTCAACTCGGTGATCCGCCCGGAGAACCGGCCCATGCAGGAAGCCGCCATGCGCAGCCGCCTGGGCATTCCGATCTTCTTCGCCTACGACATCATCCACGGCCATCGCACCACTTTCCCCATCGGCCTCGGTCTGGCTTCGAGCTGGGACATTGCGGCCATCGAGAACAGCGCGCGTATCGCCGCCTTCGAGGCCAGCGCCGACAGCCTGGACATGACCTTCGCGCCCACCGTGGACATTTCCCGCGACCCGCGCTGGGGGCGCACCTCCGAGGGCTTCGGTGAGGATCCGTATCTGGTGTCGAAGATCGCCGCCGCCATGGTCAAGGGCTATCAGGGCGATGATCTGAGTTCGCCGCAGCACATCATGGCCAGCGTCAAGCACTTCGCCCTGTACGGTGCGGTGGAAGGTGGCCGCGATTACAACGTGGTGGACATGAGCCCGATGCGCATGTACCAGGACTACCTGCCGCCCTACCACGCCGCCATCGAAGCCGGTGCCGGCGGGGTGATGGTGGCGCTCAATGCCATCAACGGCGTGCCGGCTTCGGCCAACACCTGGCTGCTGCGTGACCTGCTGCGCCGTGACTGGGGCTTCAAGGGCGTGGCGCTGAGCGACCATGGTGCCATCACCGAGCTGATTCGCCACGGTGTTGCTTCCGATGGCCGCGAAGCTGCGCGCCTGGCCATCACCGCAGGCGTTGGCATGAGCATGGCCGATACCCTGTACGACCAGGAACTGCCAGGCCTGGTGCGTGACGGCACGGTGCCGCAAGCGGTGCTGGATGAGGCCGTCAGCCATGTGCTGGGCACCAAGTACGACCTCGGCCTGTTCCACGACCCTTTCCGCCGCATCGGCCGCGCCGAGGACGACCCGGCCGACGTCAACGCCGAAAGCCGCCTGCACCGTGCCGATGCTCGTGCCATGGCGCGCGATTCCCTGGTATTGCTGGAAAACCATGGCGACACCCTGCCGTTGAACAGGAAGGCCACCGTTGCCCTGATCGGCCCGTTGGCCGACTCGCCGGTGGACATGCTCGGTAGCTGGTCGGCGGTTGGCGTGGCCGAGCAGGCGGTGACCCTGCGCAAGGGCATGGAAGCTGCGCTCAAGGGGCACGGCAAGCTGCTCTATGCGGTGGGCGCCAATGTCACCGACGATGCTCATGTGATCAATTACCTTAACCAGCTCAACTGGGATCGCCCGGAAGTGGTGCTGGACAAGCGCACTCCGCAGGAAATGCTGGAAGAGGCGGTGCGCGTCGCGACCCAGGCCGACGTCATCGTCGCCGCCGTGGGCGAGGCGCGCGGCATGTCGCACGAGTCCTCCAGCCGTACCCGCCTCGATCTGCCCGACAGTCAGCAGGCCCTGCTGCGCGCCCTCAAGGCTACCGGCAAACCCCTGGTGCTGGTGCTGATGAACGGCCGACCGCTGGCGCTTGGCTGGGAGAAGGAAAACGCCGACGCCATGCTGGAAACCTGGTACAGCGGTATCGAGGGCGGCAACGCCATCGCCGACGTGCTGTTCGGCGACCACAACCCCTCGGGCAAGCTGCCGATCACCTTCCCGCGTTCGGTGGGGCAGATTCCCACTTACTACAACCATCTGCGTCTGGGCCGTCCTTACACCCCTGGCACGCCAGGCAACTACACCTCGCAGTATTTCGAGGAGCCCAACGGCCCGCTGTATCCCTTCGGTTACGGTTTGAGCTACAGCGACTTCCAGCTTTCGGCACCCAAGCTGTCCGCCGAGCGCATGGGGCCTGACGACAAGATTCGTGTCAGCGTGACCCTGAAAAACACTGGCAGCCGCGCCGGTGCTACGGTCGTGCAGCTCTATCTGCGTGACGAGGCCGCTTCGGTGATCCGTGCGGTTAAGGAACTCAAGGATTTTCGCAGGGTCAAGCTTGAGGCAGGCGAGGCGCGTGAGCTGAGTTTCGTCATCGACGAACCCATGCTGCGTTTCTACGATGCCAGCCTGCGCCATGTCAGCGAGCCAGGTGCTTTCCGTGTTCAGCTTGGCCTGGATTCGGAAACCGTGCAGGAGGCCCGTTTCGAGCTATTGCCGCGCCGTTGAGGGGGCGGCTCAAGGAGGCGAAAAATATACCTGTGTGAGCCCCTGTGCTGGGCATCGCGATCTGGTAATAATGCGCAGAAAAAACGTGCATGCCATTGGCCAGCATTCGTCTGTGTCAGCATGCCGTTTCTGCGTTTTCCCTTGCACCATTTTCGCCCAACTTTGATCCCCGTGCAGCGGCAACCCGTGGGGTGCCCGCTGCGCGTCAATCCGTATGCCTTGGAGGCTGTGTGTCAATGAGTCGTCGTTCTGCAACCCGTCTGGGCAAGACCGGCCGGTTGATTCTGAGTACTTTGCCCTTGTTGTTTGCCGCACACGCATGGGCTTTCGACCTGGATGACGTGGCCGTCAAGGCCAAGGCGCTCGCCGCAGAACGCTACAGTGCCCCGCAAAGTCGGCTGCCTGCTGCCTTGCGCGATCTGCCTTTCGCCGATTACCAGAAAGTCCGCTTCCGTGAGGATCATGCCTACTGGAACGACGGCAAGACGCCGTTCCAGCTGTACTTCTTCCATCAGGGCATGCACTTCGACGTGCCGGTGAAGATCAATGAGGTGACCGCCACGGGCAGCCATGAAATCAAGTATTCGCCGGAGATGTTCGACTTCGCCGATGTCAAGCTCAACCCGGACGACCTCAAGGATCTTGGCTTCGCCGGTTTCAAGGTGATGTACCCCTTGAACGAGGCGAACAAGCAGGACGAAGTGATGAGCGTGCTCGGCGCCAGCTACTTCCGCATCGTCGGCAAGGGCCAGGTCTACGGCCTGTCTGCCCGTGGCCTGGCCATCGACACCGCGCTGCCTTCCGGTGAGGAGTTCCCGCGCTTCACCGAGTTCTGGATCGAGAAGCCGCAGCCTGACCGCCGCACTTTGCTGTTCTACGCGCTGCTGGACTCGCCGCGGGCCACCGGTGCCTATCGCATGGAAATCGACCCAGGCCGCGACAGCGTGCTCGACGTGCAGGCCAAGGTCTACCTGCGCGAGCCGGTGGAAAAACTCGGTATCGCGCCGCTGACCAGCATGTACCTGTTCGGCGCCAACCAGCCCTGGCCGCGCCACAACTACCGCCCCGAGTTGCACGATTCCGACGGCCTGGCCATCCATGCCGGCAACGGTGAGTGGCTGTGGCGCCCGTTGAACAACCCCAAGCGCCTCAACGTCAGCAGCTACCGCATCGACAACCCTCGTGGTTTTGGCCTGATGCAGCGTGGTCGCAGCTTCGCCCAGTACCAGGATCTCGATGACCGCTACGAGCTGCGGCCCAGCGGCTGGGTGGAAACCGTAGGTGACTGGGGCCCAGGCCAGGTCGAGCTGGTGGAAATTCCCACACCGGATGAAACCAACGACAACATCGTCGCGCTGTGGCGCCCGGATCAGCAGCCGGCCCCCGGCAAGGCGCTGGACGTGCACTATCGCCTGCACTTCAGCCGCGACGATGCCAAGCTGCATGATCCCAAGCTGGCCATGGTCACCCAGACCCGCCTGTCCGAAGGTGACGTGAAACAGGCTAACCTGATTCGTCAGCCCGATGGCAGCACCGCCCTGATCGTCGACTTCGCCGGCCCGGTGCTGGCCGAGCGCAAGCCCGATGCGCCCATCGAGCCGCAGATCAGCGTCGACGCCAACGCCGACATCGTGGAGAAGAACCTGCGCTACAACCCGGTGAGCAAAGGCTGGCGCCTGACCCTGCGGATCATGGTCAAGGATCCGGCGCAGCCGGTGGAAATGCGTGCTGCCCTGCTCGAGGACGGCAAGCCCCTGTCGGAAACCTGGAGCTATCAGCTGCCCGCCCATGAATAAATCTCCCGATGCGACCTTGATCCAGGAGTACCTGGACGAACTGCCCCTGGATCAGACCCAGCAACAGGAACTGGAGCGCCGCCTGGAGGAGGGCGGCGATCTGGCCGAACTGCACCATGCCCTGCAGGCGCCGGAAGCGGCCTCGCCGGTGGTGGAGGAGGAAACCCGCGAGCTGCTGGAGTCCGTGCCGGTGCGCCTGTCCATGGCCTGGCCGGACGCCGTCGAGCGTGGCTGCCAACTGGTGCAGGATCACCAGGGGCGACCGACCATCGAGTCGACCCCGCCGATCAAACGCACGCGCATGGTGCCCGAGCCCTGGCAGACCAACATCCTCGAGCGCGGCTGGTGGCGCCTCAAGAGCGGCCAGCACACGCCTCGCCCACGTACTCGTGAGTCGGAGGACTTCAGCGAGGAGCACTGGCGTCATGTGGCCTCGGTGCGTCGCGCCGCGCTGATGGTGCTGATGGTCGTGCAGACGGTGGTCGCCACCTGGTACATGAAGTCGGTGCTGCCTTATCAGGGCTGGTCGCTGGTGGATCTGCGCCTGGTGTTCGAGCAGCCTTGGCTGGAGTCGGCGCGGCAGATCCTGCCCTACGTGGTGCAGACCAGCATCCTGGCGCTGTTCGCGCTGCTGTTCTGCTGGGTGTCGATGGGCTTCTGGACGGCGCTGATGGGCTTCTTCCAGTTGCTCAAGGGGCGTGATCGCTACAGCATTTCCGCCACCTCATGCGGTGATGAGCCGATTTCGCCCAAGGCCCGCACCGCGCTGGTCATGCCCATCGCCAACGAGCACGTGCCACGGGTGTTCGCCGGCCTGCGTGCCACCTTCGAGTCGCTCAAGGCTACTGGCCAGCTCGAGCATTTCGACTTCTTCGTCCTCAGCGACAGCAACGATCCGGACATCTGCGTGGCCGAGCAACAGGCCTGGATGGAGCTGTGCCGCGAGGTGGAAGGCTTCGGCCATATCTTCTACCGCCGGCGTCGGCGCCGGGTGAAGCGCAAGAGCGGCAACATCGACGACTTCTGCCGGCGCTGGGGCAGCAACTACCGTTACATGGTGGTGCTCGACGCCGACAGCGTGATGAGTGGCGAATGCCTGACCCGCCTGGTGCGCCTGATGGAGGCCAACCCCGGTGCCGGCATCATCCAGACCGCACCGAAGGCCTCGGGCATGGACACCCTCTACGCCCGTCTGCAGCAGTTCGCCACGCGCGTCTACGGCCCGCTGTTCACCGCCGGTCTCAACTTCTGGCAGCTCGGTGAGTCGCACTACTGGGGGCATAACGCGATCATCCGGGTCGCGCCCTTCATCGAGCACTGCGCCCTGGCGCCGTTGCCGGGCAAGGGGGCGTTTGCCGGGGCCATCCTCTCTCACGACTTCGTCGAAGCCGCGCTGATGCGTCGTGCTGGCTGGGGCGTGTGGATCGCGTACGACTTGCCGGGCAGCTACGAAGAACTGCCGCCGAACCTGCTCGACGAACTCAAGCGTGATCGCCGTTGGTGCCATGGCAACCTGATGAACTTCCGCCTGTTCCTGGTGCGCGGCATGCACGCCGTGCACCGCGTGGTGTTCCTCACCGGGGTCATGTCCTACCTGTCGGCGCCGCTGTGGTTGCTGTTCCTGGTGCTGTCCACCTGCCTACTGGCGATCCATACGCTGATGGTGCCGGAGTATTTCCTGCAGCCCAACCAGCTCTATCCGTTGTGGCCGCGCTGGCAACCGCACGAGGCCGTGGCGCTGTTCTCGGCCACCATGACCCTGCTGTTCCTGCCCAAGCTGCTCAGCGTGCTGCTGATCTGGATTCAGGGTGCCGAGGCCTATGGCGGACGCATGCGCGTGCTACTGTCGATGCTGCTGGAGGCCTCCTGCTCGGTGCTCCTGGCGCCGGTACGCATGCTGTTCCACAGCCTGTTCGTCACCGCCGCCTTCCTCGGCTGGTCGGTGCAGTGGAACTCGCCGCAACGGGTGGACGACTCCACGCCCTGGAGCGAGGCGTTCCGCCGACATGGTTCGCAGGTGCTTATCGGCGTTTCCTGGACAGCGCTGGTCGCCTGGCTGAACCCCGACTTCCTCTGGTGGCTGGCGCCCATCGTCGTGTCGCTGATCCTCTCGCCGGTGGTGTCGGTGCTCACCAGCCGTACCGCGCCAGGCCTGGCGGCGCGGCGCGGCAAGCTGTTCCTCATCCCGGAAGAGCACGAGGTGCCGCGTGAGCTGAGCAACACCGCCGAATACGAGCGCCTGAACAGCGCGCGGGCGTTGCGCAAGGGCTTCGTTCGGGCGGTGGTCGACCCGCTGTACAACGCGTTGGTCTGCGCCATGGCCCGTGCCCGTCATGCCAAGGTGGTGCCCGCCGCCGAAGCGCTGCGTGACGAGCGCATCGAGGAAATCCTCGCCGCAGGCCCCGATGGTCACGTAGAAGCCACGCGCTGGCGTCTGCTCAACGACCCCGATGGCATGGCCCGCCTGCACGCCCGTGTCTGGCAGGAGCCGCAGCACCATGCCTGGCGCGAGGCGCGCGAAGCGCTGCGCGAAAGCTGATGGCTCGGCGAGCTCTTGCCGGTACTGGCAAGGGCTAGCCGCTATATTTGCTAGTCTGAAGCGAAACCGCCGCAGCCCATGCGAGCAGCTGATGCCGATTGATTGGCATTGCTCAGCGCAGCAGGCCATGGATCGAATTCGATAGAAAAAGGAGCCATCATGTCCAATCTTCACGACTCTGCAGATCGCTATGGTCTGGTCACGCGCCTACTGCATTGGAGCATGGCGATTATTCTGGGCTGGCAGTTCGTTACCGTGATAGCCCACACGGCCATGGAAGACAGCGGCCTGGACAAGCTCCTGTGGAGTACGCACAAGCCTACCGGCTTGCTGCTGATGATACTGGTGCTGATTCGTCTGGTTTGGGCCGTTGCCAGTCACAGCCGTCGCCCCGCTGCTATCAGCCTGATGGCAAGACTGGGACATGCTTCGCTCTATGTGCTGATGTTGGTCATTCCCTTCGTCGCGCTATTGCGTCAGTACGGCTCTGGGCGCGAGTTCGTGGCATTCGGCCTGACCCTCATGCCGGGCTTCAGCGACGGCAAGATCGAATGGATGATCGCGCCGGCCAGCCTGCTGCACGGCAACCTCGGCTGGCTGCTGCTGGCACTTGTCATCGGCCATGTGGCGATGGCGTTCTTCCATCGTCACCAAGGCGGCGAAGACGTGCTGGCACGCATGATCGGGAAATGATCCTGCTCGTCTATGGCGAATGTCTTACACGCTCTGGCGCCAACCACCACTTTTACCTAGACCGACCGGTCATTAATCTACACACATCCCCTGCAGCAATGGATCGCTGAGGATCACGGAAGATAACCAGGCCAAGATGGCTACCGACAGGATGTTGGATGGTTGGGAAGAAACCCGCTTCGGCGGGTTTTTTGTTGCCTGCCATTCCTGCCTGCCATCTGACCGCCCTGACCGCCGGGATGGCGGAAATGCCGGTTTTGCACGAGCAAAAACCGGCCCTGGCGGCAACCTCAGAATCTGTCGCGGGCAATTGTTCGCCAGGTGCGCGTCTTCACTCTTCCTTGCCAATGAACACCGCCAATGCCAGCAGCGGCAGCCCGGCGGCGAGCAGGGCCGTGCCCGACCAGCCGAAGCGCTCGTAGATCGGGCTGGCCAGTGCCGAGCCGATGGCGCCGCCAATGAAGATGCTGGTCATGTACAGCGCATTGAGGCGCGCGCGGCTTTGCGGCTCCAGCGCGTAGATGGTGCGCTGGCCCAGCACCATGCTCATCTGCACGGCGAAATCCAGCAGAATGGCGGTGGCCACCAGGCCGATCCAGCCCAGCCCATGGTTGAGCAGGTTGGGGGCGAAGGCCAGCGGTGCCAGGATCAGTGCTACCAGGCTGGCGCGCCAGGTATGGCCGGCATCGGCCAGGCGTCCGGCGATGGGCGCCGCGACCGCGCCGATGGCGCCGGCCAGGGCGAACAGGGCGATATCCTGCTGGCTCAGGCCCAGATGACGCGCCAGCTCCAGCGGCGCCGCCGTCCAGAACAGGCTGAAGCTGGCGAACATCAGGCCCTGATAGAGCGCACGGCGACGCAGGGTGGGATAGCGGCGCAGCAGGTGCGCCAGCGAAGCCAGCAATTGCCCGTAGCTGGCGCGATGGCTGGGGGCATGGCGTGGAATGGTGGTGGCGATCACCAGGGTGATCAGCAGCATCAGCGCAGCCGCCATCAGGTACACCGCACGCCAGCCGAACTCACCGGCCACCAGGCTGGCCAAGGGGCGCGCGAGCAGGATGCCGAGCAACAGGCCGCTCATGATATTGCCCACCACGCGACCACGGCTGGCCTCCGGTGCCAGATTGGCGGCCAGGGGAATCAGCATCTGCACCGAAACCGAACTCAAACCGATCAGCAATGCCAGGCTGAGGAACAGATCCGGCTGCTGCGCGAAGGCCGCTGCCAGCAGGCAGAGCAGGGCGGCAGCGGTGGTGATCAGCATCAGCCGGCGGCTTTCCAGCAGATCCGCCAGGGGCACCAGAAAGAACAGGCCGAGGGCATAGCCGATCTGCGTCAGCGAAACGATCAGGCTGGCGCGCTCGGCGCTGAGGCCGACATCCGGGGCGATCAGCTCGATGATCGGCTGGGCATAGTAGAGGTTGGCAACGATGGCGCCACAGCACAGGGCGAACAGCAGCACCAGGGCTTGTGGCAGGGAGGTCGATTCGTGGGTGAGCGAGGAGCTCTGGCCGGTCATGCTCTGGTCTCGGAAGGTGCGTGATCGATGCGTTGCAGCCGCCGATGGCTGAGTGGGGAGGTCATCAGGTGTCAGCTTGCGCGATTGCCCGACTGGCTGCCAAGCATTGCGTAGCGCCCTGGGCCTTGCGCGTGTACCACAGTACTCGGCTCACGCCGCGAGTGATGGCCACGTAGGCCAGGCGCCGGGCTTCGTCCTGCATGGCCTGGTCGTAGCTGTGGCGGAAGAAGCCGCACTGGGCGTAGAGCGCATTGCGCAGCGGGTGTTTATCCACCGGCAGGCAGTCGTCGAGGATGATCGCCACCTCGGCCTGCAGGCCCTTGGCGCGGTGGATGGTCAGGGCCTTGACCGGCAGTGCCTTGTCCAGTTGCGCGCGCACCTGCTGCAAGGGCTCGTTGCGTCGACTGAGCACGAGCACGGCGGCGCGATCCGCGTTGGGGCGTTGGCTGACGTGCTGGCACTGCGCGGTGATTTCCTTGAGCAACGCCGGCAAGCCGCTGGCCAGGTCGAAGCGCTGGATCAGCTTGACGCCATGATCGCCCGGCTGCATGGCCCTGGCCGCGATGCAGGTCTTGGCCTGCTTGCTGCGCACCTCGGCCAGCACCTTCTCGCCATCGCGGATCACCGGTTCGATGCTGCGGTAGTTGGTATTCAGCAGCAGGGTGGTGCTCTTGCCGCGTCCGCGGCTGGGAAAATGCCGGTCGAAGTCGATGAACAACTCCGGCGAGCTGCCGCGCCAGCCGTAGATCGACTGCCAGTCGTCGCCGATGGCCATCAGGCTGATGCGCTCGCCCGCGCGGTGCAGGCGGCGGTGTACGGCCTGCAGCCACAGCACGATCTGCGGTGAGATGTCCTGGAACTCGTCGATCAGCAGGTGGCTCAGGGCGAGCAGGGCTGGGCCGGGTTTGCCGTCGTCGTTGCTCAGCCCTGCGCTCAATTGCGCGAAAGCACCGTTGAAGCTGATCAGCCCCTGGCTGCGCAAGAGCGTCGTGAAATGCTGGTGAAAGCACTGCATGGCTTCGATGAAATCCCGGTCGCGGGGCGCGCAGTCAAGGGCTTGCACCTCCAGGCGGTCGAGGCGGATGCCGAGGCTTTCGGCAAAATCGATCTGCCCGTGCAGCAGCTCGAACAATGGCAGGGCGGCGAATTCGCCGGGCAGCTTGCAGCTATCCAGCGGCGCCCTGGGTTTGCTCTGTGGCGGCTCCTGCGGGACAGGCAAGCCAAGCAGGCGGTGAGTCAGGACGCGAAAGCGCGCGTCGTCTGCGTAGGCATTCTGGTAGGCCTGCTTGAGCAGGCGCTGCTGCGCGGGGCGCAGGCGTCCTCCGGCGAGTGGGTTGTCCGGCTCGTCGTTGGGCTCGTCCAGTTGCTCGAACCAGCGCGGGTTGCCCAGGCGCTCCTTGGCCAGCGCCGCCATGGCGGCGTGGAAGGTGCGCACGCACTGGTGTGCATCGTGTGGGTAGTGCCAGAAGTCGAGCAGGCGTTGCAGGCGTTCGCGCAGCTCGTGGCAGGAGGCGTTGGTGAAGGAGATCACCGTCAGGCGCGTCGGCTCGATTTGCAGGTGGCAGAGCAGGAACACCACGCGCAGCACCAGGGTGCTCGACTTGCCTGAGCCGGCGCCGGCGAAGATGCGCGCCAGCGGCGCGCGGCAAAGGATCATCGTCCACTGCTCCTCCGAGGGGGCGCCGATCAGCCCGGCACTCACCGCCTGGGCCACGCGCTCGCGCATGGCCTGCACCTGCGCCTCTTCGATCTTCAGCCGGGTGCTCGGGTAGATGCCGGCGGGGCCGGGTTTGCCGCTGGCGGCCTTGCTGGCGCTTTTCTTGTTGCTGGTGGATTTCTTCTTGCTCTGCTTGCGCACGGGCTTGCGTGGCTGCGCGGCTTCGCGCTCGGCGCGCAGGTAGGCGGTGGTGCGGGGGAAATAGCGGGCGAGGGTGCTGGACAACAGTTGTTTGTAGCGCGCGACGGCAGAAAGCATGCGGTGAAAATGACCTGACTGGCGAAACCTGCATGATAAAGCTTCGCGGACGATGGCAGGCAGTGATGGCGCTTTGAAAAATGCGCAACTTCTTGCAAGCGCGGCGCGCGCGCCGGCTCCAGACTGTGCGCAGTCCTGGAGAACACTCGATGAACCTGTCTCTGTACCTGCTGACCGTCCTGATCTGGGGCACCACCTGGATCGCCATCAAATTGCAGATGGGCGAGGTGGCCGTGGCCGCCTCCATCGCCTATCGCTTCGCCCTGGCTGCGGCCGTGCTGTTCGCCATGCTCTGCTTTAGTGGCCGCCTGCAGCCGCTGGATCGCCGTGGCCAGGGCATTTGCCTGCTGCAGGGGCTGTGCCTGTTCTGCCTCAACTTCCTGTGTTTCTACACTGCCAGCCAATGGATCCCCAGCGGCCTGATCGCGGTGATCTTCTCCACCGCTACCCTGTGGAACGCGATCAATGCGCGGCTGTTCTTCAAGCAGCGCATCGCTGCCAACGTGTTGCTCGGTGGTGCGCTGGGGCTGACCGGTCTTGGCTTGCTGTTCTGGCCGGAGCTGGCCGGGCACGAGGCCAGTCGCGAAAGTCTGCTGGGTATCGCCCTGGCGCTGTGCGGCACGCTGTTGTTCTCGGCCGGCAATATGCTCTCCAGTCTGCAGCAGAAGGCCGGGCTGAGGCCGCTGACCACCAATGCCTGGGGCATGCTCTATGGCGCCTCGATATTGATCGTGATCTGCCTGGTCAGTGGCACGCCGTTCACCTTCGAGTGGAACGCGCGCTATGTCGGCTCGCTGTTGTACCTGGCGATTCCCGGCTCGGTGATCGGCTTCACCGCCTACCTGACCCTGGTCGGGCGCATGGGGCCGGAGCGCGCGGCCTACTGCACCGTGTTGTTCCCGGTGGTGGCGCTGAACATCTCGGTATTCCTGGAAGGCTACCAATGGACGGCCCCGGCGCTGCTTGGCCTGGGATTGGTGATGCTGGGTAACGTGCTGGTGTTTCGCAAGCCCAGGCCCGTGCTTGTGGAGGCGAGGGCCTGATTGCCCGGTCGCTTCGCTGCGCACGGCGTACCCTACCCTAGGGTGCGCCATGCGCAGCGTCGATCAGCTCCCGCGAATCAGCTTGCGCAGCGTGTAGGGCGGCCTCAGGAGCGTCAGCGAACAGTCCGCCGGGCCATGTCGGCACCACAACCGACGCCCAATACTCCCAGCGGCATAGTGCTTGGCGATGACTGCATGGATGCAGGCGTTAGAGCGACGCAGGAAGCCAAAGCCGAGTACGCCCGGTTCGGAGTGCCCCAGCGTGGCCAGTTCGGTAGGGTACGCCGTGCGCAGCGTCGATCAATTCCCGCGAATCAGCTTGCGCAGCATAAAGCGATTGGGGTGGCTGGCCTCGGCCACGTCGCGTGGCACCGGCAGCGGTTCGTCCTCCAGCCAGGCGGCGATCAGCTCCCCCGACAGCGGCGCGGTGATCAAACCGCGCGAGCCGTGGCCGCTGTTGATATACAGCCCATCCAGCCAGGGGCAGGGCGTTTCCGGTACCTGGCGGGCATCCTTGGCCAGCACGGCGTAGGCCTCGGCGAATGCCGACTGTTCGGCCAGCGGGCCTACCAACGGCAGGTAGTCCGGGCTGGTGCAGCGAAAGGCGGCGCGGCCTTGCAGGGTGGCGGGGTCGAGTGCCTGGGCATCCAGGCGCTCGGCCAGGTCGGGGGAGATCTCCCGCAGCAGGCCGAGGTTGCCGGCATGCTCGGCCACGCTTGGGGCAAGGTCATCGCTATGGAAGTCGAAGCTGGCGCCCAGGGTATGTTCCCCAGCATGTGCGGGTGCGACATAGCCTTCGGCGCAGACCACGGTGCGCAGCGCGCTGCTGGCCTCGCTGGCCGGCAGGCGGCTGATCTGCCCGCGAATGCGTTTGAGCGGCAGGTTCGCTTGCGGTAGCAGGCGGCCGATCTCGGCAGCGCAGGCCAGCACCAGCACGGGTGCCTCGGCCAGCACGCCGTTCTGTCCCGCTACGCACCAGCGATCATCCTGCCGACTCAGGCTCAGCGCCTCCTGATAGGGGCGCAGTTCGATCGATGGATGCTGCACTAGGTATCGGCACAGCGCTGGTGGGTGCACCCAACCGGCATCCGGATAGAACAGGCCACCGGCCGGCAGGCCGACCCCGGCAAGCGCCTCGGCTTCAGCCTGGCCAAGCGACAGCAGCAGGTCGCTGGGGAAGGCTGAAGCCAGCTTGCTCTGGCGTTCGGCTTCCTTGCCATCGAAGGCCAGTTGCAGCACGCCGCAGACATCCCAGTCTTGACCGCGTTGCAGGTGTTCGAGCAGGCGGCGGGTATGGCCGAAGCCGGCGACGATCAGCCGCGACAGTGCCGTGCCGTGGGCCGACAGTTTCAGGTAGAGCACCCCTTGCGGATTGCCCGACGCCTCGCGGGCGACATCGTCGTGACGCTCCAGCAGGGTCACACGCCAGCCGCGCGCGGCCAGGCTGGCAGCCGTGGCACAACCGGCCAGACCGGCGCCAATCACCACGGCCCGGCGCTCCCCGGCCGGCATTGCCGGGCGGGCGAACCAGGGGGCAGGGCGCTGGGTCGGTTCGCCCTGGAACGGGCCGGCGAGCATCTCGCGCTTGTGGCCGAAGCCCTTGACCCGCACCACGGCGAAACCCGCTGCGATCAGCCCACGGCGAACGAAACCGGCACTGGTAAAGGTGGCCAGCGTCGCGCCCGGTGCCGACAGCCGCGCCAGCTCGGTGAACAGCGCCTCCGTCCACATCTCCGGGTTTTTCGACGGGGCGAAGCCATCGAGGAACCAGGCATCCACCCTGGCATCGAGCTGCGGCAGGCATTCGAGCACGTCGCCGATCATCAGCGTCAGCACCACACGGCCGCCGTCCAGCAGCAGGCGCTGGAAGCCGGGGTGGATGGCGCGGTATTGCGCCAGCAATTGCTCGGCGTAGGGCTTCAGCTCCGGCCACAGGGCCAGGGCGCGTTGCAGATCCGCCTGGCTCAGGGGGAATTTCTCCACGCTGACGAAGTGCAGCCGCGCATCGCTCGGGGCATGCTCGGCGAAGGCCTGCCAGGCGCAGAGGAAGTTGAGCCCGGTGCCGAAGCCGGTTTCGCCGATCACCAGTCGTTCGCCGGCCGGCAGGGCCTGGCAGCGTTCGATGATCTGGTTGTGGGCGAGGAAGACATGGCGGGTCTCCTCCAAACCATTGGCGCGGGAGAAGTACACATCGCCGTAGCTGCGCGACAGCGGCTGGCCGTGTTCGTCCCAGTCGAGCTGGGCGTTATGGAGGTCGGACATGATTGCATCCCGGTAAAACAGGCGGCGATTCTAACCGTTGCGCCGGTCGTTTACCCGGCGCAGGTCAATTCGTGTCGAGCCGCCGTCAGGCAAAGTCGCCGCCTATCCGTTAGGCTGTCATGACCATTCCAGGGAGGCCATTGCATGTTCGAGTCCGCCGAAATCGGCAGCAGTATCGATAAAGAGACGTTCGAGGCCGAGGAGCCGGCGCTGCGCGAGGCCTTGCTGGAGGCACAGTACGAGCTCAAGCAGCAGGCGCGCTTTCCGGTGATCGTGCTGATCAACGGCGTCGAGGGTGCCGGCAAGGGCGAGACGGTCAAGTTGCTCAACGAGTGGATGGATCCACGGCTGATCCAGGTCTGTACCTTCGACGTGCAGACCGATGAAGAACTGGCGCGGCCACCGGCCTGGCGCTACTGGCGCATGTTGCCGCCCAAGGGGCGCATGGGCGTGTTCTTCGGCAACTGGTACAGCCAGATGCTGCAGGGCAGGGTGCATGGCCACTTCAAGGACGCGGTGCTGGATCAGGCCATCGACGGTGCCGAGCGCCTGGAGCGCATGCTCTGCGACGAGGGTGCGCTGATCTTCAAGTTCTGGTTTCACCTGTCCAAGAAGCACATGAAGGCGCGCCTGGAGGCGCTCAAGGACGACCCGCTGCACAGTTGGCGCATCAGCCCGCTGGACTGGCAGCAGTCGAAGACCTACGACAAGTTCGTGCGCTACGGCGAGCGCATCCTGCGCCGCACCAGCCGCGACTATGCGCCCTGGTATGTGGTCGAGGGCGTCGATCACTATTACCGTAGCCTCACCGTCGGGCGCATTCTGCTCGAAGGTTTGCAGGCGGCGCTGGCCAACCCGCAGGGTGCGAAGCTGCAGCCGCATTCGGCGCCGCTGGTCTCCAGCCTGGACAATCGCGGCTTGCTCGCCAGCCTGGACATGACTCAGACGCTGGACAAGGACGATTACAAGGAACAACTGGCCACCGAACAGGCGCGCCTGTCCGGCCTGATGCGCGACAAACGCATGCGCAAGCACGCCCTGATCGCGGCGTTCGAGGGCAACGATGCCGCCGGTAAGGGCGGCGCCATCCGCCGCGTCACGGGCGCGCTGGATCCGCGCCAATATCGCATCGTGCCGGTGGCGGCACCGACCGAAGAGGAACGCGCGCAGCCCTATCTGTGGCGCTTCTGGCGGCATATCCCGGCGCGCGGGCATTTCACCATCTTCGACCGTAGCTGGTACGGCCGCGTGCTGGTGGAGCGGGTCGAGGGTTTCTGCAGCCAGGCCGACTGGCTGCGCGCTTATGGCGAGATCAACGACTTCGAGGAAGAGCTGACCAATGCCGGGGTGATCCTGGTGAAGTTCTGGCTGGCCATCGACCAGCAGACGCAACTGGAGCGCTTCAAGGAGCGCGAGAAGATCCCCTTCAAGCGCTTCAAGATCACCGAAGAGGACTGGCGTAACCGCGACAAATGGGACGATTACGCTGACGCGGTGGGCGACATGGTCGACCGCACCAGCACCGAGATCGCGCCCTGGACGCTGATCGAGGCCAACGACAAGCGCTTCGCCCGGGTCAAGGTACTGCGCACCATCAACGAGGCCATCGAGGCGGCGTTCGCCAAGGATTGATGCGTTAATCGCGGCTGATCGACCCGGATTGCATCCGGGTTACGCCCCTGCATCGGCCCGTATACGCCAGATCAATGATGGTCGCAGCATGTGCTCGGCTGGATTTATCTTCCTGTCATTCGTCATCCAATAACAACGAGGTGCGTCATGCGTGAAGTGGTGATCGTCGACAGCGTACGGACTGGCCTGGCCAAGTCCTTCCGTGGCAAGTTCAATATGACCCGGCCGGACGACATGGCCGCCCATTGCGTCGATGCGCTGCTGACGCGCAACGGCATCGACCCCAAGCTGGTGGATGACTGCATCGTCGGCGCTGGTTCCAACGAGGGCGCGCAGGGCATGAACATCGGCCGCAACGTCGCGGTGCTGTCACGCCTGGGCAACCCGGTAGCGGGCATGACCCTTAACCGCTTCTGCTCCTCGGGCCTGCAGGCCATTGCCATCGCCGCCAATCAGGTGGCCTCCGGTTGCAGCGAGATCATCGTCGCCGGCGGCGTCGAGTCCATCACCATGACCCTGAAAAGCATGAACATGGACAACCTGTTCAACCCGCTGCTGCAGCAGGAAAACCCCGGCATCTACTACCCCATGGGCAAGACCGCGGAGATCGTCGCCAACCGCTACGGCATCAGCCGTGAAGCCCAGGATGCCTACGCCCTGCAGAGCCAGCAGCGCACCGCGCGGGCGCAGGCCGAAGGCCTGTTCGCCGACGAGATCGTGTCGATGGCGGTAAAGTATCTGCAGGAAGACAAGGCCAGCGGCGAGAAGACCATCCTCGAAGGTATGGTCGAAGCCGATGACTGCAACCGCCCGGACACCACCCTGGAATCCCTGGCCAAGCTGCAACCGGCCTTCGACCCGGCTGGCAGTGTCACCGCCGGCAACGCCTCGCAACTGTCCGACGGTGCCTCCATGACCCTGGTGATGAGCCTGGACAAGGCGCTGGAGCTGGGCCTCAAGCCCAAGGCCTACTTCCGTGGCTTCACCGTGGCCGGCTGCGAGCCGGATGAAATGGGCATCGGCCCGGTGTTCTCGGTGCCCAAGTTGCTCGCGGCCAAGGGCCTGAGCGTGGCCGACATCGACCTGTGGGAGCTCAACGAGGCCTTCGCCTCGCAGTGCCTGTACTGCCGCGACAAGCTCGAGATCGACAACGACAAGTACAACGTCGATGGTGGCTCCATTTCCATCGGCCACCCCTTCGGCATGACCGGCTCGCGCCAGGTCGGCCACCTGGTGCGTGAGCTGCAGCGCCGTGAACTGCGTTACGGCATCGTCACCATGTGCGTCGGTGGGGGTATGGGCGCTACCGGGTTGTTCGAGGCCTATCGCTGAGGCGAACGGCAGGCATAAAAAAAACCGGATCCATGATCCGGTTTTTTCATATTCAGGGACGGTCAGGCGGCGACGAAGTTCGCCGGGTAGGCGAGGCCCGCCTGGCTGCTCTGCACCTCAGCGATGCTTTCACGCACCACCTGCTTGGCCAGGCAGGCGCACTTGCCGCACTGGCTGGCGATGCCGAGGGCGCCGCGTACTTCGCGGTAGCTGCAGCAACCTTCATAGACCGCTTCGCGGATCTGGGTATCGGTGACACCTTCACAGAGGCAGACGTACATGGGCAAGGCTCGTCTAGGTTGTTCTGTTCGATGGCTCGGATACTAATGTTAATGAGAATGCTTGTCAAAGATCGGTTGCGAATGCTCGCATCTCCTGACGAACGGTATTGCTTCGCTGTTCAGGCATGAAAACAGGTTCATCGCATTTTCAGGGGGAATGCCTGCTTGGCACCGGACTGGTAAGTTTGTGTGTGATCTTGTTGTCCTTGTGTTGGTGTTCTTGACGCCGCTTTGGGTGTTTTCAGATATTCCGGGTTTCGCCCCCTCGGGCGACTCACTTTTCTTTGAAATGCGCAAAGAAAAGTAAGCAAAAGAAACGCACCCCCGCCATCCGGGTCTCGCTTCGCTCGACTTCCCTCACTCCGGCATCGCTCCGGGGTCGGCGTACATGGGCCATCCCTGGCCCATTACGCCTCTCGCGGCATCCATGCCGCTCGCCCCCTGCGCAATGCCTACGTTCGGCCTCCTGAAGGGGGCATTCGCGCGCCTGAATGAACCGGCATTCCAAGGTCTGCTCGGCGTGTTCTGGTAGCAGTGGAACCACGACATGACCATCGGGTTAAACCAAAACTTTCATTCGTGTAGTTTCAGTTTGCTGGCTTTCAGCATCCCGGTCAGCCCTAGGGCTGACCTTATGTTCAAGCACTCCACGCTAATTCTGGGTTACCGCAGGTTCAGGCGCGTGCAGAGCCCGCCCAGGAGGGCGAGCGGAATCGTCGTGGAAGAGGTTGAGCGACATGGATGTCGCGAGAGCCGCGATGGGCCATGGATGGCCCACCGCGGCGGGCCTCTGGAACGGCGATGGAGTGAGCGAACCCTCGCGCAGCGAGGGCCGGATGAAAGGGCGGAGGTTTTGGTTACTTTTGCTCCAAAAGTGACTCGCCCGGGAGGGCGAAACAAAAAACATCAACAAAAACGCGGCAATCCGGAACAGGCCTAAGAACAACCAACACCGTATTGCCAGTCCAGACACAAGACTGACTTTCTTGAGATTCCGCGATGAACCTGAAAAAACCGGCCTCAGCCGGTTTCTTCAGGTTCGCGAGAGAGGAGGGGGATTACTGATCGAACTCGTCCCAGCCGCCCATTTCCTTCCAGCGATTGACGATGCCGCAGAACAGCTCGGCGGTCTTCTCGGTGTCGTAGCGCGCGGAGTGCGCTTCCTTGCCGTCGAACTCGATGCCGGCGGTCTGGCAGGCCTTGGCCAGCACCGTCTGGCCGTAGGCGAGGCCGGCCAGGGTGGCGGTATCGAAGCTGGAGAAGGGGTGGAAGGGGTTGCGCTTGATGCCGCAACGCGCAACCGCCGCATTGAGAAAGCCCAGGTCGAAGCTGCTGTTGTGCCCGACCAGAATCGCGCGCTTGCAGCCGGCGGATTTGATCGACTTGCGCAGACCCTTGAAGATCTCGCCCAGGGCGTGCTCTTCGCTCACCGCCATGCGCAGCGGATGATCGAGCTTGATGCCGGTGAACTCCAGCGCCGCCGCCTCGATATTGGCGCCCTCGAAGGGCTCGATGCGGAAGAAATGGGTGTGATCCGGATAGAGGAAGCCGCTCTCGTCCATGGCGATGGTGGTGGCGGCGATTTCCAGCAAGGCGTCGGTGGCGCTGTTGAAACCGCCGGTTTCCACGTCCACCACTACCGGCAGGTAGCCACGAAAGCGCGCCGCCATGGGCGTGCGTGGGCCGGACGGCAGGCTGGGTTCCAGTTCGTCTTCGTAGTTGTCTTCGCTCACGCCTGGTCCTCCAGCAGTTTCCAGCGCAGGGTTTCGCCGGCACGCAGTGGCACCACGCTGTTCTCGCCCAGCGGCAGGCTGGCCGGCACGCTCCATTCTTCACGCACCAGGGTGATGCGGTCGCTGTTGCGTGGCAGGCCGTAGAAATCCGGGCCGTGGCAGCTGGCGAAGGCTTCCAGCTTGTCCAGGGCACCACGCTGCTCGAAGGCCTCGGCGTACAGCTCGATGGCCGCGAATGCGGTGTAGCAGCCGGCGCAGCCGCAGGCGGCTTCCTTGGCATGCTTGGCGTGGGGGGCCGAGTCGGTGCCGAGGAAGAACCTGGCGTTGCCGCTGGTGGCGGCATCCAGCAGGGCTTCCTGGTGGATGTTGCGCTTGAGGATCGGCAGGCAATAGAAGTGCGGACGAATGCCGCCGACCAGCATGTGGTTGCGGTTGTACAGCAGGTGATGGGCGGTGATGGTGGCGCCGACGTTGGCCGAGGCAGCCTCGACGAACTGCACCGCGTCACGGGTGGTGATGTGCTCGAACACCACTTTCAGCGTCGGGAAGCGCTCGACCACGCGGGTCAGGTGCTCGTCGATGAAGGTCTTCTCGCGGTCGAACACGTCGATCTCGGCGCGGGTCACTTCGCCATGCACCAGCAGCAGCATGCCGACTTCGGCCATGGCTTCGAGCACCGGGAAGATCTTGTCGATGCTGGTCACGCCCGAGTCGGAGTTGGTGGTGGCGCCGGCCGGGTAGAGCTTGGCCGCGTGGACGAAGCCGCTGGCCTTGGCCGTGCGTACGTCCTCGGGGCGGGTGTTGTCGGTGAGGTAGAGCACCATCAGCGGCTCGAAGCGGCTACCGGCCGGGCGCGCTGCGAGAATGCGCTGGCGATAGGCGTCGGCCTCGGCGGCATTGCGCACCGGCGGAACCAGGTTGGGCATGATGATGGCGCGGCCGAAAGTGCGCGCGGCATCGCCGACGGTGTGTGGCAGCACCGCGCCATCGCGCAGGTGAATGTGCCAGTCATCGGGACGCAGAAGAGTCAGACGGTCGGACATGGGGGCTTCCAGGCGGGTAAAACGTGGCCGCATGGTACCTGAAAAGCGCCGCCTCGCGCTCGCGCCAGCGCGACAATCGCACGCAGGGGGTCAAGTTTCCGCGCGCCTGACCGATACCCCGTGAGAATGCCGTGAACCGCCGTGGAGTCGACCGTGCGTGCGCCCAATTACCTTCTGATCAGCCTGCTGGCCGGTATGCCCCTGTGCCTGCCGGCGCATGCCATCAGCTTCCAGACGCGGCTGGAAAAGGTGGAGTGGACGGTCGAGGGCGACAAGTTCGAGTGTCGCCTGAGCCAGCCGATCAGCAATTTTGGCAGCGGTGAGTTCGTGCGCCGCGCCGGTGAGCAGGTCACCTTCCGCCTCAAGGCCCGCGAGCACTGGCTCGGCAATGGTTCGGCAACCTTGTTGGCCGCTGCTGCGCCCTGGCAGCCGGGGCGTGGCGATATCAACCTGGGCTCGGTCAGCGTTGCCAACGGCGAAGTGCCGTTCAACAGCTCGCAGGAGCAGGGTGCACGGCTGCTTGCCGGCTTGTTGGAGGGGCGCAGCCCGCTGGTGCGGCATCGCACCTTCAATGGTGGCGACAGACTGGAAGTGCGCCTGCTGCCGGTGAAGTTCCACAAGGCCTACGAAGACTACGAAGCCTGTACCGCCAAGCTGCTGCCGGTGAACTTCGACCAGATTCGCCTGACCCAGATCGGCTTTCCCGGCGGTGGTATCGACCTCGACCCGATGGCCAAGGCCAAGCTCGACATCATCCTCGACTTCGTCAAGGCCGACCCGACCATCAACAGCTTCCAGATCGACGGTCACGCCGACAACAGCGGCAACCGCCTGACCAACCGTGACCTGTCGCGGCGCCGCGCCCTGGCGGTGCAGGAATACCTCAAGGCCCATGGCGTCCCCGTCGAGGAGATCACCGTGCGCTTTCATGGCGAGCGCTACCCGCTGGTGCC
This sequence comes from Pseudomonas sp. NCHU5216, assembly GCF_052156495.1. Lineage (NCBI taxonomy): Bacteria > Pseudomonadati > Pseudomonadota > Gammaproteobacteria > Pseudomonadales > Pseudomonadaceae > Pseudomonas > Pseudomonas sp. NCHU5216. The sequence goes on along the minus strand of NZ_JBQLIX010000014.1, from coordinate 80,391 downwards.
GAACACCAGCGAGGCCAATCGCGCGAAGAATCGTCGGGCGACCTTGCGCCTGGATCGCGTGCCGCCGGCCGAGGTGCCGCAGCAGAGCGCGCCTGCTCCGACACCGGCCGATCCGCCCGGTAGTCAGCCGTCCTGAAGCGATTCGGCGTCGCTTGGTCAACTCTGTCTGTCGCGCCCCTGTAAATTAGGGCGTGAGGCCAGTAGAATCACGGGTTTTACCGTACAACCCGTGGAGTGATGGCATGGCGGACGTCAAAAAGGTAGTTCTGGCCTATTCCGGTGGCCTGGACACCTCGGTGATCCTCAAGTGGCTGCAAGATACCTACAACTGTGAAGTGGTGACCTTCACCGCCGATCTCGGCCAGGGCGAAGAGGTCGAGCCGGCCCGCGCCAAGGCCCAGGCCCTGGGCGTCAAGGAAATCTACATCGACGACCTGCGCGAAGAGTTCGTGCGTGATTTCGTCTACCCGATGTTCCGCGCCAACACCATCTACGAAGGCGAGTACCTGCTGGGTACGTCCATCGCCCGTCCGCTGATCGCCAAGCGCCTGATCGAGATCGCCAACGAGACCGGCGCTGACGCCATCTCCCATGGCGCTACCGGCAAGGGCAACGACCAGGTGCGTTTCGAGCTGGGCGCCTACGCGCTCAAGCCAGGCGTCAAGGTCATCGCCCCCTGGCGCGAGTGGGATCTGCTGTCGCGCGAGAAGCTGATGGACTATGCCGAGAAGCACGCCATCCCGATCGAGCGCCACGGCAAGAAGAAGTCGCCGTACTCCATGGACGCCAACCTGCTGCACATCTCCTATGAAGGCGGCGTGCTGGAAGACACCTGGACCGAGCACGAAGAAGACATGTGGCGTTGGACCAAGTCGCCGGAAGCGGCGCCGGACACCCCCACCTACATCGAGCTGACCTACCAGGGCGGTGACATCGTCGCCATCGACGGCAAGGCCATGACCCCGGCCCAGGTGCTGACCGAGCTGAACCGCATCGGCGGCGAGAACGGCATCGGCCGTCTCGACATCGTCGAGAACCGCTTCGTCGGCATGAAGTCCCGTGGCTGCTACGAAACCCCCGGCGGCACCATCATGCTCAAGGCCCACCGCGCCATCGAGTCGATCACCCTCGATCGCGAAGTGGCTCACCTGAAAGACGAGCTGATGCCGAAATACGCCAGCCTGATCTACAACGGCTTCTGGTGGAGCCCGGAGCGTCTGATGCTGCAACAGATGATCGACGCTTCCCAGGCCAACGTGAACGGTGTGGTGCGCCTGAAGCTGTACAAGGGCAACGTCATCGTCACCGGCCGAAAATCGGACGATTCGCTGTTCGACGCCAATATCGCGACCTTCGAGGAAGATGGCGGCGCCTACAACCAGCAGGACGCAGCCGGCTTCATCAAGCTCAATGCCCTGCGCATGCGTATCGCCGCTGGCAAGGGCCGCAAGCTGGTCTAAGCTGAGCGACCTGCGCCACAAGAACCCCGGCCACGTGCCGGGGTTCTGCTTTCTAGAGGAGTGAAACCCCATGAGGCTACTGCACACCATGCTGCGCGTCGGCGACCTGGACAAGTCCATCGCCTTCTATACCGAAGTGCTGGGTATGACCTTGCTGCGGCGCAAGGACTATCCGGACGGTCAGTTCACCCTGGCGTTTGTCGGCTATGGCGACGAGGCGCACAACAGTGTGATCGAGCTGACCTGCAACTGGGGAGTGGACAGCTACGAGCTGGGCACCGGCTACGGCCATATCGCGCTGGAAGTCGAGGATGTCTACAAGGCCTGCGAGGATATTCGTGGCCGTGGCGGCAAGATCACCCGCGAGCCAGGGCCGATGAAGCACGGCACCAGCATCCTGGCCTTCGTCGAGGATCCGGACGGCTACAAGATCGAGTTGCTCTCGCCGGCGCGCCGCGACTGATCGACCGATACGAAAAGCCCCGCAAGTCGCGGGGCTCTTTCCGTACAGCTCGACACTCAGATATCGAAGTCGTATTCGGCCAACTGTTTATGCAGGCGGCGTTCTTCGAGGAAGTTGTCGATGATGCGGCGCTTGGTCAGGTTGGTCTTGGCGACTTCCACCGCAGGCTCGGCATCGTCTGCATCGTCCGCGACAAAGTCTTCGTCCAGCTCGAGGTCTTCTTTGTCTGTGCTCATTTCTTCACTCCAGGCCAGCTACCAGGGCCATTTGCGCACCTTATAGCGACAAAAAATGAGCGGGTAAAAAAGATTTTTTCAATCAGATGATCGCCAGATTCTATGTCCGATCAATCGTCGGAGGTCTTGGCCTTGTACTCGCACAGGTCTTCGATACGGCAGGCGCCGCAGCGCGGTTTGCGCGCGGTGCAAACGTAGCGCCCGTGCAGGATCAGCCAGTGGTGGGCATCGAGCAGATAATCCTTGGGCACGAACTTGAGCAGCTTCTTCTCCACCTCGACCACGTTCTTGCCGGGCGCGATGCCGGTGCGGTTGCTGACACGGAAGATGTGCGTGTCCACCGCCATGGCCAACTGACGGAAGGCGGTGTTGAGCACCACGTTGGCGGTCTTGCGGCCGACGCCGGGCAGGGCTTCGAGGTCTTCGCGGTTGTCCGGCACCTGGCTGCCGTGTTTCTCGATGAGGATGCGGCAGGCTTCGATGACGTTCTTCGCCTTGCTGTTGTACAGGCCGATGGTCTTGATGTACTCGCTCAAACCCTCGACGCCCAGGGCATAGATGGCCTCCGGGGTATTGGCCACGGGAAACAGCTTGGCCGTGGCCTTGTTGACGCTGACGTCGGTGGCCTGGGCCGAGAGCGTCACCGCCACCAGCAGCTCGAAGGGCGTGCTGTAGGCCAGCTCGGTCTTCGGCTCGGGGTTGTCCTCATGCAGGCGGCGGAAGATTTCCAGGCGTTTGGCAGCGTTCATAGGGGAGCTACAAGCCTCAAGTTACAAGCTACAAGTAAAAGCAGAAGGGCGTCTCAGCTCAGGGGCGCCTGGAGCTTGCAGGGTGGTTTGGGTATTCCCGGATTGCATCCGGGCTACGGTCTGTCTTGCAGCTTGCAGCTTGCAGCTTGCAGCTATCACTCGATGACCCCGGTAACGCGCACGCGGCGGCTCTGTGCTGGTGCTTCGGGCGCTGCGGCTTTGGCCTTTTCGGCGGCGATCTGGTCGATACGGTTCTTGCCGGCGATCAGCAGGCCGAGAACGATAAAGGCGCCCGGCGGCAGGATGGCCAGCAGAAAGCCGCGGTAGTCCTGTACCAGGGTGAGTTTCCAGTCGGCGGCCATGGGGCCGAACAGCAGGTGCATATTGGCGAACAGGGCGCCGGTGCCGAACAGTTCACGGATGGCACCGATCAGCACCAGCACCGAGCCGAAGCCCAGGCCCATCATCAGCCCGTCGTAGGCGGCGCGGGCCGGGTCGTGCTTGGCGGCGAAGCCGTCGGCGCGGCCGAGGATCACGCAGTTGGTGGTAATCAGCGGGATGAAGATGCCGAGGATCTGGTACAGCTCATAGGTGTAGGCCTGCATCAGCAACTCGATGCAGGTGGTCAGCGCGGCGATGATCATGACGAAGGCCGGCAGGCGCACGGCGGTGTTGACCACACCGCGCACCAGCGACACGGCGGTGTTGGAGCACACCAGCACCACGGCACTGGCCAGTGCCAGGCCCAGGGCATTGACCGTGGAGTTGCTTACCCCCAGCAGCGGGCAGAGGCCGAGCAGTTGCACCAGCGCCGGGTTGTTCTTCCACAGGCCATTGAGGGTGATTTCGCGATAAGAGGTCATCGTTCGTCCTCCGCCAGGCCCAGCAACTGGGCGCGGTGCGTGTCGAAGTAGCGCAGGGCGCCGTGCACGGCCTTGACCACGGCACGTGGGGTGATGGTGGCACCGGCGAACTGGTCGAAGTCGCCGCGATCCTTTTTCACCGCCCAGCCGTCTTCGCCGGGGTCGTTCAGGGATTTGCCGGTGAAGCCGAGTATCCAGTCGCTCTTGGCCAGTTCGATCTTGTCGCCCAGGCCTGGGGTTTCCTTGTGGCTGAGCACGCGCACGCCAGCCAGGCGGCCATCGGCGTAGATGCCCACCAGCAGGTGGATGGCGCCGCTGTAGCCGTCCGGTGCGGTCACCGGCAGGATCAGCGCGTTGGGCTCGCCGCCCTTGAGCGCCAGATAGGCCGACTGCGGGCTGCGGTGGCCCAGTTCGGGGGCGTTGAGTTCGATGCGGTTATCCAGCAGGTGGTTGTCATAGCTGCCGGCCGGCAGAATCTCGGCCAGGGCACGCACCTGCGCTTCGCGCTCGGCATTGGCGATGCGCTCGGCGGTACCCTGTTGCAGCAGGGCGACGGTACCGACGGTGCCGATGGCGAACAGGCCGAGCACCAGGGCGTTCTTCAGCATCGAGCGGCTGATTTCCGGCAGCATGCTCATTCTCCCAGCTTGAAGCCGCTATTGGGCTTGCGGTGGCCGTAGCTGCGCGGCCGGGTGTAGTAGTCGATGGTCGGTGCCGCCAGGTTCATCAGCAGCACGGCGAAGGCCACCGCATCCGGGTAACCGCCCCAGGTACGGATCACGTAGACCAGCACACCGACGCCGATGCCGAACACCAGGCGCCCGCGATTGCTGGTGGCGCCGGATACCGGGTCGGTGACGATGAAGAAGGCGCCGAGCATGGTGGCGCCGGTGAGCAGGTGGAACAGCGGCGAACCGTTGGAGTCCGAGCCGCTGCCGTTCCAGAACAGCAGGCTCATGACGAACAGCGCGGCGAGCATGCCCACTGGTGCATGCCAGGTGATCAGGCGTTTGTGCAGCAGGTACAGGCCGCCAGCGAGGAAGGCCAGGTTGACCGCCTCGCTGCCGGCACCGCCGAAATGGCCGAAGGCTGGGTGACTGGCGTGCAACTCGTCGATGGTCAGGCTCTTGTTCACCTTCAATGCATCCAGTGCGGTGGCCTGGGCCCAGCCATCCGGCAGGTTGGCGATGCCGAGGATGTGCTTGATCCCGTCCAGCGCGGCGACGGCGTGTGGCGCGGGCCAACTGGTCATGTCGACGGGGAAGGAGATCAGCACCACCACGTAGCCGACCATCGCCGGGTTGAACGGATTCTGCCCAAGGCCACCGTAGAGCTGCTTGCCGAGGCCGATGGCGAAGCCGCAGGCGATCAGCGTCAGCCACCAGGGCGAATAGGGTGGCAGGGCCAGGGCCAGCAGCACGGCGGTGACCAGGGCGCTGTAGTCCTTGAGGAAGAAGGTGATCGGGCGCTGACGAGCGGCCAGCAGCGCCGCCTCGAAGCCCAGGGCGCAGAGGCTGGCCCAGACCAGGTTGAACAGGGTGCCGACGCCGAACAGCCAGGTCAGGGCGAGGATGCCCGGCACGCAGGCCAGCAGCACCTGCAGCATGACCTGCTGGGTACGGTTGCTGCCCGTGGCGTGGGGCGATGTGATGCGGGGCAGGGCCATCGGCGCTCCGGTGGTGCTGATACTGCGTTGTGCATTCCCCGGATTGCATCCGGGCTACGGTGTCTGTGCCGCCCGGATGCTCCGGCGCGGCGGGGTGTCTTTTGTAGCCCGGATGCAATCCGGGAAAATTGTCAGGTTTGGTATTCCGCCAGCTTGCGTTCGGCTTCGGCCAGGCGCGTGCGTGCCTGCTCCAGCGCATCGGCGGCGGCATTGTCGTCCCGCTCCAGCTTGCGCAGATCGGCACGAGCAAAGGCCACTTCGGTTTTCAGGGCTTTCAGTTCGGCATTCACGCCGGGGCGTTCAGTGCGCACCAGCTCCGGCGCTGGCTTGCCGGAGGCCGCCTCGGCGGCATGCAGGGCCTGCTCGGCAGCGGCCAGGGCATCACGCAGCGGCTGCAATGCGGCTTCGTCGCTGCCTGCCTTCTCGGCCTTCTTCAGTTCGGCGCGCTTCATCGCCAGTTCGACCTTGGCTTTCTTCAGCGCCTCTTCGCCCGCGGGTTTGGCAGCCGGCGCAGGCGCCTGGTTCTGCAACTCGGCCAGGGCTTTCTCGGCCGCTTCCAGTTGCTGGCGCACACGGGCGATCTCGGCCTGCTGTTCGTCGTCCGGGGCTTCGAGTTTTTCCAGCTTGCGCAGTTGCGCCTTGACCATGGCGGCTTCGATCTTGGCCTTTTTCAGCGCTTCGTCGCCGGCTGGCTTGGTGGCGACAGCGGGCTTCTGACTGTCCAGCTCGGCGAGGGCTTTCTCGGCCGCTTCCAGTTGCTGGCGCACACGAGCGATCTCGGCCTGCTGTTCGTCGTCCGGGGCTTCGAGCTTTTCCAGCTTGCGCAACTGCGCCTTGAGCATGGCGGCTTCGATCTTGGCCTTTTTCAGCGCCTCGTCGCCGGCTGGCTTGGCGGCGGCAGCGGGTTTCGGACTGTCCAGCTCGGCAAGGGTTTTCTCGGCGGCTTCCAACTGCTGGCGCACGCGGGCGATCTCGGCCTGCTGTTCGTCGTCGGGGGCTTCGAGCTTTTCCAGCTTGCGCAGTTGCGCCTTGAGCATGGCGGCTTCGATCTTGGCCTTTTTCAGCGCCTCGTCGCCTGCTGGCTTGGGGGCTGGGGCAGGGGCTGTCGCCTGGGCATCGGCCAGAGCTTTTTGCGCGGCTTCGGCAGCGGCGCGCAGCTCGGCAACCTGCGCCTGCAGCTCGGGCGTATCGTGGGCGGCAAGCTGTTTTTCCGCCTTCTTCAACGCAACCTGGGCCATGCTGGCTTCGATCTTGAGCTTTTTCAGCGCTTCGTCCGCCGGTGAAGCCGCCACTGCAGGAGGGGCGTCGGCTTGCGCGGCCTTGGCGCGTGCGGCTTTCTCGGCGCGGGCCTTGCGTTCGGCTTCCTTCTGCTCCTCGGCGCGGCGCAGGCGTTCCTGGCGTTGCTCGAAGCGCTGCTTGGAGTGTTCGGCCTTGAGCTGCTTCTGCTCCAGCTCGCGGATTTCCGCCTTGGCCACGCGGTAGTACTGCACCAGGGGGATGCTCGACGGGCAGACGTAGGCACAGGCGCCACACTCGATGCAGTCGAACAGGTTGTGTTCCTTGAGCTGCTCGTGTTCCTGACCCAGGGCGAAGAAGTGCAGTTGCTGCGGCAGCAGGCTGGCCGGGCAGGCCTGAGCACATTCGCCGCAGCGAATGCAGGGCATGGCCGGCGCTGGCGGCGGCAGTTCCTTGGCGGTGCTGGCCAGCAGGCAGTTGCTGGTCTTGATCAGCGGCACCTCGAGGCTGGGCAGGGTAAAGCCCATCATCGGCCCACCCATGATCAGGCGGTTGAGCTTGCCCTGATCAAGGCCGGCGAAGGTGAGCAGTTCGCCCACCGGTGTGCCGAGCAGTGCCTCGACGTTGCCGGGTCGCGTCAGCGCTTCGCCGGTCAAGGTGGTGATGCGCGAGATCAGTGGTTTGCCCAGCAGCACGGCATCGTGGATGGCCACGCAGGTGCCGACGTTCTGGCAAAGGATGCCGATATCGGCGGGCAGGCCGCCGCTGGGCACCTCGACGCCGGTGAGAATCTGGATCAGCTGCTTCTCGCCACCGGACGGGTACTTGGTGGGGAATACCCGTACCTGGTAGTCATGCCCGTTGCAGGCGGCGCGCACGGCGGCGACGGCTTCGGGCTTGTTGTCCTCGATGCCGATCAGCACCTGCTCGGGCTGGATCAGATGGGCGAGCACCTCGATACCTGCCACCAGTTCGGCGGCGCGTTCGCGCATCAGCAGGTCATCGGCGGTGATATAGGGCTCGCACTCGGTGCCGTTGATGATCAGCGTGTGGATCTTCTGCGTTGGTCGCGCCTTGAGCTTGACCGCCGTGGGGAAGCCGGCGCCGCCCAGGCCGTTGATGCCGGCCTCGCGAGTCAGTGCCAGCAGTTCGGCGGGCTCAAGGCTGCGGTAGTCGGGATGCGGTGCCAGTTCGATCCACTCGTCCAGGCCATCGCTGTCGATGACGATGGCCGGTGCCAGCATGCCGGAGGCGTGTGGATAAGGCTGCTCACCGATGAAAGCGATGGTGCCGGAGGTGGGCGCATGCAGCGGCACGCTGACGAAGCCGTTGGCATTGGCGATCTTCTCGCCCTTGCGCACGCGCTGGCCGACAGCCACGCAGGGTTCGGCGGCAGCGCCAATATGCTGGCCGAGCGGCAACACCAGGCGCTTGGGCAGCGGCGCTGGCTGGATCGGCGTGCGGTTGGACAGTTCCTTGCGCTCGGCCGGATGGATGCCACCAGGGATGTCCCAGATCTTCATGCTTTCTTTGGCCAATGCACTCATGCCGCCTGCTCCCGGTCGCTGGCGATCAACTGGCCGGGTGGCAGTGGTTTGTCCCACTTCCAGCTCTGCACGCTGCTGCCAACGATGAGCATGTCGATGCAGTCCACCGGGCAGGGTTCGACGCACAGGTCGCAGCCGGTGCACTCGCTGGCGATCACCGTATGCATCTGCCGCGCTGCGCCAACGATGGCGTCCACCGGGCAGGCCTGAATGCACTTGGTGCAGCCGATGCATTCCGCTTCGCGGATGAAGGCGACCATCTGCGGCTTCTCGCCTTCCACCGCATCCAGCGGCTCGGGCTCGACATCCAGCAGATCGGCCAGTGCCTGGATGGTGGCTTCGCCACCGGGCGGGCACTTGTTGATCTTGTCGCCGCCGGCGATGGCCTCGGCGTAGGGTTTGCAGCCGGGGTAACCGCACTGGCCACACTGGGTCTGCGGCAGCAGGGCGTTGATCTGTTCGGCGATGGGGTCGCCCTCGACCTTGAAGCGCACGGCGGCGAAACCGAGGATGGCGCCGGCGATCAGGCACAGGGCGAGCAGGGCAAGGACGGCGACCAGAACCAGGCTCATAGCTTGATCAGCCCGGAGAAGCCCATGAATGCCAGCGACATCAGCCCGGCGGTGATCATGCCGATGGCCGCGCCCTGGAAGGACTTCGGCACGTCGGCGATGGCGATGCGCTCACGCATGGCGGCGAACAGCACCAGCACCAGGGAGAAGCCCAGGCCTGCGGCAAAGCCGTTGACGGTGGCGGTGACGAAGGTGAACTCGGCCTTGTTGGCGTTGAGCAGGGCCACGCCGAGGACGATGCAGTTGGTGGTGATCAGCGGCAGGAAGATGCCCAGCACGCGATAGAGCAAGGGGCTGGTCTTGTTCACCACCATCTCGGTGAACTGCACCACCACGGCGATCACCAGGATGAAGCTGATGGTGCGCAGAAACTCCAGATCCAGCGGCTTGAGTACGTACTGCTGCACCAGGTAGCTGCACATGGCGGCCAGGGTCAGCACGAAGGTGGTGGCCAGGGACAGGCCGATGGCGGTCTCGATCTTCTTCGACACGCCCATGAACGGGCACAGGCCGAGGAATTGCACCAGCACGAAGTTGTTGACCAGGATGGCGCTGACCATGATCAGGACGAGTTCGGTCATCGGTTTGCCGTCGAATGCACAAAGGCCTTAGGAAATGGGCGCCTATTATCGGGAGAAGCAGCGGCAAGCTACAAGCCACAAGCGTCAAGTAAAAGCGCAAAAGCCAGGCTGGCGTTCAGCACCAGCCCGCATCCTGTTTCGCTTGCAGCTTATTTCACTCGTTGGCCCGGCTTGGCGCCGCTGTCCGGGCTGAGCAGGTAGATTTCCTCGCCGCCGGGGCCAGCAGCCAACACCATGCCTTCGCTGATGCCGAACTTCATCTTGCGCGGCGCCAGGTTGGCGACGTACAGGGTCAGGCGACCTTCCAGCTTGCTCGGGTCGGGGTAGGCTGACTTGATGCCGGAGAACACGTTGCGCTTCTCGTCGCCGATATCCAGCGACAGGCGCAGCAGTTTGTCGGCGCCCTCGACGAACTCGCACTTCTCGATCAGGGCAATGCGCAGGTCGACGGCGGCGAAGGCGTCGAAGTTGATCTCGGCAGCCAGCGGATCCTTGGCCAGTTCGCCATTGCCCTGTGGTGGGGCGGCTTCGGCGGCCAGGTCTTCCTTGGAGGCTTCGGTCATGGCTTCGATCTTCGCTTGTTCGATACGGGTCAGCAGCGGGGTAAAGGGGTTGAGCTGGTGATCGGCCAGCGGTGTGGCCAGATCGGCCCAGGTCAGGGCCGGCACGTTGAGGAAGGCCTCGGCATCGGCGGCCAGTTTCGGCAGCACCGGCTTGAGCATGATCACCAATTGACGGAATAGGTTGATGCCCAGGGCGCAGATTTCCTGCACCTCGGCCTGCTTGCCCTCAACCTTGTTCAAGGCCCAGGGCGCCTTGTCGGCGATCCAGGCGTTGGCACGGTCGGCCAGCGCCATGATCTCGCGCATGGCGCGGGAGAAATCACGCACCTCGTAGGCGTCGGCGATGCTCGGGGCGGCAGTCTGGAAGGCCTCCCACAGGGCTGGCTCGGGGTTGGCGGTGACCAGCACACCGGCGTTGCCCTTGTGAATGAAGCCGGCGCAGCGGCTGGCGATGTTGACCACCTTGCCGACCAGATCCGAGTTGACCTTCTGCACGAAGTCCTCGAGGTTCAGGTCGAGGTCATCGACGCCACGGCCCAGCTTGCTGGCGTAGTAGTAACGCAGGTATTCCGGATTCAGGTGATCCAGGTAGGTGCGCGCCTTGACGAAGGTGCCGCGCGACTTGGACATCTTCTGCCCGTTCACCGTCAGGTAGCCATGCACGTTCACCGCGGTCGGCTTGCGATAGCCCGCGCCTTCGAGCATGGCCGGCCAGAACAGGGCGTGGAAGTTGACGATGTCCTTGCCGATGAAGTGGTACAGCTCGGCCGTGGAGTCCTGGCCCCAGAAGGCGTCGAAGTCCAGATCCGGGCGGCGTGTGCAGAGGTTCTTGAAGCTGGCCATGTAGCCGATGGGCGCGTCCAGCCAGACGTAGAAATACTTGCCCGGCTCGCCGGGGATCTCGAAGCCGAAGTAGGGCGCATCGCGGCTGATGTCCCACTCCTGCAGGCCGCTATCGAGCCATTCGGCCAGCTTGTTGGCCACCGCTTCCTGCAGCGTGCCGGAGCGCGTCCACTGCTTGAGCATGGCCTCGAAGTCCGGCAGCTTGAAGAAGAAATGCTGCGACTCCTTGAGCACCGGCACGGCACCGGAGATGGCCGAGCGTGGGTTCTTCAGTTCGGTGGGAGCGTAGGTGGCGCCGCACTTTTCGCAGTTGTCGCCGTACTGATCCTCGGCCGCGCACTTGGGGCAGGTGCCCTTGATGAAACGGTCGGCGAGGAACATGCCCTTCTCGGGGTCGAAGTACTGGGTCACCGCGCGAGTGGCGATATGGCCGGCATCACGCAGCGCCAGGTAGATGGACGCCGACAGCTCGCGGTTCTCCTCCGAGTGAGTGGAGTGGTAGTTGTCGAAGTCCACCAGGAAGTCGGCGAAGTCGGCCATGTGCTCGGCACGCACGCCGTCGATCAGTTGCTCCGGAGTGATGCCTTCCTTCTCGGCACGCAGCATGATGGCCGAGCCGTGGGCGTCGTCGGCACAGACGTAAACGGCCTGGTTGCCGCGCAGTTTCTGGTAGCGCACCCACATGTCGGTCTGGATGTACTCGAGCATGTGGCCAAGGTGGATCGAACCGTTGGCGTAGGGAAGGGCGCTGGTGACGAGAATCTTGCGGGCTTCGGTCATGGTGATCGGCTGCACTGGTAAAACGAGGGAAGTCGGCAACTATAAAGGAAGCTGCAAGCTGCAAGCTACAAGCCGCAAGTAAAAGCGGCCATGTCTTGGTCGCGGTGAGACGTGTGCAACCGGGCTCTGCTGTTAAGATGGCTGCCTGATTTTTTGCCTGCCTTCTGGAGTTCTTGCATGAGTGCCGTCACCCGCGAAGCGGTCGAAGCCTGTCTGCGTCAGTTCACCGACCCCCATCTCGAACAGGATCCGGTCAGCGCCGGTTGCCTGCGCGAAGTCGATATCCAGGGTGCGCGCGTTTCCGTGCGCCTGGAGCTGGGTTATGCCGCCGGGCTGTTTAAGAACGGCTGGGCGCAGATGCTGCAGATGGCCCTGGAGAACCTCGAGGGCGTGGACAGCGCTCGGGTGCAGGTCGACTGCCTGATCGACTCGCACCAGGGCCAGGCCCAGGTGCCGGCGCTGGCCGGGGTGAAGAACGTGATCGCCGTGGCCTCGGGCAAGGGCGGCGTGGGCAAGTCCACCACCGCCGCCAACCTGGCCCTGGCCCTGGCCCGCGAAGGCGCGCGGGTGGGCATGCTCGATGCCGATATCTACGGCCCCAGCCAGGGCATCATGTTCGGCATTGCCGAAGGCACACGCCCGCAGGTGAAGGAGCAGAAGTGGTTCGTGCCACTCGAAGCCCATGGCGTGCAGGTGATGTCCATGGCCTTTCTCACCGACGACAACACGCCCATGGTCTGGCGCGGGCCGATGGTCAGCGGCGCCTTGCTGCAACTGATCACCCAGACCGCCTGGAATGACCTCGACTACCTGGTGATCGACATGCCGCCGGGCACTGGCGACATCCAGCTGACCCTGGCGCAGAAGGTGCCGGTGGCCGGCAGTGTGATCGTCACCACGCCGCAGGATCTGGCCCTGCTCGATGCCAAGAAGGGCGTGGAGATGTTCCGCAAGGTGCACATCCCGGTGCTGGGTGTGGTGGAGAACATGGCCGTGCATATCTGCTCCAACTGCGGTCACGCCGAGCACCTGTTCGGCGAGGGTGGCGGCGAGAAGCTGGCCGCGCAATACGGCGTCGAACTGCTGGCCTCCCTGCCGCTGTCGATGGCCATTCGCATGCAGGCCGACGACGGCAAGCCGACCGTGATCGCCGACCCGGAAAGCCAGTTGGCGATGATCTATCAGGATCTGGCGCGCAAGGTGGGCGCGCGTATTGCCCTGGCGGGCAAACCGACCATGCCGAATATCGAGATCAGCGAGGACTGAAAACCGCCGCAGTAACGGTTTTCCGCCGCGCACAACCTGAGCAGCCGGCAGGCCTTGATTGCCATTCATCCAGTGATCAGCCTGCGGCTTTCCGTCATCTTGTCTTCATGCAGGCAAAGTAGCTTGCTATCGGTCAAACCCGATGACCGAGGAGAACAGCAGATGGACGACTATCAGGAAGAACTGCTCGAGCGTGATGCCTTCGATCAGGACACCGTCGATACCGACGACGCCACCGAACTCTGAGCCTCGCCAGCGGCCCTGCGTTGTGCGCGCCGATAATCGCCGGGCGTTTGCCCGAGCCAGCGTTTGAAGGCGCGCTGGAAGGCTTCGGCCGAGGCGAAGCCGAGCAGGTAGGCGATCTCGCCAAAGGCCAGTTCGGTGTCGCGGATATAGGCCGTGGCCAGGTCGCGGCGGGTGTCGTTGAGGATGGCGCGAAACTGCGTGCCTTCCTCGGCCAGCTTGCGCCGTAGCGTCCAGCTCGGTAGTTGCAGGCGTCGCGCCACTTCCTGCAGATCCGGTTCGTGGCCGTGCAGCAATGGCCCCAGTAGCTGGATCACCCGTTCGCGCAGGCTGCGGGTGCGGGTCAACTGATCCAGTTCGCGTTCGCACAATTCCAGCAGATGGTTCCAGGTGCCCGGGCAATGCTGGCGGTTGCGCAGGGCCAGGGTTTCGTTGCTCAGGCGCAGGCGATTGGCTCCCGCGACGAACTCCACCGGGCAGCCGAACAAGGTTTCGTAGCGTTCGGCATAGTCCGGCGCCGGGAATTCGATTTCGACCCTCTCCGCTGCGATGGGCTGGCCAGCCACCTGCGCCAGGTTGCTCAGCCAGCCGGCCAGCACGGAATCCACCACGAAGCGGTTGTAGGCGTTGTATGGGCTGATGGAGTAGAAGTTCAGCCAGGCGCCGCGCGCGTCTTCGTCGAAGCCCGAGCGGCCCCGGTAGTTGGCGGCGTACAGCGGCTCGAAGCGGGTCAGGGTGCGCGCCGCTGCGCGCAGGTCGGGCGCCTGCGCGGCGCAGATGCCGGCCAGGCCGATCTGGCCCAGGTGGCTGTGGCGGCCCATGTCCAGGCCCAGCGCCGGCTCGCCGCTCAGGGCGATGGCGCTGTGGCCGAGGCGCATGAAGCGGGGGATCGAAAGCCGCGCGCGGGGTTCGCTCAGGCGTTTGGCGTCGAGGCCGAACTGCAGCAGCAGGGGCTGCGGGTCATGGCCATGCTCGCTCAGCGCGGCGGCCAGCGGTTGGGTGAAACCGACGGACAGGTCGCCCAGGCGAACGCGTGAGGCTTTCATAGCCACAGGTTGATCAGTTGCGCGCCAGCGCTCGCATCGCCCTGGCTGAGTCGACCGTCGACGTATGCCAGGGCTGCTGCCTGGCCGCTACGTTCCCACAGGCGCCCGCGCATGTGCACCTGCATGCCGGCGTGGATGCCCTGTGCGTGCAGGCGTTCGCCGAATTCGCTCATATTCGTGTTGGCGTCCATGTCACTGGGCATGACCAACAGTTCGACGTCTTGCCGCGCATGGCTGGCGATGTGCCGGGCATCGCCGCCGAGCAGGATGCCGAGCCGGCCTGCCGGTGTGTCGAGTACCTGCAGCGCCTCTGGCGCCTGGCTGCTGGCCGTGGCGGCGGCGAAGGCCTGGCGGTGCGGCTGGCCTAATGGCTGGCCGGCGCTGTCGAAGACCAGGCTGACGTTGTACAGCGGCCCGTTGGCGACCTGCAGTTGGCCGTGCTCGAGCTGGGGCTCCGGCAGGACGATGGAGCCGGCCACCAGGGTGACGGCGTAATCGCGCGCCAGGCCGCCGAACAGTTGCTGGTAGTCATGGGCCATGTGCTTGGCTTTGGTGCGTAGCAGGGCGTCGGGCAGGCGCGCATCGCCGTCTGCCCAGAGCATTGCCTGGATGAAATCCAGCGGATTGCTCGCCGCCGACCACTGCAGCGCTCGCTGGTGGTCAGGGGCCTGATACAGCTCGTCCTTCTCGCCGATGGCGAACAGCCAGGTGCCGATATGTTCGGGCAAGACCACCACGGTGCGTGGGTTGAGCAGGCCCAGGTCGCGCGCTTGGTCGAGGTAGGCTGCCAGCTTCAGGCGCAGGCGCGCCAGGCTTTGCAAGTCGCTGCTGACCAGTTCGGGCTGAATGCCCAGCAGGTTGCCGGCGGTGCCGGGGTTGCCCAGGTTGAGGGCCAGATGACTGCGCAGATCCGACAGGTAGCGAACCTGGGGCCGTTGCTCGCACCAGTAGGCATAAGTCCCGAGGCTGCCGAGCAGGAGGAGGATAAGGCAAAGGGAGATCAGTCGACGCATGAGTATCTTTCGCGGGTGTGTGCGTTCAGGTTAGGTCGGATGGTGACGGAAGCCAAGCATTGCTGTTTGCTTTGGTCATTATCTTGTCAGTTTCGATCATTGAGCCTGCCGTTTGGCCTCTTTATCGTCTGCCTCCATAACCGACCGCGTGCCCATGAGACCGCGGCGATCCGTGAACTGCACCGCGATGTGGAGAATTCCATGACTGCTCGTTACCCGCACCTGCTGGCCCCCCTCGACCTTGGCTTTACCACGCTGAAGAACCGCACCCTGATGGGCTCCATGCACACCGGCCTGGAGGAGAGGCCTGGCGGCTTCGAGCGCATGGCGGCCTATTTCGCCGAGCGCGCCCGGGGCGGTGTCGGCCTGATGGTCACCGGCGGCATCGGCCCGAACGAGGAGGGCGGCGTGTATGCCGGCGCAGCCAAGCTGAGCACGGAGGAAGAGGCGGAGAAGCACAAGGTCGTCACCCAGGCCGTGCACGAGGCCGGTGGCAAGATCTGCATGCAGATCCTGCATGCCGGCCGCTACGCCTACAGCCCCAAGTCCGTGGCGCCGAGCGCCATCCAGGCGCCGATCAACCCGTTCAAACCCCGTGAGCTGGACGAGGAGGGTATCGAGAAGCAGATCGCCGATTTCGTCAATTGCGCGGCGCTGGCCCAGCAGGCCGGCTACGACGGCGTCGAGGTGATGGGCTCGGAAGGCTATTTCATCAACCAGTTCCTGGTTGCCCACACCAACCACCGCACCGACCGCTGGGGCGGCAGCTTCGAGAACCGCATGCGCCTGCCGGTGGAGATCGTGCGCCGCGTGCGCGAGGCGGTGGGGCTGAATTTCATCATCATCTATCGCCTGTCGATGCTCGACCTGGTCGAGGGCGGCAGCACCTGGGACGAGATCGTGCTGCTGGCCAAGGCCATCGAGCAGGCCGGCGCCACCCTCATCAACACCGGTATCGGCTGGCACGAGGCGCGCATCCCGACCATCGCCACCAAGGTGCCGCGCGCGGCCTTCACCAAGGTCACCGCCAAGCTCAAGGGCGAGGTGGCGATCCCGCTGATCACCACCAACCGCATCAACACTCCGGAAGTGGCCGAGCAGGTGCTGGCCGAAGGCGATGCCGACATGGTGTCGATGGCGCGCCCGTTCCTCGCCGACCCGGAGTTCGTCAACAAGGCCGCCGAAGGCCGCGCGGACGAGATCAACACCTGCATCGGCTGCAACCAGGCCTGCCTGGATCACACCTTCGGTGGCAAGCTCACCAGTTGCCTGGTCAACCCGCGCGCCTGCCATGAGACGGAGCTGAATTACATCCCCACCACCTCGGTGAAGAAGATCGCCGTGGTCGGCGCCGGCCCGGCTGGCCTGGCTGCTTCCACCGTGGCGGCCGAGCGTGGCCACAGCGTGACCCTGTTCGACTCGGCCAACGAGATCGGTGGCCAGTTCAACGTGGCCAAGCGCGTGCCGGGCAAGGAAGAGTTCTACGAGACGCTGCGCTACTTCAAGCGCAAGCTGGAAACCACCGGCGTAGACGTGCGCCTGAACACCCGCGTGTCGGTGGACGATCTGGTCGCCGGCGGCTTCGACGAGATCATCCTGGCCACCGGCATTGCCCCGCGTACCCCGGAGATTCCGGGTATCGATCATGCCAAGGTGATCGGCTACCTGGATGCGATTCTCGAGCGCAAACCGGTCGGGCAGAAGGTGGCGGTGATCGGAGCGGGTGGCATCGGCTTCGACGTCTCCGAGTTCATCACCCATCAGGGTAAGGCCACCAGCCTCGACCGCGATGAATTCTGGAAGGAGTGGGGCATCGATACCACGCTTGAGGCCCGTGGTGGCGTGGCGGGTGTCGAGGCACATCCGCACCCGGCGGCGCGTGAGGTGTTCCTGCTGCAACGCAAGAAGACCAAGGTGGGCGACGGCCTGGGCAAGACCACCGGCTGGATTCATCGCACCGGCCTGAAGAACAAGAAGGTGCAGATGCTCAATTCGGTGGAGTATCTCAAGGTCGATGACGCTGGTCTGTATATCCGCATCGCCGGTGGTGAGCCGCAGGTGCTGCCGGTCGACACCGTGATCGTCTGCGCCGGCCAGGATCCTCTGCGTGAGCTGCAGCAAGGGCTGGAGAGTGCCGGTCAGCGCGTGCATCTGGTTGGCGGCGCGGACGTCGCCGCCGAGCTCGATGCCAAGCGGGCGATCGACCAGGGCTCGCGCCTGGCGGCCGAACTCTGATCGAGCCGAACCCCGCTCAGTGCGGGGCAGCCAACAACAAGGAGAAGCCGATGTCTCTCGATACCCTCTTGCAACCTGCCGCCGCCGCCAGCCTGGCGCGCTGGCACCAGTTTATCGCCGCCAAGGATCTGCGCGCCTTGCCCGAGCTGTTGCACCCGCAGGCCGTGTTCCGCTCGCCCATGGCGCACACTCCTTACCCGGGAGCGCAGAAGGTCAATTTGATCCTCAATACCGTGCTGCAGGTGTTCGAGGACTTCACCTACCACCGCGAACTGGCCACGGCCGATGGCCTGAGCGTGGTGCTGGAGTTTTCCGCGCGGGTCGGCGAGCGTGAGTTGAAAGGGATCGACCTGATCCGTTTCGACGAAACCGGGTTGATCGTCGAATTCGAGGTGATGGTGCGCCCCATGAGTGGCCTGCAGGCCCTCGGTGCAGAGATGGCACAACGCCTGGGCGCTGCCAGCGGCTGAGTCTCGCCCAGTCGGTCACAGTTTGGCCTAACCATTGGCTGGCAGAGGGCTTGCCAGCGGGCCGGCTGCCAATCGCGTCACATTGCCGTTGCGACTTTTTCCCCTAGACTAGCCCGATCACGCAAGGACGACGTTCGCATCAGGGCCAGAATTGCCCTGGTGCCGGCGTCGTGCGCGTCGTTTCAGTCGCATCAGAGGGGGGCGACAGGCATGCAGAACAAGCCGCAGATGGTAGAGGCCGTGATGTTCTTCAAGGAACATGGCGTCTGCAAGCAGATGCTCTACCCCGAATTCGAGGCCTTGCTCGATGGCGTGGTGAACATGCCCGAGTTCGCCGATCAGCAGATGCGCATGGTCTACGTGGTGATCAACCCGCGGTTGCTGGTCAAGGCGGCGGTGTTCTTCTATCTGGATTTCGACGAGGACGGCCGCCCCGATTCCGGCTGGAACATCCCGCTGCAGCACCTGGCCGATCGCGCCGGGCGCGGGCCGGATCTCGGTGCCGGGCCTATCCGCCTGGCCTGTCGCAGCCAGTGCGCGGTGTCCTGGCATCAGATGCACCTGTGGGATCCCAATCTCACGCCCGGGCAGAACGATCTGGTACGCCTGCGCGATGCGGTCAAGGGCAATCAGCTCGGCCTGCTGATCGAGGACGACAGCACCCAGGTGGTGCAGGCCGAACGCCTGCAGATGGCGTCCGAGGACAAATGGTATGCGCCCGACCCGGCCAAGGAGGTGGCCGAACAGTTGGCGCAGAAGATGGATCAGGAGCATCGCGCCAAGACCGCTCAGCTCATCAAGCAGCAGCGTCTGCGCATCGCCAGCCTCACCCAGCAGCATGAAGAAGAACTGGCCAGGCTCAAGCTGGCCGGCGAGGAGCAGGGCAAGCGTCAGCAGGCGCAGCTTCAGGAGCTGCACCAGGCCTTGCGCCAGCAGCAGGAACTCAATGCCCGGCTCAAGGCGCAACTGACCGAGCAGGCGCAGAACTATCAGCACAGCCGCGAGCAACTGACCCAGCAACTGCGTGCCCTGGAGCGCCATGGGCGCACCGAGGGCGACATTCTGCGAGCGCAGCTCGAGGCCGAGCTGCAAGCCAAGATCACCGCGGCCGTGGCCCAGTACAAGGAGCAGGTGGCCATACGCGATGTCGAACTGGCCTACCGCAACGAGCAGGATATCCAGCGCCAGGCGGAGATCGAACGGCTCAAGCGCGAGCGCGATGCCATCGCCAGCCAGAGTGGCGATCAGGTGCTCGAGCGCCTGGCCAGGCTTGGTGTGGTGTTCGTGGCCTATCATCCCGGCGCCGGGCACCTGACCATCGCCTTGCAGGATGTCGCCCGCTACCAGGACAACCCCATGGCATACGTCGCCGCCAAGTGCTTCGTAACGGAGGCGCAGTATCGTCAATGGTTGGCGCATTATCAGCAGCCTACCTGCGAAGCCGTGGTGGCCGGCGAGCGCTGCGCCATGCCCATCGAGCGGGTGGATACGCCGAGCCGTTTCGTGCTGGGTGAGTCCAATTGCTGTTCGCGGCACAAGGCGAGCGCTCGTTTGCAGGGCGTCAACTGACCTTGCTTCTGCCACGCATCGACTGGCAGCCGCAGGCGCCCCTGCAACCGCTGCGTCTGGACTGGCTGCAGGCGGCAGGTGTCGAGGTGGCCTGCCTGCGTCTGGATCTGATCGATGCCCTGATCAGCGGCAACAAATGGTTCAAGCTCGCCCCGCACCTGGCCGAAGCCAACGCGGCTGGCTCGCATGGGGTGATCAGCCTAGGCGGTGCCCATTCCAACCATCTGCATGCGCTGGCAGCAGCCGGCAAACGTTTCGGCTTCGCCACTATCGGCCTGCTGCGCGGCGAGCCGCAGGACACGCCGACCATTCGCGATCTGCAGGCGTTCGGCATGCAGTTGCACTGGCTCAGCCATGGCGCTTACCGCAAACGCCATGAGCCTGACTTCTGGGCGTCCTGGCGCGAGCGCTACCCACAGTTCCATGCCATCAACGAAGGCGGGCGTTCGCAGCTCGGCGCCCAGGGCTGCACTGTGTTGCCGGACATGGTGCAGCAGCAGATGACGGCCCTGGGTTGGACGGACTTCCACGGCTGGTGGTTGGCCGCAGGCACCGGCACCACCCTGGCCGGGCTGGTGCTGGCCGAGCGAGGCAGGCGCCTGGTGCATGGCGCCCTGGCCGTGCCGGCCGGCTACGGCGTGCCCGAGCAGGTGAGAGGGTTGCTGCATACGGCGGACTGCGATGACCAGGGCTATCGTCTGATCGAGGCCGCGCGGCGTGGTTTTGCCCGCAGCGATGACGAGTTGCTGACCTTCATGGCCACCGTGGAGCGCGACGCCGGCCTGCCGCTGGAGCCGGTGTATACCGGCAAGGCGCTGCTGGCATTGCGACAGCAGGTGGGCGACGGTTACTTTAAGCGTGGCAGTCGCCTGGTATTCGTGCACACGGGCGGCTTGCAAGGGCGGCGGGCAACGCTCGGCTCGCACCATGACTACACTGTATTGCAGAGCCTGGACGCCTTCTCATGACTGAACCCCTGACACCGGCACAACTGCGCAGCCTGACGCCGCTCAATGCTTTGTCCGAGCAGCAATGGCGTGAGCTGCGTGATCAGCTCGTGCCACAACCCTTGCTGGCGGGGCAGTCGCTGTTTCGCCGCGGCGACCAGGCCCACCTGACCTATTACCTGCTGGCCGGCGAGCTGTCCTTGCAAGGTGATGGCTTGCCGCAGTCCGTGGTGGCGGGCAGCCCAGCGAGTTGCCACCCCTTGTCACCCAGCCTGCCACGGCTGCACGAAGCCATGGCGATGACCGATTGCAGCGTGCTGGTGATCGATAGCGCAGTACTCAACCGTCTGCTGACCTGGCGCCTGAGTTTCGAGGATCTGCTGCTGGCCATGGGGCAGAGCGGCGAAGAGATCGAGTGGCTCGAGCGTTTGCTGGAAAATCCGTTGCTGGCCAAGGTGCCAGCGGCCAATGTGCAGACCATGCTGACGCGCCTGCAGCGTCTGGAGTTGAAAGCCGGCAGCCAGGTGCTGGCGGAGGGTGAGGTTGGGGATTGTTGCTTCTTCCTGCGCAGCGGGCGTGCCGAGGTGATGCGCGGCGCCGGCAGCGAGAGTCAGGTGCTGGCGGAGCTGGAGGTGGGCGCCTGCTTCGGTGAGGAGGCGTTGCTGGCGGATCGCCCGCGCAATGCCACGGTGACCATGCTCGAAGATGGCAGCGTGCTGCGCCTGGATCGCCAGGACTTCTTCGCCCTGCTCAAGGCGCCGGTGGTGGCGGAAGTTTCCCTCGGTGAGGCCTCGCGCCTGCTCAGCCAGGGTGGGCAGTGGCTGGACGTGCGCCTGCAGGAAGAATACGAGCAGGCTCATGCCCTGCAGTCACTGCACATGCCCTTGCAGTTGCTGCGCCTCAAGGCCCGTCTGCTCGACCCGGCACGCACCTATCTGTGCTACTGCGACAGCGGCAAGCGCAGCGCCAGTGCGGTGTTTCTGCTCAGCCAGCTCGGTTTCAGCGCCTACGCCCTGCGCGAGGGGCTGGATGCCTTGCCGGCGGTGCAGCGTGATGCCCTGCTGTGCGAGAGCGGGGCAGGCTATCTGGCACGCTCCGGCGGGCGTACCGAACGTAGCCACTGAGGCCTGTAGCCCGGATGAAATCCGGGCTACGTTTCTGGCCACTGATCGCTGACCAAGAATACCCGCTCCACCTCGCGCCAGTTCCCCGCGTCATCGACCTCCAGGCGCACCAGTAGCTGCGCCTGGGCCTCTGGCGGCAGGGCGCTCAACCAATGCTCGAATCTCTCCTGCGACCAGCGTTGATCCGCGTCGATCAAGGCCGGAGCCAGCCAGGCCAGCCGCGGCAGGGGCTGCCAGCAGGCGCCGTGCTGCTGGCCGGCAAAGACCGCCCAGTCGGCTCGGCGCAGCCAGTGCCCGCGCAGATGTCGGGGGCTGGCGCCGCGCGGTGGTGCACAGCCCCCAGGCCAGGGATAGAACAGATAGCCGCCGAGCCAGAAAGCGGAGCGGACTTCACGCACCTGCAGCTCGTTCAGCGCTCCTCGTGCTTCGCGGCGCGACGACAGCGGCAACTGATGCTGGGCGAGGTGGCTCAGCTTGAGGTCGAGCCGATCATGGCTGCCGGGGCCGAGCCATTGGCTGGCATCGCTGCCGTCGGCCGCCTCCGGGCCGAGATAGAACTTCACCGCCAGCTCCAAGTGATGCTCGCCCTCTGCGTCGCGCAGCAGCAGATCCAGCTCGCCCAGGGTATGGCCATGCTGACGAATCGCCAGGTTGGCCGCGATGACTTGGATATCTGGCGCGGCCTGCAGGGCGTATTGCCAGAGGCGCTCGTAGTACAGGCCAAGACGCCGCACCGGCTTGTCCGCCAACCAGGCGTGTAGCGCACCGGGATCCTCGTCCTGGCGGGTCAGCCAGTGGGCCAATGACTGTGGGTGCCGAACCCACTCGCTGGCCTGCAGGGGATGACGCTGGGGTTTCGTGGTCTCACCCAGCAAGGGCGCTGACAACAGCGTCCAGGCCAGGTCACGCACGGCTGGGGTGCGCAGGGTCTGCAGCAGGTCGTGCAGCGAGTCGAGAGCGATCATCAGGCGAGCATAGCCCGGTTTGCCGCTGCCTTGGCCTTTGGCCGATAATCCCCCTTCGTTTCTTATCTGTCTGGCGGGAACCCCATGGATCAATTTCGCAATGTCGGCATCATCGGGCGCCTGGGTAGCACACGGGCGCTGGAAACCGTGCGCCGCCTCAAGCGTTTTCTCATCGACCGCCATCTGCATGTGATCCTCGAAGACACCATCGCCGACCTGCTGCCCGGCCATGGCCTGCAGACCTCCTCGCGCAAGATGCTCGGTGAGGTGTGCGACCTGGTGATCGTCGTCGGTGGTGACGGCAGCATGCTGGGCGCCGCCCGCGCCCTGGCGCGGCACAAGGTGCCGGTGCTGGGCATCAACCGTGGCAGCCTGGGCTTTCTCACCGACATCCGCCCCGACGAGCTGGAGCTCAAGGTGGCGCAGGTACTGGAAGGCCAGTACCTGACCGAGAACCGCTTCCTGCTCGAAGCCGAGGTGCGCCGCCAGGGCGAGGCCATAGGCCAGGGCGATGCGCTCAACGACGTGGTGTTGCACCCTGGCAAGTCGACGCGGATGATCGAGTTCGAGCTGTATATCGATGGCCAGTTCGTCTGCAGCCAGAAGGCCGACGGCCTGATCGTCGCCACGCCCACCGGCTCCACCGCCTATGCGCTGTCCGCCGGCGGGCCGATCATGCACCCCAAGCTGGACGCCATCGTCGTGGTGCCGATGTACCCGCACACCTTGTCCAGCCGGCCCATCGTGGTCGACGGCCACAGCGAGCTGAAGGTGGTGGTGTCGGCGGACATGACCATTTACCCGCAGGTGTCCTGCGACGGTCAGAACCACTTCACTTGCGCGCCGGGCGATACCCTGCACGTCGCCAAGAAGGCGCAGAAGCTGCGTCTGATCCACCCCCTGGATCACAACTACTACGAGGTCTGCCGTACCAAGCTGGGTTGGGGCAGCCGCCTGGGAGGGCAGGACTGAATGTCCATCGACCCCCATCGTGGCTATGACCTGATCGGTGATATCCACGGTTGTGCGCGCACCCTGGAACGCTTGCTTGAACGCCTGGGCTATAGCCGCCAGGAAGGCGTGTGGCGCCACCCGCGGCGCATGGCGCTGTTTCTCGGTGATCTGATCGACCGTGGCCCGGGTATTCGCGAGACCTTGCATCTGGTGCATGACATGGTCAGCGCCGGCCAGGCCCTGTGCATCATGGGCAACCATGAGTACAACGCGCTGGGCTGGAGCACGCCGGCACCGCCAGGCAGCGGCCGCCAGTACGTGCGCGAGCACAGCCCACGGCACCTGCGCCTGATCCGCGAAACCCTGGCGCAGTTCGAGGGGCACCCACAGGAGTGGCGCGAATTCCTGCGCTGGTTCTACCAGATGCCGCTGTTCATTGATGCCGGGCGCTTCCGTGTCGTGCATGCCTGTTGGGACGCCGAGCTGATCGCGCCGCTCAGGCAGCAGTTTCCCGATGGCTGCATCGATGAGCATTTCCTCCAGGCCTCGGCGGTACCCGGCAGCTTCGCCAACATGGCGCTCGACCGCCTGCTGCGTGGCACCGACATGCGCCTGCCGCACGGCCTGACCCTGACCGGCGGCGACGGCTTCACCCGTTCCTATTTCCGCACCAAGTTCTGGGAAGAGGATCCGCAGACCTACGGCGATATCGTCTTCCAGCCCGATGCCTTGCCGGAGCTGGCGGCGCAGACGCCCCTGAGCGAACTGCAGAAGGACGAGTTGCTCAAATATGGCGCGCACGAACCGCCGCTGTTCGTCGGCCACTACTGGCGCCGCGGCAAGCCAGCGCCGATCCGCCCCAATCTGGCCTGCCTGGATTACAGCGCGGTGATCGGCGGCCGGCTGGTGGCTTACCGGCTCGATCATGAACAGCGTCTGGATGCGAGCAAATTCGTCTGGGTCGATGTCGACCCGCAGGAGGCGCCACGATGACCGCTAGCGTTGCACTACGTCTACCGCTGGATACCGACCTCAGCGGCTTCATCGCCCTGCTGCAACGCCTGCGCGTGCCGCATCGGGTGGCCGAGGAGGGCGGTGAACAGGTGCTCTGGGTGCACGGTGAGGAACTGGCCGAGCAGGTGCGTGAGCTCTACGCACAGCATCCTCTAGGTGATGTGAATGGTGACTTTCCCCAGGCCGTGGCGCCTTCGCGCACCCCTGTGCTGGTGCAGCTACGGCGCAGCCCGCTGACGGCTCTGATGCTGCTGATCACCTTCATCGTGTTCGCCGTGACTCTGACAGGTGAGAACTACGCCGCGATTCGCTGGCTGAGCTTCGTCGACTTTCGCATCGACGGCGGCAACATCTACCTCAACTACCTGGACGCAACACTGGCCAGCGGCCAATGGTGGCGTTTGATCACACCCATGCTGATCCACTTCGGCTGGCTGCACCTGGCGATGAACAGCCTGTGGTACTGGGAACTGGGGCGGCGCATCGAGTTTCGCCAGGGCGCCATCGGCCTGCTCGGGCTGACTTTGCTGTTCGGCCTGGCGTCGAACTTCGCCCAGTACTGGTGGGCCGGGCCCTCGTTGTTCGGCGGTTTGTCCGGCGTGCTCTATGGCCTGCTCGGGCATTGCTGGATCTACCAGCGCCTGGCGCCCAATCCGGCCTATCGCCTACCGCCTGGTGTGCTGGTGATGATGCTGGCCTGGCTGGCGATCTGCATGACCGGCGTTTTCGAGCTGCTGCAGTTCGGCGCCATCGCCAATGCCGCGCATGTCGGTGGCCTGCTCACCGGCTGCCTGACCGGGCTGCTTGGCGGTATGCTGGCCCGACGTAACGCTTGAACCGACTAATCTGGCGGGCCTGGCCCGCCCTGTGATTCATCTGGAGACCTCCATGTCGTCCTTTCTCGAAGCCATCGACAACATCACCCCGGAAATCTACGAGAGCCTCAAGCTGGCCGTGGAAATCGGCAAGTGGCCCGATGGTCGCAAACTGACCCAGGAGCAGAAGGAGCTGAGCCTGCAGGCGATGATCGCCTGGGAAATGCAGAATCTGCCGGAAGAAGAACGCACCGGCTACATGGGTGAGCAAGCGTGCAAGTCCAAATCCGAGCCGGTGCCGAACCTGCTGTTCACCTCTTCGGATACCCTGCACTGATGGAACTGGGACGTGGCTCGCTGAGCAAGATGAAGGCGCACCTGGACGCGCCGGTGCAGTACGCCTTCCGCCTGGGCGATGAAGAAGTGCCGGTCAACCCGCTGGTGGGCAAGCACCTGCGCCTGGAATACCTCGGCGCCATCCATTGCAGCCACTGCGGGCGCAAGACCAAGACCAGCTTCAGCCAGGGCTACTGCTACCCCTGCATGCAGAAGCTGGCGCAGTGCGATGTATGCATCATGAGCCCGGAAAAGTGCCATTACCACCAGGGCACCTGCCGCGAGCCGAGCTGGGGCGAGCAGTTCTGCATGACCGATCATATCGTCTACCTGGCCAACTCCAGTGGCGTGAAGGTGGGCATCACCCGCGCCAGCCAGGTGCCGACGCGCTGGATCGACCAGGGCGCGACTCAGGCACTGCCGATCCTGCGCGTGGCCACCCGGCAGCAATCCGGCTTCGTCGAGGATCTGCTGCGCACCCAGGTGGCGGACAAGACCAACTGGCGTGCACTGCTCAAGGGCGACGCCGCGCCAGTCGACCTGCTGGCGATTCGCGAGCAGTTGTTCGACAGCTGCGGCGCGGGCATCAGTGAGCTGCAGCAGCGCTTCGGTCTGCAGGCCATCCAGCCGCTGAGCGCAGCCGAGGTGCTGGAAATCTGCTATCCCATCGACGCCTATCCGGCCAAGATCAGCAGTTTCAACCTGGACAAGCAGCCCCTGGCCGAGGGTACCCTGCTCGGTATCAAGGGCCAGTACCTGATGTTCGATACCGGCGTGATCAATATCCGCAAGTACACCGCCTACCAGTTGGCCATCCACGAGATCGCCGCCTGACCACCACTTGCAGCGTCAAGCCTGCCGCTTGACGCTGCCCCGAAGAGGCACCCCTTATGCGCACCGAACAATCCAAGACCATTTATCTCAAGGACTATCAGGTTCCCGACTACCTGATCGACGAGACCCACCTGACCTTCGAGCTGTTCGAGGATCACAGTCTGGTACACGCGCAACTGGTCATGCGGCGCAACCCGGAAGCTGGCGTTGGTCTCCCCGCGTTGGTGCTCGACGGTCAGCAACTGGAACTGCTCGAACTGAAGCTCGACGACCGCGAGCTGGGCGCGAGTGATTACAGCCTGACCGACAGCCACCTGACCCTGCAGCCGACCCAGGAACGCTTCGTGGTCGACAGCAGCGTGCGCATCCACCCGGAGAGCAACACCGCGCTGGAAGGCCTGTACAAGTCCGGCAAGATGTTCTGCACCCAGTGCGAGGCCGAGGGCTTTCGCAAGATCACCTTCTACCTCGACCGCCCGGACGTGATGAGCAAGTTCACCACCACGGTCAGCGCCGAGCAGCATGCCTACCCGGTGCTGCTGTCCAACGGCAACCCGATTGCCAGTGGCTCGGAAGAGGGCGGTCGGCACTGGGCTACCTGGGAGGATCCGTTCAAGAAGCCGGCCTACCTCTTCGCCCTGGTCGCCGGCGACCTCTGGTGTGTGGAAGACAGCTTCACCACCATGAGCCAGCGTGAAGTCGCGCTGCGCATCTACGTCGAGCCGGAGAACATCGACAAGGTGCAGCACGCCATGGACAGCCTCAAGCGCTCGATGAAGTGGGACGAGGAGGTCTATGGCCGCGAGTACGATCTGGACATCTTCATGATCGTCGCGGTCAACGATTTCAACATGGGCGCCATGGAGAACAAGGGCCTCAACATCTTCAACTCCAGTTGCGTGCTGGCCAAGGCCGAGACCGCCACCGATGCCGCCCACCAGCGCGTCGAGGCGGTGGTGGCGCACGAGTACTTCCACAACTGGTCGGGCAACCGCGTGACCTGCCGCGACTGGTTCCAGTTGTCGCTCAAGGAAGGCTTCACCGTGTTCCGCGACAGCGAGTTTTCCGCCGATACCCACTCGCGCGTGGTCAAGCGCATCGAGGACGTGGCCTACCTGCGCACCCATCAGTTCGCCGAGGATGCAGGCCCCATGGCCCACCCGGTGCGCCCGGATGCGTACATGGAAATCTCCAACTTCTACACCCTGACCATCTACGAGAAGGGTGCCGAAGTGTTGCGCATGATCCACACCCTGCTCGGCCCGGAGCTGTTCCGCAAGGGCTCGGATCTGTACTTCGAGCGCCACGACGGCCAGGCCGTGACCTGCGATGACTTCGTCAAGGCCATGGAAGATGCCAGTGGCATCGACCTGACCCAGTTCAAGCGCTGGTACACCCAGGCTGGCACGCCGCGCCTGGCGGTCAGCGAGGCTTATGACGCCGCTGCTCAGACCTACAGCCTGACCTTCCGCCAGAGCTGCCCGGCCACCCCAGGGCAGCACGACAAGCTGCCGTTCGTGATTCCGGTGGCGCTCGGCCTGCTCGATGCCCAGGGCCATGAGCTGCCGCTGCGCCTGCAGGGTGAGAGCGCCGCGCAAGGCACCAACCGTGTACTGTCGGTAATCGAGGCCGAGCAGACCTTTACCTTCGAGGGCATCGCCGAGAAACCCTTGCCGTCGCTGCTGCGCGGCTTCAGCGCGCCGGTCAAGCTGAGCTTCCCCTATGACCGCGATCAACTGATGTTCCTCATGCAGCACGACTCGGACGGCTTCAACCGCTGGGAAGCCGGCCAGCAGTTGTCCGTGCAGGTGCTGCAGGAGCTGATCGGCCAGCATCAGCGTGGTGAGGCACTGGTGCTGGATCAGCGCCTGGTCGCCGCGTTGCGCACCCTGCTCGAAGACGAGTCGCTGGATCAGGCCATGGTTGCCGAGATGCTGTCGCTGCCGGGCGAGGCCTATCTCACCGAAATCAGCGAGGTGGCCGATGTCGAGGCCATCCACGCCGCGCGCGAGTTCGCCCGCCAGGAACTGGCCAGTGCGCTGTTCGCTCCCCTGTGGGCGCGCTACCAGGCCAACCGCGAAATCTCCAGAACCACGCCGTACGTGGCCGAGGCGGCGCACTTTGCCCGCCGCAGCCTGCAGAACATCGCCCTGTCCTATCTGATGCTCAGCGAGAAGCTCGAGGTGCTGGCGGCCTGCGTCGAGCAATTCGAGAAGGCCGACAACATGACCGAGCGCCTGTCTGCTCTGGCCGTGTTGGTCAACTCGCCGTTCCAGGAAGAGCAGGGCAAGGCCCTGGCCATGTTCGCCGACTTCTTCAAGGATGACGCCCTGGTCATGGATCAGTGGTTCAGCGTGCAGGCCGGCTGCCCGCTGCCCGGTGGCCTGCAGCGTGTGCAGGCGCTGATGCAGCACGAGGCCTTCACCCTGAAGAACCCGAACAAGGTGCGCGCGCTGATCGGTGCCTTCGCCAACCAGAACCTGGTCAACTTTCATCAGGCCGACGGTTCGGGCTACCGCTTCCTCGCCGATCAGGTGATCACCCTCAACGCGCTCAACCCGCAGATCGCCTCGCGCCTGCTGGCGCCGTTGACCCGCTGGCGCAAGTACGGCCCGGCCCGCCAGGCGCTGATGAAGGCCGAGCTGGAACGCATACTGGCTTCTGGCGAGCTGTCTAGCGATGTCTACGAAGTGGTAAGCAAGAGCCTGGCCTGAGTCGGCTTCGTTCTGCGCCGCAAGACCAGAAAGTGTTACCTGACTCGGTCTGGTAACACTTTTTTGTTACTGAATCGAATAAGTCGCTGTCTTGAAAGTGCCTGCCCGAATTAAGGTTGGGGTGTTTTGCTTGACCCTGTGCATTTCTCATGGTCGTGAATCACGCCAAAGAGTGAGTCGCGGCGCGAAAGATGTCGGATCGTAGGACAGGATCAGGTGGCCAGGCGCTGTAAACCGGCATATTGATCAGTGAATGATCAGTCAGATTTTGCGCTTGCAAGTACCATGCTTGAGCGGTTCATGAGGTTTTGGACAAGCGTTTGATTTGGCATCATGGTTGCAGCGCCAGGCGCGCATGAGCTGGAGTACCTGACGGGTCTGCCAGACGAAAACAATGAGTTTGATCGTTCAAACCGCCGCAGTGCGGTGAACAGGTGCCCGCTGATCTAGGGCCAACAAGAAGAACTACCCGAGGAGTAATGTCTCGATGGAAATCACGTCCCGTAAACCCCTTCTACGTTTCGCACCGGCCACGGCCGGTTTTGCTTTCGCTGGTGTGTTGCCGCTGCTGGTAGCGGCCCAGGCCCAGGCGGTGGAGTTCAGCTTCGCCGACAACGAGGTCAGCGGTTCCATCGATACCACGGTGTCCTACGGCCAGTTGTGGCGCGTACAGGGCCGCGACAAGACCAACGACGACATCAACACCAACGACGGTAACCGTAACTTCGATACCGGCCTGGTATCCGAAGTGTTCAAGGTCACCTCCGATCTGGGCATGTCCTACCAGAACTACGGCTTGTTCGTCCGCGGCACGGCGTTCTATGACACCCAGATCATGGACAAGCGCAACGACTACTACGACGCCAACTCGCCGGCCCAGCCGAGCCAGAGCTTCCCGCGCGACAACAGCTTCACCTACGAGACCCGCCACAAGGCCGGGCGTGACGCGCAGATCCTCGATGCCTATGTCTATGGCGACTGGGACGTGGCCGACATGCCGGTCACCGGCCGCTTTGGTCGTCAGGTGTTCAACTGGGGTGAAGGCCTGTTCTATCGCGGTGGCATCAACACCACCAACCCGGTGGACGCCGCCAAGTTCCGCCTGCCCGGTTCGGAAGTGAAGGAAGTGCTGGTGCCGGTCGAGGCGCTGAGCTTCAACATCGGCCTGACCGACAACCTGTCGATGGAAACCTTCTACCAGTTCAACTGGAAGGAATCGGCCATCGACCCGGTGGGCACCTATTTCTCCGAGACCGATCTGTTTGCGGATGGAGGCAATACGGCTTATTCCACTCAGCCTCGATTGACCCCCTTGGCGGGCTTGTACTCCGGGCTCAGCGCTGGCGGCGTAGGCAGGCTGCAAGGTGGGCGTACCGTCGATGCCAATGGCAACATCAAGGTTGCCAGCATTGGCCCGGATATCAATGCCAAGAACGATGGCCAGTTCGGTGTGGCTTTCCGCTATATCGCCGAAGAGCTGAATTCCACCGAGTTCGGTTTCTACTTCGTGAATTATCACGCCAAGGAACCGACCATCTATGCCGATCTAGGCGCATATACAGGGCTTGATCTCGCCGCGATTTCGGGGCAGGTTCAGGGGGCATTGACCCCCCAAGTGCAGCAAGCCGTGGCAGCTCAGGCGGGTGTGTCGGTTGCTACATTGCAAGCCGTTTTGGCGAACCCTGCGCTTAACCCCGCATTGGCGACTGCATATTCAAATGCGTTGACTAGCGCTGTTACTAGCGCAACAGGCGGTATCGCCACCATCGACGTTGCCAACCAGGTCAACGCCCGCCGCGAATATGCCGAAGACGTCCGCATGTACGGCATGAGCTTCAATACCACCATCGGCAGTGCCTCGGTATTCGGTGAGCTGTCCTATCGTCCCAACCTGCCCATCGGTATCGCTGCCACCAACGACCTGCTGGGTGACCTGTTGACCCAGGCACCGCAGCTGGCGAGCGGTCAGGTGGTCAACATCGGCGGTAAGCAGGTGCAACTGGGTGACCAGATCCACAACTACACCCGCGTCGAAGCCTTCAACACCTCGCTGGGCACCATCTACAACTTCGGCCCGACCATGAGCTTCGACTCGCTGTTCGGTATCGCCGAGCTGGCTTCCGAGCACCTGCGTGGCGACAGCCTGCAGTACAGCTCGCCGACGGGTAACCGTTACTACGCCGGTCGCGGCAACGGCTCTTACATCTCTGGCTACGACCGCGACGATCAGGTCAACAAGAACGCCTACGGTTACACCCTGATGATGTCGGGTACCTGGAACGACGTGTACGCCGGGGTCAACCTGTCGCCTTTCGCCGTGTTCAAGCATGACTTCGAGGGCAACTCGCACCAGACCGGTAACTTCATCGAAGGCCGCAAGGCTTACACCCTCGGTCTGCGCGCCAGTTACCTGAACAGCCTGGAAGCGGAAATCCAGTACACCGAGTTCTATGGCGCCGGGCAGAACAACGTGATGCGTGACCGCGACAATATCGGCGTCAACGTCAAGTACTCCTTCTAAGCCTATAACCCGAAACCTGCCGGACGCCAGCGGGCGTCCGGCCAGATTCTTCACGGAGAAATACCATGCTGATCAAGCACAGGCTCATGGCGCTCGCCGTTGCCCTGGCGTTTTCCGCCGGTAGCGCAGTGGCAGCCGTTTCCTCGCAGGAAGCCGCGAAACTCGGCACCACCCTGACCCCGTTCGGCGCCGAGAAGGCCGGTAACGCGGCTGGCACCATCCCGGCCTGGACCGGTGGCATCACCCAGGCGCCGGCCGGTTACACCCGTTCTGGCCAGCACCATGTCGATCCGTTCCCGGAAGACAAGCCGCTGTTCACCATCACCGCCGCCAACCTGAGCCAGTACGAAGCCAACCTGACTCCGGGTCAGATCGCTCTGTTCAAGGCCTACCCGGACACCTACCAGATGCCGGTGTATCAGACCCGTCGCTCCGGTTCGGCGCCGCAGTGGGTCTATGACAACACCGTCAAGAACGCCACCACCGCCAAGCTGGTGGGCGGCGGCAACGGTTTCGTCGATGCCTATGGCGGCATTCCCTTCCCGATTCCGCAGAGCGGTGTCGAGGCGCTGTGGAACCACATCGCCCGTTACCGCGGTACCTACATCGTGCGCCGCGCCTCGGAAGTGGCCGTACAGCGCAATGGCGCCTATTCGCTGGTGACCTCGCAGCAGGAAGCGCTGTTCAAGTACTACCTGAAGAATGGCTCCTTCGCCGACCTGAACAACATCATGTTCTATTACCTGTCGTTCACCACCAGCCCGGCGCGCCTGGCCGGTGGCGCGACCCTGGTTCATGAAACCCTGGATCAGGTCAAGGAACCGCGTCAGGCCTGGGGCTACAACTCCGGTCAGCGCCGCGTGCGCCGCGCACCGAACCTGGCCTACGACACCCCGATCGCCGCTGCCGACGGCCTGCGTACCGCCGACGATACCGACATGTTCAACGGCGCGCCGGATCGCTACGACTGGAAGCTTTTGGGCAAGAAGGAAATCTACATCCCGTACAACAACTACAAGGTCACCAGCCCTGAGGTTAAGTACGAGGATCTGCTCAAGGTCGGCCATCTCAACCCGGCCTACACCCGCAACGAACTGCATCGCGTCTGGGTGGTGGAGGGCACGCTCAAGCCGGGCGCCCGTCACATCTACTCCAAGCGCACCCTGTACCTCGACGAGGATAGCTGGCAAGCAGCCGTGGTGGATCAGTACGACGGCCGTGGCGATCTGTGGCGCGTATCGGTCGCTTACCTGAAGAACTACTACGATCTGCCGACCACCTGGAGCGCGCTGGACGTCTTCCACGATCTGCAAGCACGCCGTTACCACGTGCAGAACCTGGACAACGAAGAGAGCAACACCATCGACTTCAGCCAGCCGATCCCGGACGATGGCTACTTCAAGCCGGCCGCCCTGCGTCGTCGCGGCACTCGATAATAGTCGTGTAGCCTCAAGCGAAGGCCGCTACAGTAGTAGCGGCCTTTTCGTATCAGCTTGGCAAATAGGCTTCTATAACGCGGGTTTTGCCTTAACAAAACATAACGTCGCGCCAATTGTCAGGGCTTTCCGAAGCTCGCTAGGATGGGCGGAATCAGTAGTACCGCCTATAACAAGAAAGGGGGAAGGTATATGAGTGAGCCCGTCATGCGGCGCACCCAGTCCGATCTGGCGCCCAAGCAGGCGCGCAAATTGGCGCTCCGTGTCCATTCGCCGCTGGCTAAAGCGCTCTCGCTGTGCAGTGTGCTTTCCATTCTGGCTTTCGCCGCCGCACCCTCGCAGGCCGAGACCACGGCCGCAGCCGATGCCGTCTACGCCATCGAGTCACCCAAGGCGGTACACAGCCTGTTGCTCGACGTGGTCAACACGGGCAAGCGCCTGGTCGCCGTCGGTGATCGCGGCCATATTCTCTATTCCGACGATCAGGGGCAAAGCTGGCAGCAGGCCAAGGTACCTACCCGGCAGCTACTGACCTCCCTGTTCTTCGTCGATGAGCGCAACGGCTGGGTCGTGGGGCATGATGCGCAGATTCTGGTCACCCATGACGGTGGCACCACCTGGACCAAGCAGTTCGAGGATCTCGAGCGTGAGGCGCCGCTGCTGGATGTCTGGTTCAAGGACACCCAGACCGGCTTTGCCGTCGGCGCCTATGGTGCCCTGCTGGAGACCACCGACGGTGGCCAGCACTGGGAAGACGTCAGCGACCGCCTGGACAACGAGGATGCCTACCACCTCAACGCCATCACGGCGGTGAAGGACTCCGGCCTGTTCATCGTCGGCGAACTGGGGCAGATGTTCCGTTCCGCTGACTGGGGGCAGACCTGGGAACGCATCGCCGAGCCGCCATACGAGGGCTCGCTGTTCGGCGCCCTGGGCACTGGTCAGAGTGGCACCCTGCTGGTCTACGGTCTGCGCGGGCACCTGTTCCGTTCCACCGATTTCGGCACCAGTTGGCAGCGCATCGAGCTCAACACGGCGCATAACGACCCCTTGGAGTTCGGGCTGGCGGATGCCACCCTGCTGCCCAATGGCGATATCGTGGTCGTCGGCCACGGCGGTACGGTACTGCGCAGCACTGACCACGGGCAGAGTTTCGCGCTGGTCAATCGCCCCGATCGCCTGTCACTGGCCGGGGTCGCAGCACTGAATAATGGCAACCTGGTTCTGGTCGGGCAGGGCGGTGTGCACCTCGCCGCGCCTACCGGCGCTGATCTGAGCCAACAATAACGAGCCGGGAGCCTTGGCATGACCACGCATCAACAAAAGCCCGCTTCTTTCCTCGAGCGGCTCATCTTCAACAATCGTCCCGCCGTTATCCTGATCTGCCTGCTGATCAGCGTGTTCCTGTTCTACCAGGCCGCGCAGGTTCGCCCGCAGACCAGCTTCGAGAAGATGATCCCGCTGGGCCACCCCTACATCCAGAAGATGCTGGAACACCGTAACGACCTGGCCAACCTGGGCAACACGGTGCGCATCTCGGTGGAGGCCGTCGACGGCGACATCTTCAGCAAGTCCTACATGGAAACGCTGCGCCAGATCAACGACGAAGTCTTCTACATCCCTGGCGTCGACCGTTCCGGCCTCAAGTCGCTGTGGAGCCCCAGCGTGCGCTGGACCGAAGTGACCGAAGAGGGCTTCGCCGGTGGCGAGGTGATTCCGCAGACCTACGACGGCTCCGAAGAAAGCCTGGAAGAGCTGCGCAACAACATTCTCAAGTCCGGGCAGGTCGGTCGCCTTGTGGCCAACAACTTCAAGTCGAGCATCATCGACGTGCCGTTGCTGGAGTCCTATCCGGACCCGAACGACCAGGGCAAGCTGATCAAGCTCGACTACCAGAAGTTCTCCCACGAGCTGGAAGAGAAGATTCGCGACAAGTTCGAGGCGCAGAATCCCAACGTCAAGGTGCACATCATCGGCTTCGCCAAGAAGGTCGGTGACCTGATCGATGGCCTGGTCGGCGTGGCACTGTTCTTCGCCGTGGCCATCGGCATCACCTTCGTCCTCCTGCTGTGGTTCACCCGCTGCTTCAAGAGCGCCATGGCGGTGGTGATCACAACGCTAATCGCGGTGGTCTGGCAGCTCGGTCTGCTGCATACCCTGGGCTTCGGTCTCGACCCCTACTCGATGCTGGTGCCGTTCCTGGTATTCGCCATCGGCATTTCCCATGGCGTGCAGAAGATCAACGGCATCGCCATGGCCTCGGGCGAGGCGTCCGATGCCCTGTCGGCGGCGCGCATGGCCTTCCGCCAATTGTTCATTCCTGGCCTGGTGGCACTGCTGTCCGATGCGGTGGGTTTCGTCACCCTGTTGCTGATCGACATTGGCGTCATCCGTGAACTGGCCATCGGCGCCTCGATGGGCGTGGCGGTGATCATCCTCACCAACCTGATCCTGCTGCCGGTGATGATCTCCTACATCGGCATCAGCCAGAAGGCGGTGAAGATCAGCCGTGAGGAGGCCAACCGCGAACACCCGTTGTGGCGTGCGATTGCCAATTTCGCCCACCCGATGGTGGCGCCGATTTCCGTGGTGATCGCCCTGGTGATGCTGGCTGGTGGTGTCTGGTACGGGCAGAACCTGAAAATCGGTGACCTCGACCAGGGCGCGCCGGAGCTGCATCCGGATTCGCGCTACAACCTCGACAACGACTTCGTCATCCGCAACTACTCGACCAGCTCCGACGTGCTGGTGGTGATGATCAAGACCGCCACCGAGCGCTGCTCCACCTACGAAGCGCTGTCGGCCATGGACGAGCTGATGTGGCAGATGGAGAACACCGAGGGCGTGCAGTCGGCGATTTCCATGGTCACCGTGTCCAAGCAGGTGATCAAGGGCATGAACGAGGGCAACCTGAAATGGGAAACCCTGTCGCGCAACCAGGACGTGCTGAACAACTCCATCGCCCGCGCCGATGGCTTGTACAACTCCGACTGCTCGGTGGCACCGGTGCTGGTGTTCCTCGAGGATCACAAGGCCGAGACCCTGTCGCGCGTCGTGGCGGCCGCCGAAGCCTTCGCCAAAGAGCACAACAAGGACGGCCTGCAAGTGGTGCTGGCGGCCGGTAATGCCGGTATCGAAGCGGCCACCAATGAAGTGATCGCGGCCTCGGAAGACACCATGCTGATCGCCGTGTATGCCGCGGTGAGCATCATGTGCCTGCTGACCTTCCGTTCGCTGGCAGCGACGCTGTGCGTGATCCTGCCGCTGGTGCTGACTTCGGTACTGGGCAACGCCCTGATGGCCTTCATGGGCATCGGCGTCAAGGTCGCCACCCTGCCGGTAATCGCCCTGGGCGTGGGCATCGGTGTGGACTACGGCATCTACATCTACAGCCGCCTGGAGACCTACCTGCGCCAGGGCCTGTCGCTGCAGGACGCCTATTACGAGACGCTCAAGTCCACCGGCAAGGCAGTGCTGTTCACCGGCGTGTGCCTGGCCATCGGCGTCGCCACCTGGATCTTCTCGGCGATCAAGTTCCAGGCCGACATGGGCCTGATGCTCACCTTCATGTTCCTGTGGAACATGATCGGGGCGATCTGGCTGCTGCCGGCACTGGCTCGTTTCCTGATCAACCCGGAGAAGCTGCGCGCCAAGGCCTGATAGGCGGCATGCAGAACGAAAAACCGCGGCCTTGGCCGCGGTTTTTCGTTTCCGGTTCAGTGAATCAGCGCAGCATCTCGTCGACCATACGCTTCTCATCCTCCAGCTCACGCTGACGGGCATCGAGACGCGAGGCCAACTGGAAGTTGTTGGCGGCGCGGCGCTTGGCGAAATCCAGTTGCTCCAGGGCCTGCTTGTAATCGCCGACCAGGGCGAAGTACTCGGCGCGGGCTTGGTGCAGGCCGATGGTATTGCCGCTCAGGCCACGCACCTCGGCCACCTGGTACCAGACGTCGGGATCCTTGTCGCGCACCTTCACCAGCTCGTCCAGGGCGCGTTCGGCATCCTGAATGCGGCGCTGCTTGAGCAGCAGATTGACGCGCGCCTGCTGCAGCGGATAACTGCTGGGGTAGAGGGTGAACATGCGGGTTTGTCGGCGCTGGGCTTCGTCCAGGCTGTTCTGCGCCATGTCCAGCTCGATCTGTGCCAGGTTGTAGATGAGCTCGCTCGGGTCGCTCTTGAGCAGCGGTTGCAGGGTCTGCCGCGCCTCGTTCAGCTGGCCGCTCTTCATCTGTGCCAGGGCCAGGCCATAACGCGCGGCGTCGAGCTTGGGATTCTCGTCGAGCATCGCGCGGAAGCGCTTGGCGGCAACGCCTGGGGTTTCCTCGTAGAACAGTTGCACGCGGGCGCGCATCAGTTGATAGCGCAGGCTGTCTTCCACGCCCTTGGCCGGATACTGCTCGGCGCGGTTGCGGGTGTCGGCGATACGCGACTCCGACACCGGGTGCGTGAGCAGGAATTCCGGTGGCTTGGCGTCGTAGCGGTACTGACGCATCAGGCGCTCGAACATGCTCGGCATGGCCCGTGGGTCGTAGCCGGCGCGCTCCAGGTTGAGCAGGCCGATACGGTCGGCCTCCTGCTCGTTCTGCCGGGAAAAGCGCCGTTGCTCCTGGATCGCCGCTGCCTGGGCGGAGAAGATGGTGGCCATGCCGGCATCACCGGCACCGGCGGCGGCCGCGACGATGCCGGCGAGCATCGCCGCCATCAACGGTAGCTGCATGCGTTGCTGCGCCTCCAGGCCACGGGCGAAGTGGCGCTGCGACAAGTGCGCCAGTTCGTGCGCCATCACCGAGGCGTATTCGGCCTCGGTCTGGGCGTAGAGAAACAGGCCGCCATTGACGCCGATGATCCCGCCCGGGGCGGCGAAGGCGTTGATCTGCGGACTGTCGAGCAGGATGAACTCCAGGCGTCGATCCTGCACCTGGCTGGTTTCCGCCAGGCGATAGACGCTGCTTTCGACGAAATCCTTGAGCAGCGGGTCGTCGAGCTGGGCGACCTGGCCGCGCAGCAGAGCCAGCCAGGCGCGGCCCAGCAGGTGCTCCTGCTGCGGCGAGACGATGGCCGAGCTGGAGTCGCCGAGCGAAGGCAGATCGTTGGCCCCGGTGTGGGCGGCGAAGAGGCAGGCGAGCGTCAACAGGGTAGGGCGCAGAAAAGTCATGCAACTGAAGCTCTTGGCTGGCGAAATGGGCTTACTGTAGCTGGCTGGGTGTCGTGCTGGCCAGGGATCGAAGGCGTTCGGTATCCTAGCAGGCCGTGGAAAACTACCTGCGTTGGCAATACTGCGTTAAAAACAGCCTCAAAATGCTCATTTACAGCACGTAAACTGCGCTTTTTCGGCCGTTTTTGCCTTGTCTTGCCTGCCTCGTCTACGTTTTCCAACGGCCTGCTAGCCGTCTTTGTTGGAGTAGACGATGACTGATGTACCTGAGTTCGATGTCGAACTTGACGCCTCTGGGCTCAATTGCCCCCTGCCACTGCTCAAGGCCAAGCTCGAACTCAACCGCCTGAGCAGTGGCGCGGTGCTCAAGGTCACCGCCACCGATGCGGGATCGCAGCGCGACTTTCGCGCCTTTGCCAGCCTGGCCGGCCACGCGCTGCTGCATGAAGAGGTGGGCGAGGGCGTCTACCGCTACTGGTTGCGCAAAGCCTGATGGCGAGGGTTCGTATCGAGCCAAGGTTTCTTTGAAGGATTGCTGATGTTCAAGGTTTTGCAGGATTGGGTGCACCGTTACTTCTCCGATGAGCAGGCGGTGGTGTTGGCGGTATTGCTGGTGCTCGGCTTCGCCGTGGTGCTGACGCTCGGCGGCATGCTGGCGCCGGTGCTGACCGGGCTGGTGCTGGCCTTCCTGATGCAGGGGCTGGTCAATGGCCTGGAGCGCCTCAAGGTGCCGCAGACTTTGGCCGTCTGGCTGGTGTTCACCCTGTTCATGGGGGCACTGGTGGTGTTCATGCTGGTGCTGATGCCGTTGCTCTGGCAGCAGCTCAGTACCCTGTTCAACGAACTGCCGCGCATGGTCGTCGAATGGCAGGCGCTGCTCCTGCTGCTGCCGGAGCGTTATCCCCACCTGATCAGCGATGCCCAGGTGCTGCAACTGATCGAAAGCATGCGCGGTGAGGTGGGCAAGTTCGGCCAGTGGGCCTTGTCCTTCTCCCTTTCCAGCCTGCCGATGCTGGTCAGCCTGATGATCTATCTGGTGCTGGTGCCGATCCTGGTGTTCTTCTTCCTCAAGGATCGCGAGCTGATCGGTAGCTGGTTCCGCGGCTACCTGCCGCGCGAGCGGGCACTGATCACCCAGGTGTCGCAGGAAATGAACCAGCAGATCGCCAATTACATTCGTGGCAAGTTCATCGAGATCATCATCTGTGGCGTGGTCACCTATATCGCCTTCGCCTATCTGGGGCTCAACTACGCCGCGCTGCTGGCGTTACTGGTGGGGCTTTCGGTAGTGGTGCCCTACATCGGCGCGGTGGTGGTGACCGTGCCGGTGGCCCTGATCGGCCTGTTCCAGTGGGGCTGGAGCGACCAGTTCATCTACCTGATGATCGTCTACGGCATCATCCAGGCGCTCGATGGCAACGTGCTGGTGCCGCTGCTGTTCTCCGAGGCGGTCAACCTGCACCCGGTGGCGATCATCTGCGCGGTGCTGCTGTTCGGCGGCCTGTGGGGCTTCTGGGGCGTGTTCTTCGCCATTCCCCTGGCCACCCTGTTCAAGGCGGTGATCAACGCCTGGCCGAGAATCGAGCCGGAGCCCGTCTAGCACCTAGCCGGGGCCTACACAAACTAAAAACGCCGCGTCCTCCCCGGGAGGCGCGGCGTTTTTCATGCGTGAAGCGGGCTCAACCCTTGTTCAGCGCCTCGGCGGCGGCGAGCACCTTGTCGACATGGCCGGCGACCTTGATGTTGCGCCACTCCTCGCGCAGCACGCCGTCCTTGTCGATGAGGAAAGTGCTGCGCACGATGCCCATGTATTCCTTGCCGTAGTTCTTCTTCAGTTGATACACGCCGAACAGGTCACAAAGCTGGTGCTCTTCGTCGCTGATCAGCTCGAAGGGGAAGGCCTGCTTGCACTTGAAGCTCTCGTGCTTCTTCAGGCTGTCCATGGAGACACCGAAGATCAGCGTATTGGCCGCCTTGAACTGCTCGAAGCGGGCGCTGAAGTCCATGCCTTCGGTGGTGCAGCCGGGCGTGGCGTCCTTGGGGTAGAAGTACAGCACCACCTGCTGGCCTTTCAGCTCGGAGAGCTTGACCTGCTGGCCGCTGGTGGCGACAGCCTGGAAATCGGCAACGGGTTTGTCGAGTTCGACGGTCATGGAAACTCCTTCATTTAGGTTCTGTACGAAAAGTCGTCGAGCGAAGGTCAGGCGAGGCAAAAACAGGTGAGGACGCGGAGTTTACGAGCTGTAAATGAGCATTCCGAACCTGTTTTTAACGAAGCATCACCGAGCGCAGGCACTTTCCGTACAGAACCTAGCGGTTATCGGCGATCTCGCGAGATACACACTCAGGGATTCTGTGGGCGCCAGGGTTCGATCAGTGCATCCAGATTCAAGGCATCGGCAAAATCGAGGAACTGATCGCGCAGCCAACTGATCTGGGTGCCGGCCGGCAGCGTCACGGTCAGCGTGGCGTTGAGCATGGTGCCGCCGGTCTGTGGGGCCTGGTAGGTGTCGCAGGTCAGGCTCTCCAGCTCGACGCGATGGTCGAGGAAGAACTGGCACAGCTCGTTGAGAATGTCCGGGCGGTACACCGCGCTGACGTAAGCCACGTAGGGCAGCGCCTGCGGACGCGCTTCGGCCGCGCCACTGCGAATCAGGTTGACCGAGAAATCGTGCTTCTTGGCCAGTGCCGGCATGCCGGACTCCAGGCGGGCCAGGGCATCCCAGCTACCGGACACCTGCAGCACCAGTGCGCTGTATTCGCCATGGCGGCTCAGGCGGGTGCTGATCACCGCGCAACGGTTCTCGTGGCAAGCGCGGCTGAGCACGTTGGTCAGGCTCATGGCATCGCGGCCAAGCGCACTGATGAGCAGGAATTGTTCGCGAACGACGGGGGTGGACATGCAGCCTTCCTAAAGCGGTGAACGGCCTGGGCGCTCGGGCCACAGGCCAAAGGCAGCAGGGTAACCAAAAGCACCGCCGAGGGGAATGGCGGCGCGGGCCGCGCGCGAATGCTGCAGGCAGCGCGAGCCCTTGATCCTTGCTTGTGCCGGACACTAGGCGCCAGTACCATTACGGCTCAATTTTTCCGGCAGGAGTGGTTGCATGATTGCGGGCAGCATGGTGGCATTGGTCACGCCCATGGATGCGCAAGGGGATCTGGATTGGGATGCCCTGAGCAAACTGGTGGATTTCCACCTGCAGGAGGGCACCAACGCCATCGTCGCGGTCGGCACCACGGGTGAGTCCGCCACGCTGGAAGTGTCCGAGCACATCGAAGTGATCCAGCGCGTGGTCAAGCAGGTGGCCGGGCGTATCCCGGTGATCGCCGGTACCGGCGGCAACTCCACCCGTGAGTCCGTCGAGCTGACCCGCGCTGCTCAGGACGTTGGCGCCGATGCCTGCCTGCTGGTGACCCCCTACTACAACAAGCCGACCCAGGAAGGCCTGTACCAGCACTTCCGCCACATTGCCGAAGCCGTGGCCATCCCGCAGATCCTCTACAACGTGCCGGGCCGCACCGTGTGCGACATGCTGCCGGAAACCGTCGAGCGGCTGGCCAAGATCGACAACATCATCGGCATCAAGGAAGCCACTGGCGACCTGCAGCGCGCTCAGGACGTCATCGACCGCGTGAGCAAGGACTTCCTCGTCTATTCCGGTGACGACGCCACCGCCGTGGAACTGATGCTGCTCGGTGGCAAGGGCAACATCTCCGTGACCGCCAACGTCGCGCCGCGCGCCATGAGCGACCTGTGCGCCGCCGCCATGCGTGGCGAAGCTGCCATCGCCCGCGCCATCAACGACCGCCTGATGCCCCTGCACAAGGCGCTGTTCATCGAATCCAATCCGATTCCGGTGAAGTGGGCTCTGCATGAAATGGGCATGATGGGTGACGGCATCCGCCTGCCGCTGACCTGGCTCAGCCCGCGTTGTCATGAACCGCTGCGCCAGGCCATGCGCCAGTGCGGTGTATTGGCTTAACCCTAAGGATTCTACGCATGAAGCGACTGGCCGGACTCTCCGCCCTTGCTCTGATCATCTCCAGCACCAGTGGTTGTGGCTGGCTCTGGGGTGAAAACGGTTATTTCCGTGATCGCGGCAGCGACTACCTGGAAGCGCGCCAGACCGCGCCCATGAAGCTGCCTGCCGACGTCGATGCCAAGCGTCTCGACCCGCTGCTGCCGGTTCCCGCTCAGGTACCCAACGACACCCAGACCTCCGGTGAATTCGAGGTGCCGCGCCCGCAGGCCATGCAGGTGCGTAGCGACGAGCGCGACTTCAGCCTGCAGCGCAGCGGTGATTCGCGCTGGATCGTGGCCCAGCGCGTGCCGGCCGAAGTCTGGCCGCTGGCTCGCCAGTTCTTCGAGGACAACGGCTTTCGCATCGCCGACGAGCGCCCGCAGGTGGGTGAGTTCACCACCGCCTGGCAGCGTTTCGACGAACTCTCCGCCAACATGGCGCGCCGTCTGAGCAGTCGCGTATCCGGCGTCGCCGCCGATGCCGAAACCCGCGTGCGCGTGCGCATCGAGCCAGGCGTGCAGCGCAACACCAGCGAAGTCTTCGTCACCAGCGTCCAGCGCCCGGCTGGCAGCACCGCCGATGTGGCCTTCGCCGCCAGCGGCAACGCCAGCCTCGAAGGCGCCTTGCTCGACGAGATGATGGTCAGCATGGCGCGCAGCGTCGAGCAGGGCGGTTCGGTTTCCCTGCTGGCCGCCCGCGACTTCGACGCGCCGAGCCGTGCCAGCCTCAGCGAAGACGGCAACGGCAATCCGGTACTCAACCTGAGCGCTGACTTCGACCGTGCCTGGTCGGGGGTAGGCCGCTCCCTGGAGCTGGCCGACATTCGCGTCGACGACCTCAACCGCAGCCTTGGCGTGTACTACATCAACCTGGCCGAGGGCGCGCAGAGGCGTGACGAAAAGCCGGGCTTCTTTCGCCGCCTGTTCGGCAGCGAGCCGAGCAAGGAAGAGATCGAAGCCCGCGCCGAGCGTTACCAGGTACGCCTGACCACCGTCGGTGAAGGCGTTCAGGTCACCGTGGAAAAAGACCTCAACACCATCGCGCCGGACGATGTGGCGCGCCGTGTGCTGGGGCTGATCCAGGACAATCTCGGCTAAACGGCCCGCAAGCCCAGCCGATCACCGATAGGCGAAACCCGCACAGGGTTTCGCCTGTTTCGTTTGCCAGAGACGGAAATGCCGATATGAGCACACCCACCACCCTGAGCCTGAAGAAAATCTACTCGGGCAAGGTTCGCGACCTCTACGAAATCGATGACAAGCGCATGCTGATGGTGG
This sequence comes from Pseudomonas sp. NCHU5216, assembly GCF_052156495.1. Classification (NCBI taxonomy): domain Bacteria; kingdom Pseudomonadati; phylum Pseudomonadota; class Gammaproteobacteria; order Pseudomonadales; family Pseudomonadaceae; genus Pseudomonas; species Pseudomonas sp. NCHU5216. Next base: position 36,873 of record NZ_JBQLIX010000014.1, on the reverse strand, counting down.
CGACCGATCGTCTCTCGGCATTCGACGTCATCCTCGAACAACCCATCCCGGAGAAGGGCAAGATCCTTACCGCCATCTCCAACTTCTGGTTCGACAAACTGGCCGGCGTGGTGCCCAACCACTTCACCGGCGATAAGGTCGAAGACGTGGTGCCGGCTGCCGAACTGCCCTTGGTCGAAGGCCGCGCCGTGGTGGCCAAGCGCCTCAAGCCGGTTGCCGTGGAAGCCATCGTGCGTGGCTATATCGTCGGCTCCGGCTGGAAGGAATACCAGAAGAGCGGCACCGTCTGCGGCATCGCCCTGCCGGCGGGGCTGAAGGAAGCGGCCAAGCTGCCGCAACCGATCTTCACCCCCTCCACCAAGGCCGCCGTGGGCGACCATGACGAGAACATCAGCTTCGAGCAGTGCGAAGCCATCATCGGCGCCGAACTGGCCGCCCAGGTGCGCGATACGGCGATCAAGCTCTACAGCACCGCCGTCGAATACGCCGCCACGCGCGGCATCATCATCGCCGACACCAAGTTCGAGTTCGGCCTCGATGAAGACGGCACCCTGACCCTGATGGACGAAGTGCTGACCCCGGACTCCAGCCGCTTCTGGCCGGCCGACAGCTACGCCGAAGGCAGCAACCCGCCGAGCTTCGACAAACAGTTCGTGCGCGACTGGCTGGAATCCACCGGCTGGAACAAACAGCCGCCGGCCCCGGCCGTACCGGCAGAGGTGGCGCAGAAGACCGCCGACAAGTACCGCGAAGCCCTGACCCGTCTCACCGCCTGATCAGCCAGCCAGGCCGAGCCAGCCTCGGCCTGGGCTTTCACAAGCGCCTGATAGCACACGAAATTTTTTCAAAATAAGCTTCGCCAAACGTCATCGAACTGTTATCATGCGCGCCGCTTGGGAAGATGCCGGAGTGGTCGAACGGGACGGATTCGAAATCCGTTGTGTCAGCAATGGCACCTAGGGTTCAAATCCCTATCTTCCCGCCATATCTCAAGCCTAAGCCCCTGAAATTCCTAGAGTTTCGGGGGCTTTTGCTTTATGGGGTAGGCCAAGTGTCGAAAAACTGTCGAAAGTCAGATACGGGGCCGAGCTTAACTGCGTCATGCAGGTGATCCGGCGCAAGGTGCGTATAGCGCATGGTCATAGCCAAAGTGGTGTGGCCCAGGATCTTCTGCAGGGTCAGGATGTTTCCGCCATTCATGACGAAGCGACTGGCGAAAGTGTGTCGCAGCACATGCGACGACTGGCCATCGGGCACTGGTAAGCGCGACTCAGCCAAGGCTTTGTCAAAGCTGTTCAGGCAGTTGCTGAACAAGCCGTGTTGCTTGAAGTGCTGGTGTATCTGCTGTTCAAGCTCCAGAGCGATGGGGATAGAACGGACGCGCTTGCCCTTGGTATTCACGAACGTAACAAGCTGGTTGCGTACCTTGTCAGGCGTCAGCGCTTGAGCCTCACCCCAACGGGCACCCGTGGCGAGGCAGATGGCGGCGACCATGGCGACATGGGGCGTCCTGCAATAGCGGTGAATGGTGCTGAACAACGTCTCTATCTGATCATCGGTCAGATAGGCCAACTCTTTCTCCTGCAGACGCAGCGGTCGGACGCGAGCAAGCGGATTGGCGTAGTCAATTTCGCCGAGCTGGTGCAGCACGTTGAATACTGAGCGCAGGTAGCCCAGGCGGTTGTTCAAGGTCTTGGGGTTGGCACCGGCTTTGATGGCCTGAGTTCGATACTCGGCGTACTCGTTACCGGTCATCTTGATGGCCACTGGATTGCCGAGCTCTTCAGCCAATGTATCCAGCAGACGACGCCTTGCCTCACCATCGCTCAGGGTGTGGACATGCAGTGTTGCCCAACGGTCGATCAGCTCAGAGAGCTTGCGACGATCCTTTGGCTTGGGTGACCACTCAGGTGCATTGATAACCTTGGCCCTGCAGGTGGCTTCAAAGCGCTGGGCTTCACCCTTGGTCTTGAAGGTCTTACGGAAGCGACGGCCCTTGATGGGTTCAATGTCGACTTTCCAGCGTCCGTCTGGCAGTTGCTCGATAGCCATTAAACGGCACGCCCCCAGCGAATATGCCGTTCTTCCAGAATGCCTTTGATGTGCTTGTACAGGCCGTCTTCATCCATGCCCTTGGCGGCGTAATGGTCACGAATAACCGGCCAGCATTCCCAGTCCTTGAGCCGGTAGAAAGCCTTTCTAGCGCCCACTCGCTCCCGTGCCAGCAGGCTGACGAAGTTTCCCAGGAATAGCTCCACGTTCTTGCCCGAGAAGCCCCGCGAGGTCTTGTATTGACGCTTGTACTCGGTTTCGTCAACCAGGGAATCCACCGGCAGATCGACGCGCACGTCATCGCGGATCAGCGTCCAGATGGGGTCAAAGTAACCAGGGCGGGCAAGTAGCTTGAATTGACGCAGGCCATAGCGCCACAGACCGTCGAGGTGCGGTGCAAAGGCGGCATAGCTGTCGGTTTCGATGGCGCTACCGCTGTGCAGATCAACGGAGCCCGAGGCGAACTGTTGGACGATGGAATGGTGGTAACGCAGCTCGACGCGCCACACGTCTTGGTCGGGGTTGTAGTTATCCGGGTCGGCTTCATCGAAGCTGTCACGGCGACGCCAAACGCCTTCCCAATAGTCGAGCTTGTCGATAGCCCTGGCTTGCTCGGTCTTGTTGTAGATACCGAGCTGAACGCCACCGGCAGAGCCGAACAGGTAGGACTGACCTTTGCCGTAGGTGGCGGACTCCAGCGTCCACTGAATTTCCTTGATACCGGAAATGTCACGGGCTGCGCGGGCGCGGCAGTGCATGCGGGCTACGAGGTCGGCAGGCGGTTGCCAGCCCTGCAGGTCTAGCGCCAGGTGAACGGCGCACTGGTTGCGCTCCACGTTGGTCAGGACGTGGCTGGCGTAGTAGTCCAGGCGCTCTTGCAGGCGCTCGGGCGAAAAGGTGTCGATGGCATGGGGTGACACTTCGATTTTCAGGTGTGGCCCGATGTTCTCGATTTTGGCGTTGAAGTTCTTGATCAGCAGGATGAAACCGAGGTCGGCGTTCTGCAGCTTGTACTGGTAGCCGGAATCCTTGCTGACGCGACCGGAGTGCCAACGCTGGCCAGCGAACTCCACGATGGTGCCGGGCTTGTCGAACAGGCACATGACCTCGGGGCGGATCAGGCCACGGTAGAGCTGGCGGACGGTATCGACGCTGCAGGCCAGGATTTTGGCTTTCGACAGATCGACAATTTCAGCAGTACCAGGGTCAACGAAAATTCGGCCTAGCGGGTTGTGCTCTCCGTTGAGGTCAAGACGGGCAAAATCTTTGATCTTCATGCTTGGGTTTCCTTACTGGCCATTACTTGCCACTTCGTTATTCGTTTATCTGACGTGCTACAGGGACGTCAGCGCCCGCGCGGCGGCGCACACGCGCGCTCGTGCCTCACGCGCAACTACGCCGCCGCGCGGGGCTTTCCGTTGCTGCAGGCACTGAACGACGCTCACCACAGGAAGCGCCCTTTCTCGTAAGGCACGACGGTGATGGGTGTTTGTTGGGGTTGCTGTGCAAGATCAGGGGGAGCGCTTGGGGCAGGTGGTGGCCCCTGAACGACCTGATCATTTGGCGGTAGGTTGCCGGGCTGATCAGGCTTGGCCGGGTCAAAAGCACCTTCTTCGACGTAGGCCATGCAGGCCTCGAAGGAAACCACTGCTCGGGTGCCTTGCTGCGTGTTGCAGCGGCAGCCGTAGACCTTGCCCTCTCGATAGCCCAGGACTAGGCGCTTGTGGTTGCGGGTAATCATGTCAGGGTCGGACGAGTAAACGCAGGAGAGCTTGGGGTAGGTCACAGGGCGAGTGACTTCGTCATAGATCGGCGCCGAGCTGGGCACGTCTGGCAGGCGGGGCACTCTGAGTGCAACGTACTCTTGCGGTGACAGGGGCGCGGCGTTGGCCTGTGCTTGCTGTTGCGGTACAGGTTCGCCGGTTGGTGAGGTGGTGCGCGCCTGTTCGACGGCGTCAGCTTCTGGCTTGGATGGAGCGATTCGCCGCTCATAAACGCCATAGCCGAAGTAGCCAATACCAAGGACGCAGATGATCAGCACGAAGAGGGCGCGGGGCGGCTTGAACTTCATATGATGTTCGGAGCCTTCAGCCACGGACTGATAGACACCGAAGTACTTCTTATCGAGCAGGATTCGCGTGGCCTGGCCGTCGGTGAAGTCGTTCTTTTTCTCCACGTCCATGTTCACGCGCTCGAATTCCCAGCGCTTGATCACCTTGCCTTTGTGGCCGCGAACGTAGTGGACGTGGGAGTTGCAGAGCTTGCGGAAGTGGGTATCGATCAGGCCGGGATTCTGCGTTATGCAGTGCAGTTCGTGGCCTCGGTGGCGCATGGTTTCCAGGGCGCTGGCGTACTCGGGCACCGCAGATCCTGCCGGACGAAGACGGAAGAAGCTCTGTGCCTCATCGATGACGATGAGGGCGTTCTGTTCGAGCTTGAACCATTCCTGGGGCGTGTCGAACTCCGTCCAGACAGCTTCGAGCACTTCCGCGTTTGGGTCGAAGCCACGGATATTGTGGTAGTAGACCGGGCGACCTTCTTTCGCGGCTTTGGCGTCTACTTCCTTGATGGTGTTGAGGGTCTTGCCGTTGCCCTGCAGACCTGTGCGCAGGACGAACATCAGCCACCTGCCTTGTTAAGCAGGGCCAGGCCGGTGATGGTGCCGCTAATGCGATCCATGCCGGCCAGCATGAGGCGAGCAATCACGGCGGCGATGATGATGTTGATGGCCACATCGACCTTGGCCATACCAAGGATGGCCGCGACTGATGGTGGAACGGCTCCGAACAGACCTTTGACGTAGCCGTCTACGGTGTCGATCAATTGGCCGATGCCGACATAGGCGACGTAGGCGAAGCCGAGAGACGCCAGCGCTCGAAAAACGAGGCCAGAAACGATGGAGCCGAGGAAGGTGGCGAGCAGTGGTAGTAGTGGCATATCAAGACCCCTTGATTCCGCGTCCGATGGAGACTGCAAAGAAGATGGAAGCCAGAGCCACAATCAGCGGCCCGATGGCTTGGGCGAAACGGCAGGCGGGTTCCCAGCTAAACGAGTAGCTGCGACCCATGACGGTAAAGTTCTCAGGTGGTGGGCAGGACTGAGGCAGCCAGCGCCCCTTGTTGACGGCTTCGCTGAACAAGCCGGCAACGGGGATGGACTCTTCTTTGAGCTGGTAGGCCTCTCCGGCCATTTCATCGGCTATCTGCTTTTTGACGTTGGCGTCATACGTCCATTGGCAGAGCTGTTCTTTGTTCTTGCGCAAGATGGCGCACTGAATAACGTCGCCCTCGCACTTCAACTCTGCATCGCAGGACTCACCGCCGACACTCGGCTGGCCGCATTTGTTCGGATCGGTGGCAGGGTCGCATTGGCCTTCACCTTCGCCATTGCCTTCACCACTGCCGTTACCGTCTCCGTCGGAGCCATCGCCATCGCCATTACCGTCGCCGCTGCCATCGCCATTACCAGAGCCGCCGCCATCTGAGTTGCCGTCTCCGTCTCCGTTGCCATTACCGTCACCGGAGCCATCACCATCGCTACCATCTCCAGGGCCATCAGAATTCCCGGGGTCTTTAACGCAAGTTGTGCCCGACCAGACATAGCCGGGCACGTCACCGCAACCAGGATCATCAGGGTCAGACGGAGGTACATCGGGCGTGTCAGGAGGGTTCAGCGAATCGCCAGACCTAGAGAGTTCATAGCTATCAGCGCCGCAACTACCACCCGTGGACTTGAGTACATAATTGCAAAAGCCGGTAGTTGTAGAGCCAGAAACAAAATAGCAGCTAGTGGCAGGAGTGTAATCGCCGCCATTGTATGTGCATTGGTTATAGCAAACAGATGGCGGGCCACCGTCAACGACATAATTACGACCGCCGGAGTTAACAACAGGGCTGTCCGAACCCTTGGCGGGGAACATATCGCCTACAGGGCATTCCGGGGGCGGTGGCGAACAATCCCCGCGTTGATCATCGTAAATATCATCTGGATTAGAACATGAATCGCCAGAGCGGGATATTTGCGTCCATGCTTGACCATATTGCCAATGACGATAAGTGCAGCCACCTGCTGTGTTTGAAACATACTCAGACTCATTGTAAGAGGCATAAAGTCGGCAGGACTCAGCAGCGGATGATGCCTCAGTGCGAGATTGGCCACCCGTAAAAAACTTATATTGGGCCGCGAAAACAAACGGCCCGAAGCCTACAAAAAAAAGAGCAAGCAGAAGCTGCAAACTTTTGATCAAGCGCATCTCAAACCCGCCCAAAGAACAGAGCCCAGAACGCCATAACGATGATGATGGTGGTCAGCATGTTGGCGTCTAGGTTCATGGTTGAAGTCCTGATGTGAAAAAGCCCGATAACGCGTTACCGGGCTGTTTGTGGTGCAGCGCCTTACAGCGCGCGGCGGATGAACTTGAAGGCGGCGATGGCGATGATCACGCCGAGGACGATGCCCGCGACCTGAACACCATCGGTCTTGGCGCTATCCAGGGCGTCGGTCACGCCAGTCGGCAGTTCGGCGTGAGCTTGCTGCATGGCCAGCAGGCCAACAGCGGCGGAAGCACCGAGGGAACGGCGCAGGGTTTTGAGATGTTGCATGGTTGTATCTCCTACAGGTTGAGTGCCTTTTTCAGCACGAGAGCGCCGAAGACGATGGCGAACAGCACCAGGGCGTGTTCCCGGATTTGTGCGTGATCCTCGGCAGTTAGCCCGGACGGGCTTATCTCACTGAATGCGATGGTTGAGAGGGTGCCGTTGCAAACCGGGGTCTGCCCCGAGCTTTCCCACACGCCGTCGCACACAATGAAATTCATGTGGCCCCCTGTTACTCAGCCAAGCTCGGGTCGCGGACGACCTCGGCTAGGTCGAGGCAGTCGGGGCACAGGGTTAGGTGGGGCGCCTGGCGCAGATCGGGCAGCAGGTCGGGTTGGGGTGCTGGCTGGTTGTAGAGCTGGCCCATGGGCTGCCCGCAGCAGTCACACTTCACGCGATCAACGATCAGCACGGCGGCGCCCTCGGGTTAGGCCTTGGCCGCGTCCGGCTGGCTGCCGGTCGGCTTGGGCTGTTGCTGTTCAGGCTGCTTGCGGGAGTCGGTACCGGCAGCGCGGGCAGGCTTGGCGGACTCGACGTGCAGGACGATGAACTTGCCTGCGTTCTTGGAGCCGCGCTCAATTTCCACGGTTACGTTGACGGTTTCGAGCACGTCGAGGCCTTTGCAGGCGTTCCACACTTCTTCGCGAACGTCGTCGGCCACCTGCATCGAGAGCAGGGAGATACCCAGGTCTTTCTCACCGTCCGGCTCGTCGCCCAGGTACAGCTTGACCAGATCCACGTTGTCGAACTTCACGCGCTCAGCGCTGATGAATGCCAGTTGAGTGGTAGTGCGTGCCATGTGTGTTTCCTCGCTAGTTGCGCGGTAGTGCGCGGGTTTGCCTTTCAGCAGGCCGAGTGAGCCCACACGGGCAAACTTCGCGTTTTTGCCCAAGTGGTTTTCTCGACTTGCCGAGGTTTCAGTTAATGCCGCAGGTGCAGCGGTTTAGTTGTTCAACACCAAGGGCTTTGCCCTTGTCATCCCACTCTTGCCGCCGAGGGCTCGGGAGCGCGGGGCGGTGAAGCTGCCCCACACTCCCCAGCCGAGGCTTTTACGGGGGAGGGCGTTCAAGGGTTCGCTCTGCCCGTGCCTCCGTTTGTCCGAACGGTGGAGCGTGTTCGGACAAGCCGGGGGCGCGGCCCTTGACCGACATAGCTACGAGCGCGGCGGTCAGGCCTTTTAAGAAGCCGAGTGTTTCCGCCTGGCTCTGAACTAAGCGCGGATCACCTGGGGGGCGGTTTTTGGCGTTGGCCTTTTTGCGATCCAGATACTTGCAGTACGCGATGATCAGCGGAAGGCAGAGCACAGCCACGATACCTACGGAGCAGGCGGCCAGAACAACGAGGTACATAACCTGCAGAAGCAGGATTACCAGCCCTTCTAGAACAGCCTCAGCCGAGTTGATCCATTCAGTAATCATGCGATCACCCCACCAGCTCGAACGGTTCGCGCAGGGGCACGAAAGGGGTGGGCTTGCCGCTGTCGTAGACAACGCTCCAGAACTTCGGCGGTCGGCTCGGTGGCGTGTGTTTCGCGCAGGTATAAGCCGGCGTAACGTGGATTCGACCATTTACCCGTGACCATTGCGCGGGGCGGCAGTCGGTGCAGGGTGTGGACGGGCAGGCAACCGGCTTGGGCGGTACCCAGTTTCGTTTTGACCAGCACACAGAGCAGTCGCAGTTCTCGGCGTGCGGGTGACGGCGAAAGGCGAACGTCTTGCCCTGCGGATTGCGGGCAAAGCAGCCCTGGCAGCCGCAATCCTTCGGGTGCGATAGCAGGTACTGGTTGGGATTCATAAGTCATGCCCTCACCAGGGAGGCCGGAGGCTTGGCGGATCATTCAACCCACTCCTCTTCCATAAGCTTCTTGGTCAGCAGGGCGACGTTGACCATTACGTGGCGGCCCACCTTGAGGTGGGGCAGGTAGCCGTTACGCATCCAGCCGCGAACGGTGTCGTGGTCTTCACTCATGCGAATCCAGTTTGCGAACTCACGCCACGGCATCATCGGCGGCGGGTTCACAAGGTCTTTCAGCGTCAGGGGGATTCCTTCCATCGGAGTGGCCTTTGTTGCACTATGTTGGTCTTTGTTGCGCTACGTCTTGGTCACCATGCAGCGGACGCCTGACGTAACCTACAGTCGTAATATACAACGACAGTGGGCGCTATTTGTATATTACATTTGTAGATTGCTAGATCATTATGGAATCAATAGACGACCGCGTTAGAGCACTTGTCGATAAGGCAGGACTCGACGAACTGGTGAAAAAGACCGAAATCAGCGGGACGCGGTGGAGGACTGTCCGCTACGACAAGCGGACGAGGATTAGCACTCAGGAGGTGGAGGCGCTTACACGTCTCTATCCTTCGTATGCCTTATGGCTGGCTAGCGGCAACGTGGCACCCGAGAGCGGCCAGACCAGCCCCGAGTACGACGAGGCAAACCGAAACTTGACCGATCAGAACGCGGGATAGCGATTACCGAGGAAGTAGCTAGGCGCTGGTACGCCCGAAGGGAGGTGGGTAAAGAATGAAGAGAACAGTCATTTTGGCACTGGCCATCGTTAGCCTTGAAGCCAACGCAGACGATCAAACAGCTCTGTCCAAAGCCATCGACGCAATGAAACCCGCCACAGAAGCAGCGGGTGAGTACGTCAGCAAAAGCATCATGCAGAGCCTGTCGGGCAATGACACCCCGATGGGCCGAGCTGCACGCGATAACCTCGAACGTCAGGCCAAGGCCGAGAGGGAAGCCAATCGCGGTACGCGCAAGACCATGAAAGAGTGCATCAAGCCCGGCAACGTCATCGACGAAGACGTCCAAGAATGCATCATGGGCATGCGGGAAAGAGACTGGTAAGGAAGGAGCTCAAGGATGAAAGCAGACAGAAGCGATGCCCCGGAATGGCTAACCAGCCGACCACGTAAACGCGGCAATGCTGGTGTGATACTCGCAGGAGTGCTTGGCACCGTAGTAACCCTTGGCGCACTCAATGTGGCCGGCCAAGCCTTACTGCAGACCACCGTAAAGAACCTGGCCGAAAACAGGCAGCAACCCAAGCCCAAGCCAGTCGCCGAGATAACACGAGCAGAGCCAGCACCTAGCAAGGACTGGCAACGGATAGTTGAGGAGCAGGTAAGGCGAGACGCAATGTCTCAGCAGCAACCTGAGCAGCCCACCGGCTCAGATAGCCCTGCAGTCAAACAGACCGTATTCAACGATCAGAACTACACACCGAGAGGGGCTGACAATGTGCTCAGCCTAGGGGGAAGCTACCAGCCAGTCGAACCGGAAAAACCAGCTGGGAAGGTGCGGGTGACGGTTATAAAGGAAGAACAGAAACTGAAGGATTGGGCCTGCTGGGGTAAAGAGGGCAGTATTGAACGGCGAAATTGCAGGTCGCGCGTTGGGCTTAATTACAGAGACTAACACTGCGATAAAAGATGGTTTCCTTGTTGGGTCTTATATTTTTATTGCCAAAACAGAAATTTCTTTTGCCATTTGTATGAGGTATTCAGCAAATAGATATAAACATTGTATTGGCTTCGGTGCGGCGAACAATGCTTCATCAGGGTAGAAGTAATTTCTTGGTTTTGCAGTTTTTCCTTTTTGAAAGTGTTTGTGTAAATAATCGATTATTGTTGTTTTTAGCTGAAGTCCTTGAATTTCAGGAGACCAAGACAAGAAATCGTAGTATTTTCTGAACTCTACTTCTGTGCGCAAATGAATGGCTTCTTCAACGTGTTTTAATAGTGGGGTTATTTCGTGCTTGCTATGTCTTTTACGAATAGATTCCGGTTTTTCCCCAAGGGAAATTAAAATGCCCTTACTTGCTAGTTCGATTGCTTGAAAAGATAGGCCAAGAGAAATTTTTCTGGAAAGAAAATTAGAATCTTGAGTTTCCAACCTAAGAGAATGTCTAGCAAGGCTATTTATTTCCTCTGCATGTTCTACATAACCCGCAACTGAATTTGATAATTTCACCGAAACTCCTTTTTTCCTAATGTTTGGTTAAGGGGCGCATGCAACGTCCCAACGAACGAAGTGAGTGAGCTTGAAAGCTGTTAGGAGCTGGATGATGACTAATGTTTTGATTTTGGGATTATTTCTTTTGCTCCCAATGGTTCTCCTGTTAATTTTGCGACTTCGAGCAAGCAGTCGTAAATTGCCCTCGTCGCCTGCGCATCAAATTGAATACAAAAAAGACGGCCGGATACGGGTTCAACATGCTTCAGGTGTAGTTCTCTGGAATTCGGGTCGTAGTTCATCTCCAGAGATGATGGGTTGATGCAAACGTTTTCTTCGTTGCCCATAAAATCTCCTAAAAGTGATTAGATAGCCTTCCTTACTAATGAATTGGCTAGAAAGGCGATATAACTCCGGGAAAATGCAGCGCCAAAATTAGAAAAAATCGCTGTATTTCAGCGGTTAAAAAACGAAGCACAGATCAAAGCGTATTCGCTTAATCGCCACATTCCACGATTTCATTACTACTGGATAGGTATACACAAAGGCACAAGGACGGTGCAAGGCACGCGAGGAAAAGTGTCGAAAAAGTGTCGAAATCAACGGGCGACAGAGTGCCGCAATGGGCAGAAGGTATGAGGCGAAAGCCTTGATTTTGCTAGCGTTGGGCAGGGAAGGGCAGCAACGGGCACCAGCAAAAACGGGTTCAAATCCCTATCTTCCCGCCATACAGAAAAGCCCCGAACTGCGTTGCAGTTCGGGGCTTTTGCTTTTCAGGGCGCATTGTTGGCGGCGTGCCGGGCAATGCACCGGTGATCCAAAACCTTGAGACGGCGAGCGGCGAACTCAGCTTCTACCTCGGCATTGTGCCGGCCATGACCGGCCTATACCGATGCCCTGGCAGTGGCTACCTTGCCTTGCACGAATTCATCATGCTGTTTGGCTTGCTGCTGCTCGCGCATAAGGCCTCGCATTACCGGGGAGGGCGGCCTGTGCGTAGACTGAGCGGTTGTCTTGCATTCAGGCTCAAGCTTCGAGTTGAAAGCTGTTTCTTTGGTCATGGCGCATGCTTATCAGTCAATTCATGGTTCTTCGGCGGGTTCTTCAGGGGCAGATCAAGATTTTTGGAGAAGTTAATCGTGGTCTGTCCCTGAGGAATCCTACGGATGAAACTGGCTGAGTGCGATACGTTGGCTCAGGTCATGCGCAGTTACATGAACGACTGCACCCAGCAACTGGTCGACGGCAAACTCAGCGTAGAAGCGGCCTGTATGGCCAAATGGTGGTGCACCGAGCAGCAATGCAAAGTGCTGGATGAGTGTTTGCAGTTCTTCGGTGGCTACGGCTTCATGCATGAACAGCCGATAGCCAGGTTCTATGCCGATTCTCGTGCGCAGAAAATCTATGGCGGGGCCAACGAAGTGATGAAGGAAGTAATCGCCAAATCGCTGTAAGCAGAGGCTGAGCCCTTCGGGGCTCGCCGTTCCCTCGCTTTAGAGGTGCCCTTTAGTCCAGTGCCAGGGCCTTCATCCAGATCTCACGGGCATTCACCTGGTAGGCAGTCATTCGCTCAATGAGCTGCTGCCGCTTTGCGCTGTTGAACATCTCATCTGGCAGCAATGGATCCAGGATGATCATGCGGATCACTCGACGCCCTTCAATCAGCGTATGCGCAGCCGCCTGCTCCAAGCTCATCGAGAGCAGTTGCCGTTCACTGGCTTCAAGACGCTTCAGGCAATCGTCGTAGGATTGATCCAATGCCTGAGTATCCCAGAGCGCCCATGCAGCTCGCTCATCTTCCTGCGCAAGGCCAGTCACTCCTAGAACGGTGGCGGTTGGCGCAAGGCCCAGCAGCATCAGCTCCTGCCTAACCTGCTGGACGCCGCCCTGGATATTGTCGGGCCGCACACTCAGGCCATTAGGCAGTGACTTGAAACCGCGTAGCTCCAGTGCTTTGGCATGGCGCCTCAGCGCAGCGCGGTCGGTACGCGATAAGTCCGAATCAAGCACGCCTACCCAATCACCTCTCCAGGGCGCCATTTGCCGCTCCTTGTGGAGCCAGTTGCGGACATCCTGAAACAGGCTGTGCCCTGCCGGGTTCCAGGCATAGCAACCTCTGGATGGGGCGGTGACTTTGCCTTGTTGAACCAAACGCGTGAGAGCCACGCGCAGAGTCTGCTCTCCGATCCCCACAAAGCTGCCAGCTCGGCACAGCGCCGCTACAGGAAGCTCATGTGCTTCGTGTGAGGACAAAAGATCGAGGACGAGCTCGTTAGCCGTAATGCTATCACTCAAAATATTGCTCTCTCATGCGCTATTTGTATTTCAATGTAATATTACAGGTATGGGTGTACTGTTTGTCCTTGTGAAACATACCTTGCCTGGAGGCCTGTATGAGCGATCAGCTCGTGATCACCGAAACTCATGAGAACGTGTGCACCATTATCCTCAACCGCCCAGAGCGGCGGAATGCTGTGGATCGGAAAACGGCGGATGCGCTGCGAGAGGCCTTTGAGCATTTCGAGGCTGATGCCAATTTGCGGGTAGCGGTGCTTTACGGCGCGGGGGGGAATTTTTGTGCCGGTGCCGATCTGAAAGCCATGAGCTCTCCTGATACTCGCAATGAGGTTGATGAGGTCGGTGCAGGCCCAGGGCCAATGGGGCCAACGCGTATGCATCTGAGCAAGCCGGTGATCGCGGCTGTATCAGGCTATGCAGTTGCTGGGGGGCTAGAGCTCGCTGCCTGGTGTGACATGCGAGTCATAGAGGAATCGGCAATCTTCGGCGTCTTCTGTCGCCGTTGGGGTGTCCCTTTAATCGACGGCGGCACTGTTCGTTTACCTCGTCTCATTGGGCACGGACGAGCCATGGATCTCATTCTTACGGGGCGCCCGGTGGACGCCCAGGAAGCGCTGGCGATTGGTCTAGCCAATCGAGTCGTCGCGGACGGCCAAGCGCGTGAGGCGGCCGAGGCCCTGGCAAAAGAGATCGCAGCGTTCCCCCAGCAGTGCCTGGTTGCGGATCGCCAGTCTGCACATCGCCAATGGGATATTCCGCTGACCGACGCGCTTCGCGAAGAGGGGGCAGGCGGCTACCCAATCGTTTTCAAAGAAGCCATTCAAGGCGCAGGTCGCTTCTCTGAAGGAGCAGGGCGCCACGGTAGCTTCAAGAACTGAAATGCCTCATCGAACTGAATCGGAGGGAACAACAATGACAACAAGTTACCTTGATTTGATCAATCGCGGTGCACAGCACCATCGAGACAGAACGGCGATTGTGTTTGGTGATGCTAGGTTGACCTTCACTGAGGTGGACGAGCTGAGCAGCCAGCTCGCACATGCATTGGCCTCGCTGGGAGCCAACAGAGGTTCCACTGTCGCACTGCTCATGAACAATGGGCTTTACAGCGTGCCGATGGATTTTGCGTGCGTGAAGGGCGGTATCAACAGGGTTCCGATCAACTCCCGGCTGTCACTTTCCGAGCATGTCCGAATGCTGACGGACACACACTGCCAAACCCTGGTATTCGCTCCTGATCTGATTGAGCGCGCCACCGCTCTGCACGAGCAGATTCCTGGACTCGTCGCTCATGGTCTGGGTGTTTCTGTGGAGGGCGGCGTTGACCTTCTTGATGAGGCAAGTCGGCATAGCAAAAAATGCCCAAAAGTTGGCGTTCAGCCAACGGACTATGCAGTGACCCTTTTTACTTCCGGTACCACGGGAACTCTAAAAGCCGCTCAGCACACCCAGGCATCCTATGCGGCAGTTTGCCAGAATATCTTTCAGAATTTCATCGACATTGCCCCTGATGACTCAATGCTACATGCAGCCTCACTGATTCATGCGAGCGGAGTATTTGTCCTGCCGTTCTGGCTGCGTGGCGCTCGTACTGTGATCATGCCTGGCTTCGACCCGCAGGCATACTTGCAGCTCATTCAGAAGGAAAAAATCACGTCGGTGAACATGGTGCCGACCATGCTGCAGATGCTACTGGATCACCCGTCTTTCCACGGCACGGATCTATCGTCGCTGCGTCACATCATCTACGGCGCCTCTCCGATGCCTCGACCAGTCATAGAGAAGGCCATTTCGCTGCTTGGGCAGCACCGGTTCTGGCAATACTTCGGACAGACCGAGTTTCCCCTGGCGATTGCTGCCTTACGACCTGAGGATCATGTACCCGAGCTGCTTGGTGCATGTGGTCGACCCTCGATAGATGTTGAAATTCGTTTGGTCGATGAGGCCGGGAATGATGTTCCTGACGGCAAAGAGGGGGAAATTGCCGTGCGTGGCCCCTCGATGATGGCCGGTTACTTCAATGCGCCCGCTCTTAACCAGGAGATGTTCTTCGATGATGGTTGGCTGCGTACTCGAGACGTGGGCATCTTCGATGAGCGAGGCTTTCTGCATCTTAAAGACCGCACCTCGGACATGATCATCTCCGGTGGCTACAACGTGTATCCGCGAGAGGTCGAGGACGTCCTTCTCGCTCACCCTGCTGTGGCGGAATGTGCTGTGGTAGGGCTAAAGGATCCCAAATGGGTTGAAGTCGTAACGGCTGTAGTGGTGCTCAAACCGGGTCAAGTGAGCACGGAGTCTGAGTTGATCAACTTTGTCGCCGCCCAAGTGGCCTCCTACAAGAAGCCTCAGAAGGTCATCTTCGTCTCAGCGCTACCGAAGACGCTAATTGGCAAGATCAACCGACGTGTGCTCCGAGAGGAGCTAGCAGCTTCCTAGGTTTCTGGGGCACGATTGTTGTCGGTAGCTAGCTGCTTAGCATTCATCCTGCCCGATATGCTGGCGCAGAAAAGCCAAAATACCGGGGTCAGAGGGGGCCTTGGCAATTCAGTCTGCGTCTATGCCGCGACCATCATGATCGCACACCTTGAGGCCCTCCTTGAAAATGAGGTAGACCCCTGCCCAGGGATCAAGTGATGTTTTTTATGCCACGTGTATTATGTTGACAGTGATAACAATTCCAACATGGTAGGTGGGTGGGCATGAGCATAATTGATAAATTGAAGTTTAATACCGTTTATTATCGAACAATCAAGACTTCAGTTGTTTCAATTGTAAGTGGGGTGGTTTTCTTTCCAATCATCTGGCTGGGGATTTGGCTAGAGATAGACTGTGTTAGAAGTGGAGGGACGATTTTATTTGCAATCTCTTTTACAGTGGCATTTGTTAGTTGCTTGTTCTTGTTGTTGTATGTGCTCTACTTTGCATTGAAAGAAATATTTGATTTTAAATAAATGTAACTGCGGGCAAGTAGGTGAAATGAAGAAGAAACTTATAAGATTCTTTTTGGTGGTTTGTCCTGTTTCGCTATTTTTATCGTTTCTCTGTTATTGTATGCTCTCGGCACTGAAAATAACCGGCTCTGAAGTTTTGAGTGTGGCGGTATTTTGGGCTTTTAGTATGAGTTGGCTATTTTCTCCGGAAAATAGCCTATTTCTTGGTTTGAAGAATTTATATTGGTTTGACTGGCTTGTCGCTATTGTGTTTTCAGTGGTGATGGCGGAGCCTTTCATGCAAAATCTTTATCAAGGCGCGGCAATGTTCTTGTGCATGCTATTCCTTGCCGTGACTTTTGCATTGCGGGTACGGTGTCGGTCGAAAAAAGGGAGGCACGTTAAGTTCTGAGTGTGAAAGAAATGGGGGTAGATTATCTATTGTCTTTTTTGAACTTCTTCCGGCTAGAAAAACTGTCGCCTTTTCGTAGGTGGATCCGATTGTTATAGCTTTACGACGCGGCCGCTACCAACTTCCCTTCCGCCTTCTTTAATAACAAAGCTCGCTCCTACTTTAAGTGGAGAATAATCGACTTGCTCATAAGGCAAGCGGACTGTAACGAGAACCTCCACGCCAAACTCCGGCGCAACACTGCACCCCATGAACTGCACACCCAGGTACTCATCCCTGGGGCGACCATCAACAACAATATGAGGTCGATACAGTCCATTCCTCAAGTCTGGCAGATGCTTCCTGCCTCCGTTGCCCGGCGAGGTAAATGTAATTGCCAGATCCATGGTACCTACTCTTTATCAGCTATAATGCGCCAATAACAGGAGCCGAACCGAGAACGCAGTGTAGCGCGAAAAATGGGCGCAGCCCATGTGCGAAACGAAGTGAAGGTTTGGTTTTCTATTGATTGGTTTGTTTAGTATTTTAGTCACCGATGCGGCTCCATGACTCAAACGGTATATTATGGTTTTGCATGAACTCATATAGGTTGGCCGCCTTATCATTACTGAATTTTTCTCCAAGAAGGTTGAGGATATTTCCGTTACCTCCAATTGCCTCTTTAAATCTTGGAATATCTTGTTTTTTTATTGTCCAATACCACTCATATTCCGAACAACCAAAGGCACCTTCAACACCGTCACCCAAGTCTTGCCCCTCAAAAACTAGATTCCCATTCTCTTTGATTTTCAGCGCCGAGAAATCTATAGCCTTCAGCATTCCGCTCCTCTCTTAGGATGATCTTCTTTTTCATAAACAGATTAAACATGCTAGGTTCCTATGACACCTAACGATAAGCTAAGTGGCTGCAAACCACCACTAAACTCAAAATAACTACCGTAAACACACTAGTCGGTTTGAATCAAGATCGCCACAGGTTTGCAGTCCGCCTTAAGCGCCTTGTGATGTGCGCACTTATTACTTATCCAAAATAACGTCAAAACCGCCATAAATAATGCGCTTACCATCAAATGGCATTGGGTTATTTTCAGGATTCATTCGAGGGTCATCCATTATTCGCTGCCAAGCAGAATCTCGGATTTCTTTTGAGGGCCAAACAACCCATGAGAACACTACTGTTTCATTGTCTTGAGCTTTAACAGCCATTGGAAATGAAGTTACTTCACCATCTGGTACTTCACTTCCCCACGTTTCCACAACGTTTAACGCACCAAAATCTTTGAACATTTCGGCTGCTATTTTGATGTGTGTAATGTACTGCTCTTTATTCGCTGTTGGGACAGCGGCTACAAAACCATCGACATATGACATAAATAAACTCCTCTCAGTGGAGTTATAACCATAGCCCAGCGACGCAAGAGCACATAACCGGGATTAGGTAGTCTTCCGTGCTAATCCATTCGCGAGGAAGGCGGTATAACTCCGGGAAAAGGCAGTCTCAAAATCAAAAAATCGCCGTCTTTCAATAGCTTAGAAAACGCAACATAGACCAAGGCCTATTCGCTTGACCTCCACATTCCACACTTTCATGACTACCGGATCGGTATACACAAAGCTACTGGCAGCGTGCAGGCACGCGAGAGGCCGTGTGGAAATCAACGAGCGACAAAGGGGCGCAGTGAGCATACGGCATAACGCGACAGGCCCGATTTTTCTGGCTTTGGGCAACAACGGGCACCCGTCAAAACGGGTTCAATCTCCCTTCTTCCCGCCATACAGAAAAGCCCCGAACTGCATTGCAGGTCGGGGCTTGGTTTTTCTGCTTTCCCGGAAAGTCCCGGCTTTCGCCAGGAGCCTTCTCGCTTCAGACCTTGTCCAGATCGGAGGCGTGGTGCCGTTCGGGTACTTGCTCCGATTCGTCGCCCCAGGTGCGGTTGACGCGGCGGCCGCGTTGTACGGCTTCGCGTTTGGCGATTTCTTCGGCCCAGCGCAGTACGTGCGGATATTCGTGAACGGAGAGGAATTCGGCGGCCGAGTAGACGTTGTTGCGCACCAATTCGCCATACCAGGGCCAGACGGCGATATCGGCGATGGTGTAGGTGTCGCCGGCCAGGTAGCGGTTGTCGGCGAGGCGTTGGTTGAGCACGTCCAGTTGGCGCTTGGTTTCCATGGTGAAGCGGTTGATGGCGTACTCGTACTTTTCCGGGGCGTAGACGTAGAAGTGGCCGAAGCCGCCGCCCAGGTAGGGCGCCGAGCCCATCTGCCAGAACAGCCAATTGAGGGTTTCGGTACGGCCTGCCGGATCCTTGGGCAGGAAGGCGCCGAATTTTTCTGCCAGGTAGAGCAGGATCGAGCCGGACTCGAACACGCGGATCGGGGGCGTGGTGCTGCGGTCGAGCAGGGCGGGGATCTTCGAGTTCGGGTTGACGCCGACGAAACCGCTGGAAAACTGGTCGCCCTCGCCGATGCGAATGAGCCAGGCGTCGTATTCGGCGCCGGCGTGGCCCTGGGCAAGCAGTTCTTCCAGCAGGATGGTCACCTTCACGCCGTTGGGGGTGGCCAGGGAGTAGAGCTGCAGCGGGTGTTGGCCGACCGGCAGTTCCTTCTCGTGAGTCGCCCCTGCGACCGGGCGGTTGATCTTGGAGAACTGGCCACCGGATGCTGCCAGGTGTTGCCAGACCTTCGGCGGTACGTAGGTGGATTGGGTCATCGATGCCTCGCTTGTCGAAGTGTGACGGGTGCAGTTGCAGCCAAGGCTATCTGGATTGCGCCCGAAATTTGAATGCATAGCGTGCATTTGGATTATCGGCTTGGATGATAGTGCCTGCCGATGATGGCGTTCGTCAGGCGTCGTGGCGGGTTATAGGGCACTTCTAAAAACGTAGGCGAGGTAGCCAGCGCAAGGCAAAAACGGCCGAAAAAGCGCAGTTTACGTGTTGTAAATGAGCATTTTGAGGCTGTTTTTAACGCAGCGATGGCAACGCAGGTAGTTTTTAAAGGTGCCCTATAGGGGGAGGGGATGTTTCGCCCGTTTGCACGTCGTTGGGATTTTCCGGCGTAGCGAAGCCCCAGTCGCCGTGCAGGTACCAGTCTTCACCGAGCATTTCCGCCGGGTGCATGGTGCGATCCGCGCCGTTGCCGCAGGCCAGGTCAGTGGCCGGGCAGTAGCGGTCGAGCCCAAGGGTCTGTTCCCGTTTCGTGCGTGGCCGCGCCGGAGCCAGTTTTTGCGCGAGGCAAGGCGCGAGGAGCGAAGTTTGGTCATTCCAAATAAACGACGAGTAACGCAGCATCGCGCAAAAACTGGCCCGGCCCTTCGGGTTGTGCGGCAAATGGCGCCATGCCGCGTTGCGGGACTTGGCAAGGGAATGACCATTACCTGCGTCCCGCGCCTTGCTTGGCGCCATTTGGCGCTACAACGCGGCTCGCGAACGAAACGGGAACAGACCCTCGATGCGTTCGGGGTGTTTCGGCTGGAGAGGGAATTTCTTGCTCATGGCGCCACCTTGCGGCAGGTCGTGACGTCAGGCTAAGGGCGCAGGTCTCGACCCATCTTGATCGAGGTCAAGGGGCTGCCTGACGAGCATCGATATGGCGCTCTCGACTCTGCTGTCGAGGCATCAGCCCCGGTAAAGCTTGCGCAGCAGGTGCAGCAGTTGTTCGCGTTCTTCACCATCCAGAGCGCTGGTGGAGTCCTGGTCGCTTTGTGCGGCGATCTGTTTGAGTTCCTTCAACTGGGTTTCCCCGGCCTTGCTCAGGAAGATGCCGTAGGAGCGTTTGTCCGGCTTGCAGCGCAGGCGCATGGCCAGGCCGAGCTTCTCCAGTTTGTTGACCAGCACCACGGCCTGTGGTGGCTCGATGGCCAGGGCTCGGGCGAGTTCGGCCTGCATCAAACCGGGGTGCTGTTCGATGATCATCAGGGCGGTGAACTGCGCGGGACGCAGGTCGAAGGCTTCCAGGCGGGTGGAGAGGTGCTGGAAGACTTTCATCTGCGCGCGGCGCAGCACGTAGCCGAGGTAGCGTTCGAGCGCCTGGTCGAGAATGGCGGGGTCGGGGATCTTTTCGCTCAGGTCGGGTGTTCTGGCCATAGTGTCTGCGTTGATGAATTTTCCAGTTAAGCAAGTTAATCATTCTGCTGGCTGGGCTGCCATGATGCCAGCATTAATTGCCGCTGGTGTCCTGGCTGGCGTGCTTCTTCAGGCGGTAGGCGAACTGCGCGCGGGTCAGGCCGAGCAGGCGGGCGGCGGCTGCCAGGTTGCCTTCGGCCTTGCTCAGGGCGTCGTCGAGCAGGCGCTGTTCCAGACGTTCGATGTCTGGCTCGATGTGCAATTGCTGCAAGCGTTCGAGCAGGTTGTCCGGGCCGCTTTCCGGGCTTTGCGTGCTGCTGGAGAGAGTGCCGCTCTGGCTCAGTGAGTAGAGCTGCGGTGGCAGGGGCTCGTTGTGGAACAGGTGCAGGATGTCGATGGGCCGGCCTTCGTCGCTGGCGATCAGACCGCGCTCGATCAGGTTCTGCAATTCGCGCACGTTACCGGGGAAGTCGTACAGCAGCAGCGCCTTGAGCGCGCGCATGGTCAGCCCGGCAGGCGTGCGCTGGTATTCGCGGCAATAGCGGCTGAGGAAGGCATCCACCAGCAGGGGGATGTCGTCGCGCCGTTCGCGCAGTGGCGGCAGGCTGATGGGGTAGACATTGAGGCGGTAGAACAGGTCTTCGCGAAAGCGCCCGGTCTGCACTTCCTGGCGCAGGTCGACGTTGGTGGCGGCAACCACGCGTACGTCCACCTTGATCGGCTGGCCACCGCCGACACGCTCCACTTCGCGCTCCTGCAGGGCGCGCAGCAGCTTGCCCTGGCCGGGCAGGCTGAGGCAGGCGATTTCGTCGAGGAACAGGGTGCCGCCATGGGCGCGCTCGAAGCGCCCGGGGCGTGAATGGCTGGCGCCGGTGAAGGCGCCACGCTCGACGCCGAACAGCTCGGCCTCGATCAGGTTCTCCGGGATGGCGGCGCAGTTGAGGGCGACGAAGGGTTGCTCGCGCCTTGGGCTGAGGCGGTGCAACTCGCGGGCGAACAGCTCCTTGCCAGCGCCGGATTCGCCGCCGATCAGCACCGTTGCCGGGGTTGGCGCGACGCGCTGCAGGGCGTGGCGGGCGGCTGTGAACGCGGCGCTGGCGCCAATCGGGATCAGTTCGCCCGGCTCGCTCGCGCTGCTGCGCAGGGGCGCCGTGGCCTGGCTGGTTGCCGGCGCCGGGGAAGCGTTGGCGTAGAGCAGGGCGAGGTCGGCGCTGACATCGCCCCATTGTTCGGCGGTCTTGCCGATCACCCGGCACACCTTGTGGCCCATGGCCCGGCACTCCACCTCGCGGAAGATCACCAGGCGCCCGAACAGGCCGCTGACGTAGCCGGTGGCGTAGCCGATCTCGGTCCAGCAGGCCGAGTCTTGGCCGACGCCATAGGCGGCGATGTGTTCGTCCGCCTCGCAGGAGTGGTGCCAGAGGAATTCGCCTTCGTAGAGGCCGGTGTCGGCATCGAACTTGAAGTGCAGCGGCTCCACCTTGGTCATGCCTTCGAGGGTGTGCAGGCGCGTGCCGGCGAAGAACACGGCGGTGCGGTCGGCCTGTGGCCAGCGTGTGCGGATCAGGTGTGCGTCGCGCGCGCCGGACTGGTAGCCGGTACGGGTGAACAGCCCACGCGCGCGTTCCAGGCCAAGGTTGTCGATGAACTCGCGGCGCAGGGCGCCGAACGAGGAGCCATGCATCAGCAGCATGCGCTGGTCGTTGAGCCAGATGCGCCCGTCACTGGGGGAGAAGAACAGGCATTCGGCCAGTTCCGCCGTGGTCGGCGACTGATCCTGCTGCAACTGCGAGCTGTCGCCGCGTAGCGGGCTGGGATCCTTGCCTTGGGCGAAGTCGCTGAACAGGTGTTTGGGCGTCTCCATGGGTGTCGACTCGCTTCATCAAATCATCAATGGGTAGATAGTTAATTAGCATAACTTTGATCATTTGCGTAATTTCAGTTTGGCAAGAAAAGCCCGTCGACTGCTCGAAAGCTGGACGAAAGTGCCGGATTAGAGCCTCCGCATGAGTTTTCTCGGCGAGTGGGCACAGCGCTTGCTCTAGTGCTTGCAAGGCCTGGCTCGCGACCGATACCGCGAGCGGTGCCCTCACAAGTACAAGAACATCGGAGTGCGATATGTCCGCAGTCAAAGAGGCTGGTTTCCTG
Source organism: Pseudomonas sp. NCHU5216 (assembly GCF_052156495.1). NCBI lineage: Bacteria > Pseudomonadati > Pseudomonadota > Gammaproteobacteria > Pseudomonadales > Pseudomonadaceae > Pseudomonas > Pseudomonas sp. NCHU5216. The sequence goes on along the minus strand of NZ_JBQLIX010000014.1, from coordinate 14,408 downwards.
CGCGAAGAGCAGTGGCGCGAGAAGATTTTCAACGGCGCCTGGGTCACCCCGCTGGGTGGGGTGAACACCGTGCGCGAACCTGCGACCAATACCCCGCTGACCATGACCGGTCTGGCCAACGCCGCCGACGTGGAGCAGGCCTGCCGTGCCGCCAGCCAGGTGCAACCGGCCTGGCATGCGTTGGGGCCAAGGGAAAAGGCGCTGATCTTCCGCCGCGCCGCTGGCTATGCCGAGGCGCATTTTGCCGAGCTGGCGCTGTTCGTGGCGAGGGAAACCGGCGGCAGCATCCTCAAGGGCAGCCATGAAGTGCGTGAGACCATCGTCCTGCTGCACCAGGCGGCCGGGCTGCTGTCCCAGGGCCATGGCCTGGTACTGCCGAGCGAGGCCGGCCGCCTGTCCTATGCGCGGCGCGTGCCGCACGGTGTGGTTGGGGTGATCTCGCCGTTCAATTTCCCGCTGGTGCTGTCGCTGCGTTCAGTGGCGCCGGCGCTGGCCGCTGGCAACGCGGTGGTGCTCAAGCCCGATCCGCAAACGCCGGTCAGTGGTGGTTTTCTTATCGCCCGCCTGTTCGAGGCTGCCGGGCTGCCCCAGGGGCTACTGCAGGTGCTGCCGGGCCATGCCGAGGCCGGTGTGGCGCTGTGCGAGAACCCGCAGGTGAAGATGATCGCCTTCACCGGCTCCACCGCTGCCGGGCGCAAGGTGGCCGAGACGGCCGGGCGCACGTTGAAGAAGGTGGCGCTGGAGCTGGGCGGCAAGAATTCGCTGATCGTGCTGGAGGACGCCGACCTGGAGTTGGCCGCCAGCAACGCCGCCTGGGGTGCCTGGCTGCACCAGGGGCAGATCTGCATGGCCACCGGGCGCATCCTCGCCCACGCCTCGATTGCCGAGGAGCTGACCCGTCTGCTGGTGGCCAAGGCCCGCGCCCTGACGGTGGGCAATGCCGCCCGCGGCGAGGCGCATATCGGCCCGTTGATCAACGAGCGCCAGCACGCGCGGGTCTGCCAGATCGTCGAGGCCAGCGTCGCCGCGGGTGCGCGCCTGGAGGAGGGTGGGCCTGCTGACGGCCTGTTCTACAAGCCCAGCGTGCTTTCTGGCGTGCGCCTCGGTATGCCGGCTTTCGACGAGGAAATCTTCGGCCCGGTGGCCTGTGTGGTGCCCTTCGATGACGACGACGAGGCGGTCGAGCTGGCCAACGCTACCGAGTATGGCCTGTCCGCTGCGGTGATCTCGCCCTCGGTCGGGCGTGCCATGGCCATCGGCGAGCGCCTGCACTGCGGCCTGCTGCACATCAACGACCAGACCGTGGCCGACGAGTGCATCAACCCCTTCGGCGGGCGCGGCAATTCCGGCAACGGCGGCAGCGTCGGCGGCCCGGCGGACTGGGACGAATACACCCAGTGGCAGTGGGTGACCATCAAGGATACGCCGCCGCGCTATCCCTTCTGACCGAGCTTTTAGCGAACACAACAAGAACAAGAGGACGCAAAACATGAATCTGCAAGGCAAGACCCTGGCGGTGACCGGCGTCGCCTCCGGTATTGGCGCCGAGACCGCACGCCTGCTGCGCTTTCACGGCGCGCGGGTGATCGGCCTGGATCGCAGCGAACCGCACATGAGCCTCGACGGCTTCGTCGAGATCGACCTGGAGCACCCGGCCAGCATCGACCAGGCCGTGGCCCAGCTGCCGGCGCAAATCGACGGGCTGTGCAACATCGCCGGTGTGCCCGGCACGGCCAACCCGCACCTGCTGGCGCGGGTCAACTACCTCGGCCTGCGTCACCTGACCGAGGCCGTGCTGCCGCGCATCAAAGCCGGCGGCAGCATCGTCAACGTTGCGTCGATTCTCGGCGCGCAGTGGCCCGAGCGCCTGGAGCAGCACAAGGCACTGGCGGCCACCTCAGGCTTCGCTGCTGGCGAGGCCTGGCTGGCGGCCAACCCGGTGCCGCCGCAGACCTGCTACCAGTACTTCAAGGAGGCGCTGATCGTCTGGAGCATCACTCAGGCGCAACCCTGGTTCATGGCCCATTCGGTGCGCATGAACAGCGTGGCACCGGGGCCGGTGTTCACGCCGATCCTCGGTGACTTCGTGGCCATGCTCGGTAGCCAGCGCACCGAGGCCGACGCCCACCGCATGAAGCGCCCGGCCTATGCCGACGAGGTGGCGGCGGTGATCGCCTTCCTCTGCGCCGACGAGTCGCGCTGGATCAACGGCATCAACCTGCCGGTCGATGGCGGCCTGGCCTCCACCTATCTCTGAACCCACGAGGTCGTAGCACCCCTGTAATGCGGCTGCCTGTGCCGGCAGCCGTTGCCTCTGCACAACAAAAACAATGAGGAACGACATGAAGCACATACAAGCGAATACCAGCGTTCGCTCGCTGGCCCTGGCCGTCAGCCTTGCCAGCAGCGTGCCGGCCATGGCGGCGCAGATCGATCTGGGCGACAGCGACTGGAAAATGCGCTGGGACAATACCCTCAAGTACAGCCAGGCCTGGCGCCTGAACCGTGCCGATGACCGGCTCACCAATGCGCCCACGGCGGGTGGCCTGTTCCCCTCGATCCAGAGCCAGGGCGACAAGAATTTCAGCCGTGGGCTGGTTTCCAATCGCCTCGACATCCTCTCGGAGATGGATCTGAGTCATCGCAACTACGGCCTGCGCGTCAGCGGCGCGGCCTGGTATGACTTCGTCTACAACGACGACACCGACAGCAGCGAGCAGCCGCATTTCCTGTCCAAGACCCGCGACCTGCACGGGCGTGACGCCGAGCTGCTGGACGCCTTTGTCTACCTGCGCGGTGAGCTGGGCGACACCTCCCAGGGCGTGTTGCGCCTGGGCCGGCACAGCCTGGTCTACGGCGAAAGCCTGTTCTACGGTGGCAACGGCATCGGCGCCGCACAGGGGCCGACCGATGTGGTCAAGCTGCTCAGCGTGCCGGGCAGCCAGTTCAAGGAGATCCTGCGCCCGGTCAACCAGATTTCCGGGCAGTTGCAGATCAACCCGCAGCTCTCGGTGGGCGCCTACTACCAGTTCGAGTGGGAGCGCTCCAACCTGCCGGGCGCCGGCAGCTACCTGAGCGACCTCGACGGCATTGGTGACGGTTCTGGTGCACTGACCGACGCCACCGGAGGGCGCACCCTGCACGCCAGCGACATCGAGGCCAAGAACAGCGGCCAGGGCGGCGTGCAACTGCGCTTCAAACCCGAGGGCACCGAGCTGGAGCTGGGCCTTTACGCAGCCCAGTACCACGACAAGGCACCCAGCGGTCTGTATGGCTACGTCAACACCGCCGGGCCGTCGCCCGTGCTTGCGTCCTATCGCCAGGTGTTCGCCGAGGACATCAAGACCGTCGGCGCCAGCTTCTCCACCGCCCATGGCGACTTCAACTTCGCCGGTGAGGCCTCGCTGCGCTGGAACGCGCCGCTGGTCAGCAACCTGCAGGTGATCGCGCCCGGCCAGGCGGCAGACAACAACGGCGAGGCGCGTTACGCCAAGGGCCGCACCGCGCACGTCAACCTGTCGACCATCTACCTGCTGTCGCCGTCGGCGCTCTGGGATGGTGGCTCGATCCTCGCCGAGCTGGCGTGGAACCGCACCTTGAGCGTCACCGACAACCGCGCCGCGCTGGACAGCAACACCACCCGCGATGCCACGGCCCTGCGCGTGCTGGCCGAACCTGCGTACTTCCAGATCGCCGATGGCCTTGATCTGAGCGTGCCGATCGGCGTCGGCGTGGTGCTCGATGGCCGCTCCTCGGCGGTGAGCAAGTCCGGCTTCGGCAACACCCATGCCGGCGACTGGAGCGTGGGCCTCAAGGCCACCTACCTGCAGCGCTGGGAGATGGGCCTGAACTACGTGAACTTCTTCGGCGCGCCGGAAGCCGGCCTGCGCGAAGACGGCAACTTCAGCTACGCGCAATCGCTGGCCGACCGCGACTTCGTCTCGCTGTACGTGAAGACCACTTTCTAAGAACAACAACAGGTGTAATGACCATGCCTAACAAGACACTGATTTCCACCCTCTGCAGCCTGGCCCTGCTCACTGGCGGCCTGGCGCAGGCTGCCGTTTCCCCCGAGCAGGCCGCGCATCTGAAGACCGATCTCACCCCCATGGGCGCAGAGCGCGCCGGCAATGCCGACGGCAGCATCCCGGCCTGGGACGGCGGTTATACCCAGGTGCCGGCCGGCTACAAGAGCGGCGACAAGCGCGCTGATCCCTTTGCCGGGGAGAAGCCGCTGTACAGCATCAACGCCGCCAACATGAACCAATATAGCGAGCTGCTGGCCGAAGGCACCAAGCTGCTGATGGGCAAGTACCCGGACTACCGCCTCGACGTCTACCCGACCCATCGCAGTGCCGCCGCGCCGCAGTGGGTGTATGACAACACCTTCGCCAACGCCACCCGCGCCCAGCTCGACGTGGCCACCGAGAAGGTCAGCAACGCCTATGGCGGCATCCCGTTCCCGATTCCGCAGAACGGCGCCGAGGTGCTGTGGAACTATCGCCTGTCCTGGCAGGGCGGCGACACCATCAGCTCGCCCTTCGACACCTGGCTGATGACTGCTGGCGGCAAGAAGGTGCAGGCCACCCGCGCGCAGTATTCCTACCAGTTCCCCTACTACTTCGAGGAGGGCAACCTGGAGAGCTTCGGCGGCAAGTACCTGTGGGGCAAGCTGTACACCGAGCTGCCGTCCTCCAAGGCCGGTGAAGGGCTGATGACCCACTGGGACGTCGACCCTTCGGTGCGCGCGGCCTGGCAGTATCTGGTGGGCCAGCGCCGGGTGCGCCGTGCGCCGAACATCGCCTACGACACGCCTGATTTCGTCACCTCCGGCGTCGGTCTGTTCGACGAAGCTTTCATGATCTTCGGCCCGACCGATCGTTACGACCTCAAACTGGTGGGCAAGAAGGAGCTGCTGGTGCCCTACAACAACAACCGCGCCGCACTGGCCAGCAGTGACGAACTGGTGCAGCCGCGCTTCCTCAACCCGGATCTGGTGCGCTGGGAGAAACACCGCGTGTGGGTGGTGGAAGCCACGCTCAAGGCTGGCAAGCGCCACGTGGTGCCACGCCGTACCTACTACGTGGATGAGGATTCCTGGCAGGTGCTGCTGGTGGACGGCTACGACGCTCAGGGCCGCCTGGGTCGGCAGATGTACAGCCTGACCCTGCTGGCACCGGACATGCCGGCCCTCACCGCGCAGGTGATGTGGGGTAGCTACAACCTCGACACCGGTGCCTACTTCCTCAACTCATCGAGCAACGACCTGAAGGTGCAGTACCAGAAGATCCCTCGGCCTTCTGCCTCCTTCTTCACCCCCGATGCCATGGCCAACTCCAGTATCCGTTGAGTCGAGCGACCGGGGCGGCGCTGCTGCCCCGGCCTTCGAGGAGGTTTCGATGAAAGTCTTAGCGAAAGGGCTCGGCGGGCTCGTCCTGCTGCTGGCCGGTGTTTTCGCCCTGGCCGTGCAAGCGGCCCCCGCCGTGCTGGAGCGCCCGGCGCTGCAAAGCGCCAAGGCCGAGCGCAGCGTGATGCTCGGCCTGGCCCGTGCCGGGCAGCGCCTGGTGGCCGTGGGCGAGCGCGGCATCATCCTGCTGTCCGATGACGATGGCGCGCACTGGCGCCAGGTAGCGGTGCCGGTCAGCGTCAACCTCACCGCCGTGCAGTTCGTCGATGCCCAGCAGGGCTGGGCGGTCGGCCATCTCGGCGTGGTGCTGCACAGCAGCGATGGCGGTGAAACCTGGCACAAGCAGCTCGACGGCATCCAGGCCGCCAGGCAGATCCTGCAGGACGCCCAGGCGTCCGGCGATGAAACCGCCATCGCGCAGGCCCAGGCGATGGTCGACGACGGCCCGGACAAACCCTTTCTCGACCTGCACTTCCAGAATGATCGGGTCGGCTATCTGGTCGGCGCCTACAACCTGATTCTGCGCACCGAGGACGGCGGGCAGAGCTGGCAGAGCTGGATGCAGCACCTGGACAACCCGCAGGGGCTCAACCTCTATGCCATTCGCGCCTGGCGCGGCGACCTCTACATCGCCGGCGAGCGCGGCTTGCTGTTGCGTTCCACGGATGGCGGTGAGCGTTTCACCGCCTTGCCATCGCCCTATGAGGGCAGCTTCTTCGGCCTGCTTGCCGCCCGGGAGGGGCTGTTGGCTTATGGCCTGCGTGGCAATGCCTGGTGGTCGGCCGATGGCGGCGAGACCTGGCAGGCGCTGGATACCGGCGTGGAATCGGCCCTGGCCGCCGCGCTGGAGCTGGCCGACGGGCACTTGCTGCTGGCCGGGCAGGGCGGTGAGCTGCTGGTCGCGCAGCCGGGCAGTCGCAGTGCGCGCAGCCTTTCGCTGCGCCTGGCTCCGGGCCTGGCCAGCGTCGTCCAGGCCGCCAATGGCAGCCTCGCCAGCGCCGGCCTGAGTGGCGTTGCCACCGAGCAAATCCCTGAACAGTCGGCCCAGCGCTGAGTGATCCCCTGTCTGCGTGGCGGGTGCCACGCCTGAGGAGTGCGTAGTGAAATTCGAGAGTCCTGCCGATGCCGAGCCGACCGTCGCCGCGCATCTGGATACCTTCGATCCGCGTTCGGGCAATGTCGTCGAGCGTGCCATCTTCAATCACCGCCTGCTGGTGATCCTGCTGTGCCTGGTGTTGACCCTGCTGCTCGGCTGGCAGGCACGCGGCATCGGCATCAATGCCAGTTTCGAGAAAACCATCCCCACCCAGCACCCTTACATCGCCAACTTCCTTGCCCAGCGCAGCGAGCTGAGCGGCGTCGGCAACGTGCTGCGCATCGCCGTGGCCACCCAGCAGGGCGACATCTTCAACGCCGCCTACCTCGACACCCTGGCGCGGCTCAACGACGAGCTGTACCTGCTGCCCGGCGTCGACCGGCCCTACATGAAGTCGCTATGGACGCCGACCACGCGCTGGACGGCGGTGACCGAAGAAGGCCTGGACGGCGGCACGGTGATCCCCGACGGCTACGACGGCTCGCCCGCCAGTCTCGACGAGGTGCGCGCCAACGTCGCCCGCTCCGGCGAGATCGGCCAACTGGTGGCCAGTGACATGCATTCGAGCGTGATCTTCCTGCCGCTGCTCGACCGTAACCCGCAGACCGGCGAGCCGCTGGACTACGCCGCGCTGTCGCAGCAACTGGAAGCCTTGCGCGCCAAGTACCAGGCCGAGGGCGTGAGCATCCACATCACCGGTTTCTCTAAGATCGTTGGCGATCTGCTGGAAGGCCTGGGCCAGGTAGCGCTGTTCTTCGTTATCGCCGTGCTGGTCAGCGTGGCCATGCTGTTGGCCTACACCCGCTGCCTGCGCAGCACCTTCGCCGTGGTCGCCTGCTCGCTGGTGGGTGTGCTCTGGCAGGTGGGCTTGCTGGCGTCGCTGGGCTACGCGCTGGATCCCTATTCGATCCTGGTGCCCTTCCTGGTGTTCGCCATCGGCATGAGCCACGGCTCGCAGAAGATGAACGGCATCATGCAGGACATCGGTCGTGGCCTGTCGCGCCTGGTGGCGGCACGCATGACCTTCCGCCGCCTGTTCCTTGCCGGGCTCACCGCGCTGATCAGCGATGCGGTGGGTTTTGCCGTGCTCTGGGTGATCGACATTCAGGTCATCCGCGACCTGGCCATCACCGCCAGCATCGGCGTGGCGGTGCTGGTGCTGACCAACCTGATATTGCTGCCGGTGCTGCTCAGCTACACCGGGGTCAGCGCCAAGGCGGCGCAGCGCAGCCTGCGCGACCAGCAGGGCGGGCACGAACGGCATCCGTTGTGGAGTGGCCTGTCGCGCTTCGCCACGCCGCGCCGGGCGGTGGCGGCGCTGTTGGTCGGCGCCGTGCTGGCGCTGGGCGGCAAGCTCGTCGGCAGCCAGTTGCAGATCGGCGACCTCGACCCCGGTGCGCCGGAGCTGCGCGCCGACTCGCGTTACAACCGCGACGCCGCCTTCATGACCACGCACTATGCCGCCAGCTCGGACATCTTCGTGATCATGGTGCGCACCCCCGAGGATCAGTGCACGCGCTACAACACCCTGGCCGCGGTGGACGAACTGGCCTGGCGCCTGGAGCAATTGCCGGGGGTGGAGGCGACCAACTCCATGGCCAGCCTGAGCAAGATGGCCAGCGCCGGCTACAACGAGGGCAACCTCAAGTGGTACGAGCTGATCCCCAACGAAGGCGCGCTCGGCGCCGTGCAGACCCGCGCACCGCGTGAGCTGTTCAACCAGGGCTGCTCGCTGCTGTCGCTGTACGTCTACCTGGCCGACCACAAGGCCGCCACCCTGTCGCGGGTGGTGGCCGAGAGCGAGGCCTTCATCGCCCAGCAGTCGCTGCCCGACGTCAAGTTCATGCTCGCCGCCGGTAGCGCCGGTATCGAGGCGGCCACCAATATCGTGGTCGAGAAGGCCATGCACGAGATGCTCTACTGGGTCTACGGCGCGGTGATCCTGCTGTGCTGGATCACCTTCCGCAACTGGCGCGCGGTGCTCGCGGCGATCCTGCCGCTGATGCTTACCTCGGTGCTGGCCGAGGCGCTGATGGTGGCCCTGGGCATGGGCGTGAAGGTGGCGACCTTGCCGGTGATCGCCCTCGGCGTGGGCATCGGCATCGACTACGCGCTGTACGTGCTCAGCGTGTTGCTGGCGCGGATGAAGGCCGGCGACAGCCTGGTCGAGGCCTACTACAGTGCGCTGCTGGCCACCGGTAAGGTGGTGCTGCTCACCGGCCTGACCCTGGCCATCGCCGTGGCCACCTGGGTGTTCTCGCCGATCAAGTTCCAGGCCGACATGGGCATCCTGCTGGCCTTCATGTTCCTGGTGAACATGCTCGGCGCGCTGATCCTGCTGCCAGCGCTGGCCTGGCTGCTGTTGCCGCGTGGTGGCAAGCAGGTGGCGGGTTGATGGGGCGTCTGGCGTTGACCCTGGCGCTATGCGCTGCGGCCTCGCTGAGTTGGGCACAGCCGTCGCTGCGCACCCAGGCGGTGCTGCTGACGGCCAACGCCCTGGTGTATTTCGACGCCGACCCGCGTGCTCGCCCCGACGAGCGCCACCTGGCGCGTATGCAGCAGGCTCGTGACGGGCTGCGTCGCCAGCTCGACCAGCAGCCCTGGCCTGCACCTTTGCGCCAGGCAGTCGAGACCCTGCTGGCTCGCCACGCAGAGCTGGCCCGCGTACCTCGCGAGCAGGCACCGCGTTACCCGCAGCTACTGGTGGCCTTGCTCGATGCCCGCCTGCAACTGGAGGCGCAGCTACAGCAGCATGACTCGCCGACGGACGCACCGCGCCAGGTGCTGCAGCGCCTGAATCAGACCATTGGCGAGTTGCTGCTCAACGCGCTGGCACGCAGCGCGCGGGTGCTGGGGGGCCACTCGCTCAATCTGGATCAGAGCGGTTTTATTGCCCTGGATGAGCAGATCGAAGCGGATTTCGCCAGCGCGACCGCGCTGCTGCCCGAACGGGCCGAGGCGCTGCACAAGCAGCGCCTGGCCTACCGCTTCGCACGCAAACGTCTGCTCGACACCACTCCTGGTCAGGCCGATGGCAGCCTGGAGCGTTATATCGGCGATGTGTTGCTGAGCCTCGACAATCTGCTCGATGCCCCTCTGTCCGACCCGCCGTGACGAGAACTCTGCGATGAAATTAGTGCAAACCCTCGGTGCCAAATTGTTACGTGCGTTCGCCAAGCGGATGAAAGCCAGCTTCGTTTACGCCCGTTCCGAGTATCCGCTGCATGCTCGCGAAACCCGTTATATCCAGACGCCGCAAGGGCGCGCTCGGGCCTTGTTGTACTGGCCGCAGACGCAAGCCGAAGTTGCGCTGCCGGTGTACCTGAACCTGCATGGCGGTGGCTTCATCGCTGGCGTGCCGGAGCACGACGACAGCTACTGCCGGCGCCTGGCGCACAACCTCGGCTGTCTGGTAGTCAACCTCGACTATGTACTGGCGCCTGAGCATCCCTTTCCGGCGGGCCTGAACCAGTGTTATGCGGTGTTGGAGTGGCTGGCGGACAACGCCGCCGAATTGGGCATCGACCCCTGGCGCATGGCAGTCGGCGGGCACAGTGCCGGCGGCAACCTGGCCACTGGCGTTGCCGCCTTGGCGCGCAATCATCAGCGCCTGCGCGTGGTGCATCAGGTGATCGACTACGCCGCGCTGGATCTGGCCGCGCCGGCCGAAGGCAAGACATCACCGCTGGCCAAACCGCTGCTGCGGCCCGGACTGATGAACTTCTTCGTGAGCTGTTATCTGGCCGACCCGGCACAGGCGCGCGACCCGCTGGCCTCGCCGGCGCTGGCTTCGGTCGAGCAACTGCGTGGGCTCCCTCCTGCAACCTTGATCACCGCCGAATACGACGTCTTGCGTGAGGAGGGCCAAGCCTACGCCGCCAAGCTGCGTGACGCCGGCGTCGCCGTGCAGGAACGCCTGTTCGCCGGCTGCGACCACATGTTCACCCACCTGGGGCCGGATGAGTCCGCCGAACAGGCCTGGCAACTGATCGAAGACGGTTTGCGCGGCGCCTTTGCCAGTCGCTAACGATCAAGCCGCCCGTGGCCCGGATGTAATCCGGGATCGGCTGACTCAAATCCCCGGATTGCATCCGGGCTACGAACACCCGCTTCCGCAAGCGTGATGGGGGCGTCAAGGCAGACGCGCACCAAGCTTCCAGCCACACCAAACCATCCCCTCTCCCCTCGGGGAGAGGGTTAGGGAGAGTGCTACAGGCGGCTCGCAGGCTTCAGGCTACGAACACCCGCTTCCGCAGGCGTGATAGGGGAGTCAAAACAGGCGAGTGCCCAAGCCTCCAGCCACACCAAACCATCCCCTCTCCCCTCGGGGAGAGGGTTAGGGAGAGGGGGCTAGGCTACATAGCGCCTCAACAAAATAGGCGCCGTTCCTTGCGTCCGTAGGGGGCGCTGCGCGCACCAGCCCTTACAGATCCAGCACCAGGCAAGCACTGCGCGCGCGCGAGCAGCAGGGAGTGAACTGGTCGTTGCGAGCCTTTTCCTCCTCGCTGAGAAACAGGTCACGGTGCTCCGGTTGGCCATCCACCACACGAGTCAGACAAGTGCCGCAGATGCCCTGGCCGCACGATACCGGGATGTCGAAACCGGCGTCCTCCAGCACCTCCAGCGCGCTGCGATCCTCCGGCACCTGCAGCTCCAGACCACTGCTGGCGATGCGCAGGGTGAAGGCGCCACCGCCGCTCTCAGCCTCCGGCGCGGCGAAGTACTCGCGGTGCAGGCGTTCTTCCGCCCAGCCTTGGGCGCGGGCTGTGTCCAGCACGTATTCCATGAAGCCATTGGGGCCGCACACATAGAGCTGGCTGCCAGCCGGCTCGGCAGCGAGCAGGGCGGGCAGATCGAGCTTCTGCGCTGCGTCGCCATCGTCGCGGTGCAGATGCGTGTGCGCGGCGAAGGGCGCGCTGGCCAGGCGTTCGGCAAAAGCGGCGAGCTTGGCTGAGCGCACACACTGGTGCAGGTCGAAATCCGCGCCGATGGCATACAGACGCCAGGCCATGGCCAGCAGCGGGGTGATACCGATGCCCCCGGCCAGCAGCAAGCTGCGCGGTGCCTGCTCGTCCAGGGCGAACAGATTGCGCGGCGCACTGATGCTCAGGCGCTGGCCGATGCGCAGCAACTCGTGCACGGCCTGCGAGCCGCCGCGCGAGGCCGCGTCACGCAATACTGCGATGCGGTAGCGCTGGCGCTCGGCTGGGTCGTTGCACAGCGAGTACTGGCGGATCAACCCGTTGGGCAGGTGCAGGTCGATATGCGCGCCGGCCTCGAAGGGCGGCAGCGGCACGCCATCGGCCGCCACCAGTTCCAGGCCGAGGATGCCCTCGGCCTCCAGGCGCATGGCGCGGATGATGACCTCGATCATGATGCGCTCCTGGCCAGGATCTGCCCGTCGCCCTGAGCCTGCTCGGCCTTGACCAGACGCTCGATGATGCGCCGCGCCTGTACGCCCCCAGCGTCGATATTGAGCTTGAGCAGGTTGCGCTCCGGGTGGCGCAGCAGGTTGCGTTGCTGGCGTTCGAGCATCTCCAGGTCTTCGCTGAAAATCTTGCCCTGGCCTTCGCGGATGCGCGCGGTGAGTTCGGCGTCATCCACCTTGAAGCGCCGCGCCATGCCCCAGAAGTACCAGATGGAGGTGTCGTTCTCCGGGGTGATGAAGTCGACCACGATGCTGCTGGCCTTGTACTGATCGGGCGCTTCATAACCGCCATGCCCGGCAATGGCCACGCCCACCTCGATCAGTACATGGCTAGGCGGGGTGAAGCGGCAGATCTGCCAGCGATCCACCGGTGCGTCCTCGTCCAGGCCGTTGGCGCGCAGCGCCGCGCGCCAGAAGGGCGGGGCGGAGATGTTTTCCATGAAGCGACTCGTGATCACCTCGCTGCCTTCGACGCGAGTGTTGACCGGCGCCTCGTCGATCTCCTTCTGGCCGATGCTGCTGGCGTGCACGTAAGTTTCGTGGGTCAGATCCATCAGGTTGTCGACCATCAGCCGGTAGTCGCAGGCGATGTGATAGAGGCCGCCACCGTAGGCCCACTCGGGGCTTTCGGCCCACTCCAAGTGCGGCAGTTGCGCCGGATCGGCCAACTCCTCGTCACCGGGCCAGACCCAGATGAAGCCGTAGCGCTCGATCACCGCGAAGCGGCGGATACAGGGGAAATGCTGCACGCGTTGGTTGGGCATGGCGGCGGTCTTGCCATCGCAGCCCATGGCCAGGCCGTGGTAACCGCAGACCAGCAAATCATCCTCGACGTAACCCAGCGACAGCGGCGCGCCACGGTGCGGGCAGAAGTCCTCCAGCGCTACGGCGCGGTTTTCCGGGCCACGGTAAAACACCATCGACTCGCCGCAGATGGTGCGGCCCAATGGCTTGCTATCAATCTCGTCCGGCGTGCAGGCAACGTACCAGGCATTCTTCGGGAACATGGCAACCTCCTCGAGGCTATTGTTGTTATTGGATCCAATAGTCCGCCTGCGAGGGTTGAATTGCCAGCTAAAGCCAGGTTTATGGATCCATTAATGGGCGTTAATCGCACGAAATGCCGAATTGACCTGGTCATTGGCTGCCGTAGACTGGCGCCATTGGATCCAATAAGGAGAAGTCATGAGCGGGCCGGGACAACGGGTGCTGGCGCTGCTGCGGCAGATGATTGCCGAAGGCAGCCTGACGGCGGGCGAGCGCATCGCCGAGATCCCCACGGCCGAGCGCCTGGGGGTATCGCGCATGCCGGTACGCATGGCGTTTCGCGTGCTGGAGCAGGAAGGCCTGCTGATTCGCCATGGCGCACGCGGCTACGCGGTGCGCCAACTGGGCGAAGAGGAACTAGCCGGCGCGGTGGAAGTGCGCGGCGTGCTGGAAGGCCTGGCCGCCCGTCAGGCCGCCGAGCGCGGCGTCTCCGAGGCTGTGCGCGCGGTATTGCTGGAATGCCTGGCGCAGGGCGACCAGCTATTCGACAAGGGCTACCTCAGCGAAGAAGACCTGGCCCGCTACCACGACATCAACCTGCGCTTTCACCAGGCCCTGGTGGAAGCCAGCGGCAACCCGGCCATCGCCACCGCCCTGGCGCGCAACGACCACCTGCCATTCGCCTCGGTCAGCGCCCTGGCGGTGGACCGCGCCCACCTGGATCGCGAATACCGCCGCTTCAACTTCGCCCACCTGCAACACCACGCTGCAGTCGACGCCGTACTCGCCGGCCAGGGCGCCCGCGCCGAAGGCATCATGCGCGAACACGCCAACGCCACGCTGCGTTACGCCCGTCTGTTTGGTACGGAAGAGGGTGCTAGCAGTAGGCGGACGGTGATACAGCGGGGTGCTCAAAAGGCGGAGTAGCAAGAGCCTCTTCTACAACGGCCTGGCTATTCAGCCGCAGCGAGCTGCGTAGCCCGGATGCAATCCGGGAACCGTGCAGAGTGCCTATTTGGTGAGCGCCATGGTGGAAAGCGTTTGAGAGCTGCTGATAAAACTATGATTTGGAAGGCTTTTCAGTACCAGGCGTAACGGCATGGTGCGAAGTTAAATGGAACGTTCTACTATCGGATTAGTACTGCCTTCCATCTAATCAGTGTTGACGATGAAGACTATAAAGCACCAGATCGAGATCGAGTGTGGTCAGGAAAAACTGTTTGATATCACTCAAGACTATACAAACAGGCTTGCGTGGGATTCCTACTTGACGGAAGCCTATTTGCTTGATGGTGCAGAGTGCGCTGGTTTGGGCGTCTATTCGTATTGTAAAAATCGTTTCGGCTCGATAATGGTTTCTCGTTATATCTCATTCAGTAAACCATATGTGGCGGCTGTGACTATGGTCAGAGGCTGAGGAATCCCCACAAAAATCCCATTTTGATCAATGGGATAGCTTGAAGACGCCTGCATGAGTCGGGCAGTTTGGT
>NZ_JBQLIX010000013.1:0-116682 GCF_052156495.1 Pseudomonas sp. NCHU5216 | reverse complement strand
CAAGATGGAGCTATTGCTACGTGACGAGGTTCACCGGCAAGCTCGGGCGCTGGAGTAGATTTGTGGGGATTCCTCAGCATCCGGGCCGATTAAGTGGCAGAGTGGATAGAAGACGGTACTCTGCCCAGCGCGTCCTTTGCCGACTTCCGCGTGATCGACCTCCGCAAGCTGCATGCCGCTCTACTGAGCGAAAAAGACGTGCAAAATGCTGAGATCCGCATTCGCTATAATCACCATCCTGTCGCGCTCAAGGCTTGAGCCATGCCCAATCTGACCCTGGAAGCCAAGAAGGCTTACTACGCCAAGATTCGCCAGTCGAATTATGCCGCCAGCCTGCGCCTGGAAGGCTTCACTACCACACCAGAAGATGCCAAGCGCAAACTCCCAACGCGCGAAGAAGCCCTGAGCGCTTTACGCGCCCGACAGTCTTGATGATCTATAAATATGGCTTCGATCAGGATGGTATCTGTCGCACCGGCCAGCCAAATCGCCTAGCAGGGACAACCGCCAAAAAAGACAAAGGGCTAGCCGAAGCTAACCCTTTGATTTTTATGGTGCCGGAAACAGGAGTCGAACCTGCGACCTTCGCATTACGAATGCGCTGCTCTACCAACTGAGCTACACCGGCGAGAAGACCGGCGCATTATGCGAGTTGCCGCGGTTGGACTCAAGCCGTGGCAGCATCAACCTTCGAGCAGTTCGATGCGGTCATCGTGGATACGGATTCGCCCTTCCTTGTACAGGCCACCGATAGCCTTCTTGAAGTTGCCCTTGCTCACACGAAACTCTGCGGTGATGGCTTCCGGTGGGCTCTTGTCGCTCAGCGCCAGCACGCCGCCCTGCTCGCGCAGGCGTTCGAGTATCTGCTCGGCCAGGCCGGTGGCGGCTTCGCGGCCGATGGGTTGCAGGCTGAGGCTGATCTTGCCGTCGGCACGCAGCTCCTTGATATAGCCCTTCTCGCGCATGCCGCTGCGCACGAACTTGAACAGTTCGTTCTTGTGGATCAGGCCCCAGTGCTTGCCGTTGATGATGGCTTTGAAGCCCAGGTCGGTGCGCTCGACGATGAGCAGGTCGACCTCCTGCCCCACCTGGTACTGGGCCGGCGTCTGGTCGAGGTAGCGATCCAGGCGTGCGGTGGCGGTCAGGCGGCGGGTGCGTTTGTCCAGGTAGAGGTAGACCACGCAGTAGTCGCCGAGCTGCAGCGGGCGCTTCTCTTCGGAGTGCGGCAGCAGCAGATCCTTGGCCAGGCCCCAGTCGAGGAACAGGCCGATGCGGTTGATATCGACCACCTTGAGGCTGGCGAACTCGCCAAGCTGGATCTTGGGCTTCTGCGTGGTGGCGATCAGCTTGTCTTCGCTGTCGAGGTAGAGGAACACGTTGAGCCAGTCGTCGACTTCGCTCGGCGTGTCCTTGGGGACGTAGCGCTTGGGCAGGAGGATTTCGCCGTCGGCCCCACCATCGAGGTACAGCCCGAAGTCGGTGTGCTTGACCACCTGTAAAGAATTCATCCGCCCGATCAAGGCCATCGCGTTTTCACCTCGCTGAAACAGCCGGGCATTCTACCCCAGTTCGGCCGCAACCGGGCCGTATCCGCGCTTATTCGACAGCCGGTCACGGGCATGCAAGCCGCTGAGTGGCAAGCGCTTTTCGGCTCGGGCAAGAGTTGTGGCGCACAGCCCAGGGGCAATCAGTCAAGCAGGGAGGCGCCCTTTGAGGCATAATCACCGACCGCCCACTGAAAGATAGAGAAAGCTCATGGCTACCCTGCGCGTCAAATCCTCTAACAGTAAATCCAGCAAACCTGAAGCGGCTGTGGCCACTCGCGAGTCGCTGGAGGCACAGATTGCCGCCTTCCTCAACGGCGGCGGCGAGATTCAGCAGATTGCCAAGGGCGTGAGCGGCCAGCAGTACGGCGGCACTCGGCAAATCACCATCAGCCGCAAGTAAGCCGCCCTGCGGGGCCGTTGCAACGCCAGCAACCCCTGCCCCGCCCCGCTCCTTGTTGACCGACTACAGCCCCAGGCGCAGCAACTGCCCGTTCGGGGCGTCGGTCAGCAGGTAGAGATAGCCATCCGGCCCTTGCCGCACATCGCGGATTCGCGCATCGAGCGACTGCAACAGACGCTCCTCGTGCACCACTTCATCCCCTTGCAGTTGCAGGCGAATCAACGCCTGGCCCGCCAACGCGCCGATGAACAGGTTGTGCTGCCAGGCGGGGAACCGCTCCGCATCGTAGAAGGCCATGCCGCTGATCGCCGGGGACTTTTCCCAGACATGGTGCGGCGCCTCGGTGCCTTCCACCACCTCCCCCTTCGCTTCAGGAATCGGCAGCATCGAATAGTTGATGCCATGGGTGGCCAGCGGCCAGCCGTAGTTCTTGCCGGCCTCGGGGATGTTGATTTCATCGCCACCGCGCGGGCCGTGCTCGTGAGTCCATAGCCGTCCCGTCCAGGGATTGAGCGCTGCCCCCTGTTGGTTGCGATGGCCGTATGACCAGATCTCTGCACGCGCGCCGGTCTGGCCGACGAAGGGGTTGTCCTGCGGAATGCTTCCGTCCGGGTAGATGCGCACCAGCTTGCCCTGCAACTTGTCGAGTGCCTGCGCGGTGGGCCGATTGTTGTTCTCACCAAGGGCGATGAACAGGTGGCCGTCACGGTCGAACACCAGGCGCGAGCCGAAGTGCACACCGTTGGACAGCTTGGGCTGCTGACGGAAGATCACCTCGAAGCCCTCCAGCGCCGTGGCATCAGCCGACAGACGTCCGCGCCCGACCGTGGTGCCGGCCGCGCCGTCACCGGCTTCGGCGTAGGACAGGTAGACCAGGCGATCCGTGGCGAAGTCCGGCGACAGCACCACGTCCAGCAAACCGCCCTGCCCTGATGCATAGACCTCGGGCACGCCGGCCAGCGGTGCGGAAATCCTCCCCTCCAGGCTGATGCGGCGCAGATTGCCCGGTCGTTCACTGACCAGAAAGCCCTGCCCATCCGGAAGAAAGGCGACCGCCCAGGGGTTGGCCAGCCCATCGGCCACGGTATGCACCTGCAGGGTGCCGAGTTCACTGGGCAGTTGCCGATCCTCGGCAAGGCCGAGCGGGCTGCCGAGCATGGCGAGCAGCGCGAAGCTGGCGAGGGTCTTGGGGACTGGCATCGAAACCTCCTGCACGCGAGAAGAACGGCTGTCCATAGTGCTACAGCACCGGACACCCGACAGCCATGCAAAGGTTTCCTCAGGTTTCAGTGATCATCATAACGCTGGGTAATGGCCGCATACTCACCGCTCTCCCGCAGCAGGCGCAGCCCCTGGTTGAAGCGCTGGCGCTGGGCATCGAGACGAAAGCCCAGGCGATAAGGCGTGGGCGCGAAGATGTCGTACCAGGTCAGGGGCTGGGTCACATCGACCTGGTCGGCCACCTCGGCGTCGAAATAGCGAATGATACGTCTGTCACCCACCACCACATCGACCCGGCCACTGTAGAGCAGGCGATTGCGGTTGATCTGATTGGCTTCCTCGCGATAGTCGGGATTGCGCTCGGCCATGCGCTGGAACTCTTCGCCCAGCAGCCAGCGCGCGCGTTGGAAGGCGCTGATCGAATGCCCCTCGAGATCGGCGATGCGCTCTATGCGATAGCCGCGCCTGGTCAGCGCCACGGCGGCATTGTGGTAATGGATGTAGACATCCGAATAGTAGGCCTCGACTCCGCTGCGTTCATGGGTAGTGGCGATAGCATCGATCTCGCCGCGGCGTAGCATCAGGTGCAGGCGCTCCATGGGCGCATAGTAGGCATCCATCTCGAAGCCCGCGTGACGCGCTGCCTGGTTCACCAGATCATATTCGAGCCCACGCGGCTCCCCCTCGAACACGTAAGGCGGTTTGTGCGTACCGAAACCGACATGCAGGGTTTCGGCCTGCGCCAACGAGGCCAAGCATAGCAATCCAATCCACCACCACCCGCTACCCATGCAACGCTCCAGTTCTCGACAAGGCAGAGCATAGACGGCTCCGCGCTTATCACCACAATGGATGCCAGAGGATTCACTCCGCTTTGCGTCATGCCAGCTAGACTGGCTCGACTGACTTGCACTGCCAGGAGAACACCATGCTCAAAGCCGAATACCAACACCGCGGCCCGGTGCCGCAAGACGTGATCGAAGCCGTTGCCCTGACCCTCCCTGAGCCGGACGCCGGCCAGGTGCGGGTAAAGGTGCTGGCTGCACCGATCAATCCTTCCGACGTGCTCACCCTGACCGGTGCCTACGGCATGCTGCCGCCGCTGCCGGCGATCGGTGGCAACGAGGGCGTGGGCCGCGTCGAAGCCCTCGGCGAAGGCGTCAGCCAGTTCAAGGTCGGCCAGACCGTGCTGCTGCCGGTGGGTTGCGGCACCTGGGTGAGCGCCATGAACGCGCCAGCGGATAAGCTTATCGCCCTGCCAGACAGCGACCCGCTGCAACTGGCCATGCTCACAGTCAACCCACCGACCGCCTCGCTGCTGCTGAGCGAGTTCGTCGACCTCAAGCCCGGTGACTGGGTGATCCAGAACGCGGCCAACTCCGGCGTCGGCAGCTACCTGATCCAACTGGCCAAGCTGCGTGGCTTCAAGACCCTCAACGTGGTGCGTCGGGAATCGGCGATTGCCGGCGTCGAGGCCGAAGGCGGCGATGTGGTGCTGGTCGACGGCCCCGACCTGGCCAAGCGCGTTCGCGCGATAACCGGCGAAGCCGAAGTGCGCCTGGGGATAGACGCGGTCGGCGGCGCCAGCACCGACCACCTGGCGGCGGCGCTGAGCAACGGTGGCGTGCTGGTCAACTACGGCATGATGAGCGGCCAGCCCTGCCAGGTATCGCCGGCCTCCTTCGTGTTTCGTGACGTGACCCTGCGCGGCTTCTGGCTGGCCAAATGGTTCCAGCAGGCCAGCCAGGCGCAGCAGATGAAGGTGTTCGGCGAACTGGTGCAACTGATCGCCAGTGGCAAGCTGAAGACCCGCATCGCCGCCACCTACGACCTGGAGCACATCAAGGACGCCGTAGCAGCCGCCGCCAGCGGCGAGCGCGACGGCAAGATCCTGCTGGTGCCCTGAACCGGCAGTAGACAGCGGCCGGGCGTACCGCAACACCGGCCGCGTAAGGCAGATTCAGGAGCGTAGGGCGGACTCAGGAGCCTAGGCGAACAGTCCGCCAGGCCATGCCAAACCTGGCACCGCAACGCTCCGCTAAAACGCCCACCGCGTACTGCTTCGCGAACGCCCCCTTCCCCGCCTCAAACCGGCCCGGCCTGCTCCATGCCCTCGCGCATGCGCTGGGCATCGTGCTGGAAGCTGCGGGCGGCCTGGAGCAAGGCCAGCAGGGTCAGAAACAGGGCCACCGGGATCAGCAGCATCGCATCATGCAGGCCAGCGGCCTTGAAGGCTTCGCTCATCTCGCTGGCGCCCGCTGCCTGCATCGCCGTTCTGGCGTAATGATCCGACAGCCCGCCCACCACCAGTGGGCCGAGGCCACCGCCGAGCAGGTACAAACCGGCGAAGAACAATGCCATCGCCGTGGCCCGCAGGCGCGGCTCGACCACGTCCTGAATCGCGGTGTAGACGCAGGTATAGAAGTTGTAGGAGAACAGCCAGCCCAGGCTGAATACGCCGACGAACACCCCGACCTCGATACGCCCCGCACTCAGTGCCCAGCCGGTGCAGAGGGTACCGATAAGCATGCTCAGCGCCGCGAACAACAGGCGCCCGTTGGCCCAGCGCTGGTGCACCTTGTCCGCGACCCAACCGCCCAGGGTCAGGCCGACCAGCCCGGTCAGGCCGACGATCACCCCCGTGGCCATCGCCGCCTGCTGCAGGCCCATGCCGAAATAGCGCTGCAGCATCGGTACCATGAAGGCGTTGCAGGCGTAGGTGGCGAAATTGAAGGCCAGCCCGGCCAGCACCAGCCACCAGAAGGTGCGGATTGCCAGCACCTTGCGCAACGGATTGGCCACCGGCTCCTGGCTCATCGGCGTGCTCTCCGCCGCGCCGCGCTGCGGCTCGCGGATGAAGAACAGGAACAGCGCCAGGATCAGCCCCGGAACCGCCGCGATGAGAAAGGGCGCCCGCCAACTACCGAAGGCCTGCACCATGGCGCCGATGCTGAAGAAGGCCAGCAGCAGCCCCAGAGGCAAGCCGAGCATGAAGATGCCCATGGCGCGCGCTCGCTTGTGCGCCGGGAACAGATCACCGATCAACGAGTTGGCTGCCGGCGCATAACTGGCCTCGCCGATGCCGATGCCCATACGAATCAGCAAGAAGCTCCAGAAGTTCCAGGCCATGCCATTGAGCGCCGTCAGCCCGCTCCAGGCGGCCAGCCCCCAGCCCATGATCTTGCGCCGCGAGCCGGTATCGGCCATCCGTCCCAGCGGCACGCCGGCGATGGCATAGACGATGGTGAACGCGGTACCGATCAGCCCGAGCTGCAGATCGCTCAGGCTCCACTCCAGGCGTATAGGCTCGATGATGATGGCCGGGATGGTGCGGTCGAAGAAGTTGAACAGGTTGGCGAGAAAGAGCAGGAACAGAATGCGCCAGGCATTCGGGGCTTGCTGATCAGGTTGCATGGCTTGCCATCTCCTTGTGTCAGTGCCAGGCCTGTGTGGCGCCGCCCCCCTGGCAGCACCGGCCAACCACCGGAGCCGGCAATCTAGGCAGTTTTCCTCACGCTGTCTGCGAACATTCGCTTGATTTATGTCATGCAATGTTGCGGCGGCAAAAACTGCTCAGATATTGAGCAAAGCATGGATTTGCATGCTAAACCCAATGAATAGCGCTATGACCTATAACCCAGGTGCGGCTACCGCATTGCCCCGCCAGCGTCAGAAAACGCTGACATCGCAGGGGGTTCTACAAGGCAAGGGTGACTATGGAAGGGTTGTCTATTCGTTTTCTTGGAGATTTACCTGCCACCGGCCAGTTGCTGCTCGAATGCCGTCATGATCCCTGGCTGGTGCTGCTGTCCTACGTGATCGCCACGATCGGCAGCCTGTGTACGCTGAACATCACCAAGCAACTCGACTACATGCAGCGCCGGAGCATGCGCGTGACCTGGGTGCTGGTCGGCGCCCTGTGCCTGGCCGGCGGCATCTGGAGCATGCATTTCATCGGCATGTTGGCGTTCCAGGCGCCAGTGGCCATCCGCTACGACCTGCCCACCACCCTGTTCTCCCTGCTGGTCGCCCTGGCCGCGGCATTACTGGCGCTGAGCTGCATGGCCCAGGCCCGCCCGGGCCTGCACCGGCAAATCCTGGCGGCCTGCATCATCGGCAGCGGTATCGCCGCCATGCACTACAGCGGCATGGCCGCCATCCGCTCACCCGCGGAGGCCTACTACCACGGCGGCCTGTTCGCCCTGTCCATCGCCATCGCCATCGCCATTGCCGCCAGCTTCGCCGCCTTGCTGCTCACCGAGTATTTTCGCTCCAGCATGCAGCGCCACCAGCGTTGGTTGAAATACTCGGCAGCACTGGTCATGGGCGCGGCCATCACCTCCATGCACTACACCGGCATGGCCAGCATGCATCTGGTGGTGCCGGACGGCACGCCCCTGCTGATGCGCCGTGCCGACAACAGCCTGCAACTGGTACTGAGCGTCGCCTCGATCACCTTGCTGATTCTCAGCTTGAGCCTGATCGCCACCTGGATCGGGCGCAAGCTCGACGACAAGGAGCGCGACCTGCAGCGCGTCAATGCCCTGCTGGCGCAACTGGACAATGCCCGCGCCACGCTGGAACAGGTGGCCCACTTCGACCCACTGACCGAACTGCTCAACCGCCGCGGCTTCAACCGGGTGTTCGCCGCCGCCCTGGAAGAACACGCGGTGACCGGACGAAATCTGGCAGTGATGTTCCTCGACATCGATCACTTCAAGCGCATCAACGACACCCTTGGCCATGACTCCGGCGACGAACTCCTGCGTGTGGTCGCCCTGCGCATTCGTGGCGCGCTGCGCGAGCGCGACATCATCGCCCGCTTCGGCGGCGACGAGTTCTGCGTGGTGGCCAGCCTCGACAGCGACATCGCACCACGGCTGCTCGCCACGCGCCTGCTGGAACAGATGCAAGAGCCGATCTTTCTCAGCGGCCGCAAGCTGGTGATGACCACCAGCATCGGTATCAGCCTGTACCCCCAGGACGGCAACAACCCCGACGAACTGCTCAAGCATGCCGATCTGGCGCTCTACCAGTCCAAGGGCAGTGGGCGCAATGCGATGCACTTCTTCAACCCACACCTGCGGCAGAAGGCCTCCTTCGAGCTGCAACTGGAGGAAGACCTGCGGAACTGCCTGCAACAGGGCAACGAGCTGCTGCTCTATTACCAACCGATCGTCGACCTCAATAGCGGCGAACTGACCAAGCTCGAAGCCCTGGTGCGCTGGAAGCATCCTCAGCATGGCCTGCTGACACCGGATCGCTTCATCTCCATCGCCGAAGCCAACGGCTTCATCGCCCAGCTCGACGACTGGGTGATGCAGCAGGCCTGCCATGACCTGCACTACCTCAACCAGATGGGCTACCCGCAGTTGAAAGTCGCGGTGAACTGCTCGGCGCTGAACCTGGCCAACGACCATCTCCCGGATCGCATCGAGCAGATACTTCACGACACCCACTGTTCAGGCCAACGGCTGGAAATGGAGGTGACCGAAAGCGCCCTGCTGAGCAACATCAACCGGGCCATCAATCTGCTGGAAAGGATTCGCGGGCTGGGCGTCAGCCTGTCCATCGACGACTTCGGCACCGGCTACTCCTCGCTGGCCTACCTGCGCCGACTACCACTGGACACGCTGAAGATCGATCGCTGCTTCATTCAGGACGTCGTCAACTCGAACCAGGATCGCGAAATCGTCCACGCCATCATCGCCATGGCCCATGCTCTGCACCTCAAGGTGGTGGCCGAAGGCGTGGAAACCACCGAGCAACTGGCCTTCCTCAGGGAGCGCGGCTGTGATCAGGTGCAGGGCTACCTGTTCAGCAAACCGATGCCACTGGCCGAGATCGTCGCCCAATTCCCACCACACGTGCTACCACTGGAACGGCTCGGAGCCAGGTTCTAGCGCACTGCCTCAGCCTCGTAGCCCGGATGCAATCCGGGGTTGGCAGGCACAGGCGTCCCGGATTGCATCCGGGCTACAGACGCGCATACACGCCTCTAAGTCTCTTGCTGCTGCCACTGCGCCAACCAGCCCAGGCTGGCCTGGGTGCCTGCCTCTCCTGGTTTGTACTCGGCGCCCAGCCAGGCGTCGTAACCGCTGTCACGCAGAGCGCCCAACAACGGCGCGAAGGCCAGCTCGCCGGTGCCTGGCGCGCCGCGCCCCGGTACGTCGGCGAACTGCACATGGCCGATACGCCCGGCCAGCAGGCGCAGGCCGGCCGCCACGTCCAACCCCTGGCGCGCCATGTGGTAGAGGTCGTACTGCGCTGCCAGATTGGGGTGATCCACTCGCCGCAGCAGCTCGTCCAGATGCTCCGGCGTGTTGATCAGAAAACCTGGCATATCGAGAGGATTGATCGCCTCCACCAGCACGCGGATGCCCAGCACGGCGAAGGCCTCGGCGCTCTTGCGCAGGTTGGCGGCCAGGCAATCCAGCGCCTGCTCGCGACTCACACCCTCGGCCAGGCGCCCTGGCAGCACGTTGACGCAGGCCGGGCGCACCATGGCCGCATAGCTCAGCGCCTCCTGCAACGCAGCGTCGAACTCGACCTGGCGCGCCGGCACGCTGGCCAGGCCCGGCCCGCCGCTCATCAGGTCGCCCGCCGGCACATTGATCAACACCAGGGGCAGGCCACTGAGCTCCAGCACCTCCTTCAAGGCGATGGCCGGCAGCTCGTAGGGGAACTGGATTTCCACCCCCGCAAACCCGGCACGCATCGCCGCCAGCACACGTTCGCGCAGCGGCAGCTCGGTGAACAGCATGGACAGGTTGGCAGCGATCTTCATGGGCATTGCTCCCGCAGCAGTTCCACCAGCGTGGCCGGGTCGCACTCGAGAAAGCCCTGACTGCCGTGCAGGCGCATCAGTTGCGCGGCCAGGCCACTCATGGGCGTGGCGCCGCCCTGCTCGCGGGCCAGCTTCACCGCCGTATCGAGATCCTTGAGCAGCGTGCGCACATGCCACTTGACCGGCTCGAACTGACTGGCAGCCATCTGCGGCGCCAGAATCTGCAGGGGTTTGGAATCGGCGAAGCCACCGGCCAATGCCGGAGCGATCAGGCTGGCATCGACGCCAGCGCGCTCGGCCAGTGCCACCACTTCTGCGATCACCAGCGCATTGCAGGCGACGATCATCTGGTTGCACACCTTGGTCACCTGCCCGGCGCCCACTTCACCCATGCGCGTCAGGCGCTGGCCCAGGTGCGCCAGTATCGGTCGCACGCGCTCTACATCTTCTTCACGTCCACCGGCCATGATCGCCAGGGTGCCGGCCTCGGCGCCCGGCGTGCCGCCAGACACCGGCGCATCCACCCAGCGCATGCCGGTGCGCGCCTCCAGCTCGGCGGCCATTTCCCGGGTGGCTGCCGGCTCCAGGCTGGAGAAATCCACCAGCAACTGCCCAGGCCGCGCGCCCTCGACGATTCCGCCCGGGCCAAACACCACCTCGCGCACCACCTCGGTATTGGCCAGGCAGAGCATCACCACTCTGGCGTCACGGCACAGCTCGGCAGGGTTTCCCACCCGCTGTGCGCCCTGCGCCAGCAGCGGCGCGCACTTGTCCGGCGTGCGGTTCCAGACGGTCAGCGGGTAGCCGGCGGCGAACAGACGGCGGGTCATGGGCAGGCCCATCAGGCCGATCCCGGCGAAGGCCAGGGCGGGCAGCGTAGCGGTCATCGAACGGCTCCAGGCAGTTGGCATCGAGGCGACATCTTAACCCTACGATCTACGTGCTGCAGCGCGGGCGCTGGGCCACTATACTCCGCACGCCTTCCCCGCCATTGAACCGGAGAATCCGACATGTTCAAGAAAACCCTGGCGCTCGCCGCCGGTATCGCCCTGTCCGTATCCGCCGTATTCGCGCAAGCCGCCGACGTTCTCAAGGTCTCGGCCATTCCCGACGAAGCCCCCACCGAGCTGCTGCGCAAGTTCAAACCGCTGGGCGCCTATCTGGAACAGGAGCTGGGCATGAAGGTGCAGTTCGTGCCGGTGGCCGACTACGCCGCGGTGGTCGAGGCGCTGGCCGCCGACCGTATCGACATGGCCTGGCTGGGCGGCTTCACCTTCGTCCAGGCGCGCCTGAAGACCGGCAACGCCGTGCCGCTGGTGCAACGCGAGCAGGACGCCGAGTTCACCAGCAAGTTCATCACCTCCGATCCGGCGGTGAAATCCCTGCAGGATCTCAAGGGCAAGACCTTCGCCTTCGGCTCGGTGTCTTCCACCTCCGGCAGCCTGATGCCGCGCTACTTCATGCTGCAGGACGGCATCAAGCCCGAGGAGTTCTTCAGCCGCGTGGCCTACTCCGGTGCTCATGACGCCACCGCTGCCTGGGTGCAGGCCGGCAAGGCCGATGCCGGCGTGCTCAACGCCTCGGTGTGGCAGAAGCTGGTGGACGCCGGCAAAGTCGATACCAACAAGGTCAAGGTCTTCGCCACCACCCCCACCTACTACGACTACAACTGGACGGTGCGCGGCAACCTCGACCCGGCCCTGCAAGCGAAGATCAAGGCGGCCTTCCTCGCCCTCGACCCTGCCAAGCCGGAGCAGAAGGCGATTCTCGACCTGCAGGCCGCCAGCCGCTTCATCGAGACCAAGCCTGAAAACTACGCTGGCATCGAAGAAGCCGCTCGCGCCGCCGGCCTGTTGAAGTGAGCATTGCCCTGCGTGGCGTGGGCCTGGCCCACGCCAACGGCAAGGTCGCGCTGGACAACATCGATCTGCAGGTAAGACCCGGCGAACGGGTGGCCATCATCGGCCCCTCTGGCGCCGGCAAGACCACCCTGCTGCGCCTGCTGGCCACCAGCCTGCAACCCACGAGTGGCGAGATCGACCTGCTGCAGCTCAACCCCTGGCGCCTGGCTCCCGGCCAGCGCCAGCGCCTGCGTGCACGCATCGGCCTGATCCATCAGGCGCCGCCGCTGCCGCCACGCCAGCGCGTGGTCACCGCCGTGCTGGCCGGCAAGCTCGGCCAGTGGTCGCTGCTCAAGGGCTTGCTCAACCTACTTCATCCACTGGATGCCGCAGGCGCTCAGGCAGCCTTGGCACGGCTGGACATCAGTGAGCAGCTCTACCAGCGTTGCGACCAGCTCTCCGGCGGCCAGTTGCAGCGCGTCGGCATCGCCCGCGTGCTGTACCAGGCACCGGAGCTGATCCTCGCCGACGAGCCCGTCTCGGCCATGGATCCCGTGCTGGCCGGTCATACCCTGGCCGTGCTCAACCGCGAAGCCGCCGAGCGCGGCATGACCCTGCTGGCCAGCCTGCATGCGGTCGACCTGGCCCTGGCGCATTTTCCCCGGGTAATCGGCATTCGCGACGGGCGTATCGCCTTCGACCTGCCAGCCAGTTACGTGCAGCCCGCCCAGTTGGATGCGTTGTACGCCAACGAGCAGTTGCAGACCGCGCCCAGCACTGCCATGCCGCCACAGCCGGTACATATCCCGCGATGCTGAGCGCCGCCGCCCCACGCGACCCCGCCGCCCTGCCACGCCTGCTGATCACGGTGCTGGCCCTGCTGCTGTTGTGGCCGGGCCTGCGCCTGAGCGAGCTGGATCTGGCGGTGCTGGTGGACGGTGACAACACCCGCGCCATGGGCAACTTCCTCGCCGGCTTCTGGCCGCCCGCGCACGATGGCGAGTTCCTCGCCCTGCTTGGCCGCGCCACCCTGGAAACCCTGGCCATCGCCACCGCCGGCATGAGCCTGGCGCTGCTCATCGCCATACCCAGCGCACTGCTGGCCAGCCGTGCGTTGTCGCTGTCCGCCGTGCACCGGGGCGGTCGCCCGGCCTGGTGGGCGAACCTGGCGCGCTGGCCGGTGCGCGGCCTGCTGATCTTCCTGCGCAGCGTGCCGGAAATCGTCTGGGCGCTGCTGTTCGTCCGCGCCGTCGGCCTCGGCCCCACCGCCGGGGTGCTGGCCATCGCCATCACCTACGCCGGCATGCTCGGCAAGGTCTATGCGGAAATCTTCGAGTCGGTGGATGCCCGCCCCGCCCGCGCATTGCTCGGTGCCGGCAGCAGCCGCCTGGCCGCCTTCGCCTACGGCGTGCTGCCCAATGCCGCCGGGGAAATGCTCTCCTACACCGTGTACCGCTGGGAGTGCGCCATCCGCGCCTCGGTGGTGATGGGCTTCGTCGGTGCCGGCGGCCTGGGCCAGCAGATCGACCTGTCGCTGCGCATGTTCGCCGGTGGCGAAGTGGCCAGCATGCTACTCACCTTCCTGCTGCTGGTGCTGCTGGCCGACCAGTTCAGCCGCCTGCTGCGCGCGAGGCTGACATGAGAGTCGGCAACCTGATCCTGCTTGCCGCCATTCTCGGCGCGGTGATCGCCTCGTTCCTCTACCTGGGCATCGACCTCGGTTCTCTGCTGGCTGGCGACAGCCTGGCACAGATGGGCCAGTACGCCAGCGGCTTTCTGCAGCCGGACTTCTCCGCCACGCACCTGCAGGCCATTGGCCGTGGCGCGCTGGAAACCCTGGCCATGTCCGCCATCGGCACCCTGCTCGCGGCGATCCTCGGTCTGGCCCTGGCGCTGCCAGCCGCCGGACGCTTCGGCGGCCTCGCCCTGCACGCCACGCGCCTGCTGCTCAATGCCCTGCGCGCCATCCCGGAGCTGGTCTGGGCCGCGCTGATGGTGCTGGCCGCCGGCCTCGGCCCCAACGCCGGCACCCTGGCCCTGGCCCTGCACACCGCCGGCGTACTTGGCCGCCTGTTCGCCGAGGCGCTGGAAAACATCCCACACGAGCCGGCCGACGCCATCCGCGAGAGCGGTGGCGGCCGCCTGGTCGCCTTCTGCTACGGCACCCTGCCCGGCGTCTGGCCGCAACTGATCGCCTACAGCCTATACCGCTGGGAAAACAACATCCGCATGGCCAGCGTGCTCGGCTTCGTTGGCGCTGGCGGCCTGGGGCAGATGCTCTACATGAGCCTCAGCCTGTTCCAGGAAGCCCAGGCCGCCACGGTGATCCTGGCCATGCTCCTGCTGGTGCTGGCGGTGGATGGCTTGAGCGGCTGGGCCAGGCAGAGATGGGTGAGTGGGTGAGCCTGAGGCGTTCGCTGGCTGCGCTTTATCGATCGCACAATGAAGTGATGACGGCAGTAATGCAGCATCTCTGCCAGATGAACCACCTCAATAGTCCGTGCCAACAGGCCTCTGGGAGAGGCTTCATTTCCAAACGTTTCAAGAAGCGCAAATAGCGCTGGCATCAGCTATAAATAGCCACTTGTAAAACTGGACTCTTACTCGCACGGAGAAAGGACGCATGCGACTTTCAGCCACTTTTCTGGCATTGGCTATCTCACCCTGTACAGCGCTAGCCTGTACCCTCAACTTCACTTCCCCAAGTGATGGGGCGACTACACGAACCGCCAATATCACTGTTTATGGTCAGGGCGGGGCAAGTGCCCAGCTCGGAAACTTCGGCACCGTTACCGCCACACTGAACGGCACCCCTTTTTTTAATTACTCTGGATCATTCACGGCTGCTGTGACCTTTCTGCAATCCCGAGGCGTACCAGTCACTCTGCGACCCGGAATTAATGTTCTCGCAGTAACAGGTAGCGTTGGGGCATGCTCGGCCAGTGACTCCATGACCATCCTGTACGACCCTGAAGTAACGCTTTCCAAGAACAAAGGCACCCCTCCACCTAATACCTGCACTGGAAACCCGATAAACCTCACCATCGGCAACAAATTCCAGCGCGAAACCGACTTCTCTAGTTCCTCCTCCCCCCTGCTGCGCTTTGACAGAATTTATAACAGCCTGGATGGTTACTGGCGCCATAACCTGTCCACAAGACTGGTCATCACAAGCTCCGAAATACGGCTGGTGGAGGCCGATGGCAGAGAAACGTTATTCGCTCGATCAGGGACGACCATTACCGCCCCCAGCGATGAGTTTGGCACACTGGTAGCCGAAGGAGCGGGATGGCGCTACACCTCAACAAGCCAGATGACTTATACCTTCGACAACCTGGGCAAAATGGTTTCTCAACAAGACGCCAACGGCCGTTCGATATCGCTCAATCACAGCGCGTCGGAAACAGTTGTCACATCCGACACAGGCGAAACGCTTACTTTCACGTCAGACGCGAAACTACAACCTTTGACACTGACTGCGAGCAACGTATCGATCGTTTACAACCATGATGCACAAGGGCGACTGCAAACAACATCCAGAACAATCAGCGGTTCCACTACGAATCGAACATTCCATTATGAAGACCTGTCCTTCCCGCGCTTTCTAACAGGCATTACCGATGAAAACGGAGATCGTTATGTCACCTGGACATATGACCAATTTGGCAGGGCGACATCCAGCGCAAGGTCAGGTGATGTAGAGAAAACCACCATTTCATACAATGCTGATGGCACCTCGACCGTTACCAACCCACTTGGTAAAAATACAACCTACCATTTCGCAGTGATTCAAGGCGTCAAGAAAATTGCTGCCATCGATGGGGAACCCTCAGCGAACTGCCCCAGCAGCAACTCCACCTTCACCTACAACGATCGCGGCCTGCTCAAGACCAAGACCGACAACAAGGGCAATCTCACCACCTACGCCTACAACGACCGGGGTCTGGAGGTTTCCCGCACCGAGGCATCTGGAACGCCGCAGGCGCGCACCATCACCACCGACTGGCATGCCGACTTCTTCCTGCCGGTGAAGGTCACCGAGCCGGATCGCATCACCCAGTACACCTACGACGCCCAAGGACGACAAATCAGCCAGTCCGTGACCCCGCGCTGAGCACAGAAGGAACTGCACCATGAATATTTCGCATCGCGTCAGCCTGCTGTCACTGGCCCTGGCTGCCACGCTGGTCGCCACCGGCACTCAGGCGGCGGCACGCACCTGGAGCTACACCTACAACAGCCTGGGCCTGGTGGAAAGCGCCGACGGCCCGCGCACGGATGTCGCGGACATCACCACCTACGCCTATGACGCCCAGGGCCATCTGACCACGGTGACCAATGCCCTCGGTCATGTCACTCAGCTCTCGAATTTCGACGCCTACGGCAACCCCCAAACCCTGGTGGACGCCAATGGCGTGACCACCACGCTGAGCTATACCCCTCAGGGTTGGCTCGCGTCCATCAGCACCGCTGGCAGCACCACCAGTTTCGAGCACGATGCCATCGGCCAGATCACCCAGGTCACCCGCGGCGATGGCAGTTGGCTGGCCTACACCTGGAGTGCCGCCCGGCGTCTGGTCGCAATAAGCAATAACCTCGGGGAAAAGGTCGAGTACGACTACGACGCCATGGGCAATCGCACGGCCCAGCGCCTGCGCGATGCCAGCAACAACCTCACCCAGCAGCAAAGCTGGGTCTACGATGAGCTGGGGCGTTTGCTGCGCAGCGTCGGGGCAGGCGGGCAAGTCCATCGCTACGGCTATGACCTCAATGACAACCCGACCCTGAGCCAGACGCCCAAGCAGCACAGCACCACCAGCAGCTTCGATGCCCTTGATCGTCTCGTCGCGAGCACCGATCCACTCAATGGGGTGACGCAACTCGGCTATGACGCGCAGGACAACCTGACCCAGGTGCAGGATCCGCGTGGCGTCACCACGCAGTACGTCTATGACGGCCTGGGCAACCTGACCCAACTGATCAGCCCCGACAGCGGCACCACCACCTACGCCCACGATGCCGCTGGCAATGTCATCAGCAAGACCGACGCGCGTGGTGTGGTCACCACCTACACCTACGATGCGCTCAACCGCCTGACGGGTCGTCAGTACCCCGCCAATCCGGCTCTTAACGTCCAGTACCATTACGACATGACAGCCGACGGCAATCATGGCGTGGGCCGGCTGACAGCCATTCAGGATGCCAGCGGCGTTATCGGTTACCACTACGATGCCCGTGGCAACCTGACCGGCCAATTGCGTTCGATCGCCGTGGCAGGCGGCGATCAGTACGACAGCCTGGGCTACGCCTACGATGGCGCCAACCAGCTCACACGGATCGACTACCCGCTGGGTTTCAGCATCCACTACACCCGCAATGGCGCCGGGCAGGTCAGCCAGGTGCAACTGCAAGTCGGTGAAGGCACGCCCACGGCCCTGGCCAGCCAGATCCAGTACCTGCCTTTCGGCCCCTTGAAGAGCCTGACCTGGGCCAACGGCCTGAGCCTGTCGAGAAGCTACGACCAGGATTACCGTTTGACTCAACAGCAGGTCGCCACCTGGACAAGCGCCTACGGCTACGACGCCAACAGCAATATCGAAACCCTGCAAAGCAGCCTGCTCGGCAATCTCAGCTACGGCTACGACGCCCTCGACCGCCTCACCTCGGAACAACGCGCCGACCTGCAGCAGAGCTATGCCTATGACGCGGTCGGGAATCGCCTGAGTAAAACGGCCACCCCCATTGTCGATGGCAGCCCGCAAGCGAGCACCACCACCGAACTCGGCTATGCGGCCAACAGCAACCGACTCACAACAATGGGCGGCACCTCGGTCACCAGCGATGCCACCGGCAACCTGACCCAGGATCGCCCGGATCGGCAACTGGAATACGATCAGCAGAATCGGCTCGTACGGGTCAAGATCGGCGGCACCCCGGTGGCCGAATACCGCTACAACACCCTGGGCCAACGCACGCACAAGCTCACCGCGAGCGGTATGACCCTCTTCCTCTATGGCCCGGATGGCCAATTGTTGGAGGAACGCTTGCTCAGCGCGGCCGGACAACGGCAAGGCAGCCAGTTCTATATCTGGCTGGACGAAATGCCGATAGCGGGCATCAACGTCAGCTACGCCCCTGACGGCAGCGTTGCATCGAGCACCCCGTTCTACCTGCATACCGATCACCTCGGCACACCTCGCGTCGCAACTGACCAAAACCAGCAGCCCATCTGGAGCTGGGTCTCCGACGCCTTCGGCGTCGGCCAGGCCACCGGCAGCCTGACCCTCAACCTGCGCTTTCCGGGGCAGTACTACGATCAGGAAAGTGGGCTGCACTACAACTACTTCCGCGATTACGACCCCGAGACTGGGCGCTATGTGGAGAGTGATCCTGCGGGCCTGACATATGACTTTGATGATCCAGATCTAGCGCTAGCAGTAGAGTTAGGATTAGTTGACGATTCCCCCAAACAGAGCGGCCTGAACAAGCTGTATATCTATACAGACAACAACCCGATTAACTTCTATGATCTTGCGGGGCTTGCAAAGGGCAAGTACCAGAAACCCGAGAACCCTAACAAAAGAAAGGGTGCGGACGAACGAAAACCCAGCGGCGAACGAGAGCGAAATATTGGCCATCCCGATGGAGAAGAGCACTCAAGGCGCCCTAAAGGCGGTATTAGATTTAGAATGCCAATACCATTCATGCTTGACCCATGCTTGGTCATTCCTACCCTTTGCAATCCAAATTGGCCATACGGTGAAGACCAAAATTGTTAGCAGGTGACAACGATGCATGATCCGTTCATAGAGATCCATGACTTATTACGCAAGAAAAGGTATGAGGATGCTCTTGGAAAAATATATAACAAAGCCAAGGGCACCATACGAAGAGACTTCCAGAACGATGAAAATCATGCCTGGTACATTGTCGGGGATATATTCTTCAAGCAATCCAATTATGAAATGGCAATACACTCATTTAAGAAATCACTAGAAAGCCGAGAAGATGACATTGAAGCTTGCTGCGCCTTGGCCAATTCTTATTCAGCGATGGATATGCCTGACAAATCAATCGTATATCTAATCGCCGGCCTGAAGCATAAACCTGACAGCTCAACATTAAACTACAACCTGGGAAATGCCTATTTCGATATAGGCGAACACAAAAAGGCTATCGAACATTACGAAAGAGTGCACCCTCAGCATGAGGATATATATGAAATGGCCAAGAAAAATATTCAGAGAGCCCAAAAGCTAATTACCTAGCCCTCCCCCTAGCTTTGATCGGGCCTGCGAGGTGTATCCAACAATATTCGACTGCCCAAAGCCTGAACTTCCAATGTGCTAGTTTTACAAGGCGCCCAAGATGGTCTTTGAATGCAGTCTTGAGGTTGCAATAAAAAATACCGACTTTTCAGAGCTTGCCGCATTGGCGATGAAGCCACCCAATAAATATATTAGCAGCGCAAATTCAAAAACTGGACACTTATCCATATCGATTAATGACTTCGAGTTTAAGGACTGGCTAGTATTCGATAAATCTGTATGTAATTTCATTGATGGGCCGAAGATTCTTGGGGAAAGATTGGAGCTAGAAGATTCAGCCTTTAGGATTGGCGGCGGCAAAAAACTGAGCGCAACACCTACCGGGGACTCGAAATTGCCGGATCAGGCCGTTTGTTCGAGCCAGGCCAGCGCCCCGCTTCGGCCTGGCGCTCACTGGCTGCGCTGCACCATTGCCAGGATGGTCTGCCGCAGTTCCTCCTTTGCCTGCACCTGCGTTATATCCCCCACCACTGCCGCATCCGACAGGGCGTCGGCGGCGCCGAGCATCGCCCACAGGCTGGCGCGCGAAACGCCTTCAGGCCCGGCGAACGGCGCGAAGATTCCGGCGCACTTGTCGATGAAGGCCTCCTGGTACTGGCGCTTGACCGCTGCCAGTTCCGGCGAACCGCTCAGTGCAGCCAGCACGCCCTGAATCTCGCGGCCCTGCGTCAGCACACAATCGACATAGGCGCAGGCGATGACGCCCGCCTTGTCCTGCAAGGTGGGTTTGGCGGCGGCGACAGCGGCATCGAAGAGCGCTGTCTGCCGCAGGTCGTAGTCTTCGTAGAGCGCGGCCAGCAGGCCATTGCGGGTACCGAAATGATCGTAGACCACCGGTTTGGTGATGCCCGCCGCCTCGGCCAGGCGCCCGAGCGTAAGGGCATCCGTGCCCTCCTCACCGATCAGCGCCCACGAGGTGTCCAGCAACTGGCGGGTGCGGGCTTCTCTGGTCAGGCGTCGGCGCGAAGGCACTGAAGTCGGCGAGGTCATGAGGCGGATTGTCCCACTGTGCCTCAGCGCTGGGAAGCGAAGACCCGAGCACCGATTTCAAACGCCCTCTCCAGTTGAGCGGCCGGGTAACCGGCATCCGAGGCCAGCAGCAGGGAGGAGCTGCGCACGGGCGCGCCGCAGTAGTCGAAGATGCCATGGTCGATCTGGGTCTTCATGGCGGCGGCGTAGCCGTGTCGGGTGAAGGTGCCCTCATCGGCGCCTCCCACGGCGACCAGATGGATCGGCAGACGCTGCAGCTTCTTCACCACCTTGCCGCTGTCGCTGGCCTCATAGGCCCAGCCCTGGGTAAACACACGATCGATCCAGCCCTTGAGCAAGGCAGGAAAAGACCACCAGTAGATCGGATAGACGATGACCAGGGCGTCGGCACGATCCAGTCGTGCCTGCTCGGCTGCGACATCGGCAGGCGGCGCGGCCCGCTCCATGAACAGCGCCTGGTCTGCCAGGGTGAAACGCGGGTCGAACCCCTCGGCAGCCAGGTCGGCCAATTCGCTGCTGTGCTCTGAACCTGCAGCTCTGATGCCCTGAGCGATGCTCTGAGCAATGGCGTGGGTGAGTGAATCGGGATTGGGATGGGCGACCACGATCAGGCTATGCATGACATGTACTCCGGTTGTCAGGTGAGCGGCTCGCGCAGCCACAGGCAAGAGCGAGCATTACCTACCAAAAGTAACTTACCATTGGTAACTTGTCGAGCAAGCCCTTCTGTCGCTCGATTATCTGGCCCTTCTCCCGGAAAACCCGGGCGCTGAGATACTCATACGCAAACCTGTTGCCATTCTCGACAAAGACGGCGGCCGCCTGATCGCCTACAGCCTGTAGCGCTGGGAAAACAACATCCGCATGGCCAGCATGCTCGGCTTCGTTGGTGCTGGCGGTGGATGGCTTGAGTGGCTGGGCCCGGCAGCGATGGGTGAGCGTCTGAACTGCCAGGATCCGTTGCCGTTTCGCTCGATCACGCCGAAACCTCAAAAGCCCCTAGACTCAGGGCAAAGCCCCTCGTAGTCCGATATAGCCCAGACGTGATAGCGTTTAGCCATCATCTACTGCACCAAAGGCCAGGAAGCCCTCCGTGATGACCCGATCCAAACCTCACAGACAAGAGGGCCGCCCCGAGATCTGGCAATTGGCCATGCGCAGTTGCCAACTGGCAGCCTGGGTGCATTTCGCCTTTCTGGTCATCTTCCTCAGCCTGGACTCCCCCATCCTCGGCTGGGTGAACGTGCTCAGCGTGGCCATCTACATCTATGCCTATCGCGCCCTCAAACAGCGGCGCAATCATCTGGCGATAATGCTGATCCGTATCGAAGTGACGGCGCATGCGGGCCTGGGAACCCTGATGGTGGGCTGGGAGAGTGGTTTTCACTACTACCTGTTGTTGTTCATCCCGGCACTGTTCGTCAGCATGCGCGCGCGCATTGCCTGGATTTTCGCCATCTGCCTGTGGGCCTACTACGTGGGGCTGGACGTGCTGATGTGGTACCTGCCGCCGTTGCAGCCGATCTCGTCCCACGCCCTGTTGGCCGTGCACATCTTCAACCTGACGGTGGTGTTCTGCATGTTCAGCTACCTGGCACTGTTTCATGTGGTCACGGTGATGCGCGCACACAAGGAACTGGCGCTCATCGCCACCACCGATCCACTGACCGAGCTGTTCAACCGCCGCCACCTGCTCAGCCTGGCCGAGCAGGCGCTGCAGCAGCGAACCGAATTGACCCTGATGCTGATGGACATCGACCACTTCAAGGCGATCAACGACGCCCATGGGCACGAGGTGGGCGACCAGGTGCTCAAGGCGGTGAGCCATCTGCTCAAGGATTCGATGCGTAAACAGGACGCCATCGGCCGTTGGGGTGGCGAAGAGTTTCTCGCGCTGCTGCCGCATACCGACCTCGAACAGGCGGCAGCCAGCGCCGAGCGCATTCGCGAGGCCGTTCAGGCCTTACGGATCGATTGCAATGGCAGCCCCCTCAGCGTGACCCTGTCGCTCGGCGTCAGCCAGCACCATGCCCGGCAACCGCTCAGCCATACCATCGCCCGCGCCGACGCTGCGCTCTATGCCAGCAAGGCGGCTGGACGCAACCGGGTCAAACTGGCGACAGCCTGAACCCGGCGCCTCGCCATCCCACACACCAACTCACCCACATGCGAGCAAGCGCGCCCTCAGCCGTGACTTGACCCTGGCCAGCCGAAAGCAAATACTGTTCATGCATACAGTATTTTCGGTGCTCCGCCAGCATGTCATCCGTGGTTGCCCTTGACCGCCTGCTCGATGCCCGCCGTGTCTGGCGTGGGCAGGTCGTTTCCGCCCCTGCCATCTCCAGCTCATCGACTGGCCATGTCGCGCTGGATGCCGCACTGCCGGGCGGCGGTTGGCCGCCCGCGGCGCTCAGCGAAGTGTTGACGGCGGCCATTGGCATTGGCGAACTGCGCCTGCTATGGCCAACCCTGGCGCGCCTCACCCAAGCGGGCGAACGGGTGGTGCTGGTGGCCCCGCCCCATCTGCCCTATGCTCCCGCCTGGCTGGATGCCGGTATCGATCTGCGTCACCTGAACATCATTGATGCACAACCACGCGAAGCGCTCTGGGCCGCCGAGCAATGCCTGCGCTCAGGCAGTTGTGGCGCCGTGCTGTGCTGGTTGCATCAGGCCGATGACCGCTCGCTGCGTCGCCTGCAGGTGGCTGCCGCGACCGGGCACACCCTGGCCTTCGCCTATCGCCCGCTGGAAGCAGCAGCGAACCCCTCGCCCGCGGCATTGCGCCTGGCGCTGGAGAGCCAGCCGAGGTGCATCCGTGTACTCAAGTGCCGTGGCGGCCTCGCGCCTGCACGGCCCATCGCCGCGCCGTGGCACTGAGGCGCAGATGCTCTGGGCCTGCATCCTGCTGCCGCAACTGGCCATGGACGGCGTGCTGCGCCAGCGCAGCGATGACGCCGAGCCCCTGGCCCTGCTCAGCGGCACGCCGCAACGCCGCGTGCTGCAGGCGGTCAACCCGGCCGCACGCGCGCTCGGCCTCAAGCCCGGCCTGTCGCTGACCGCCGCGCAAGCGCTGACGCGCAGCTTCGCCACTGCCGAGTACGACCTCGGGCAGATCGAGCGCTGGCACCGTTTCCTGGCAGCCTGGGCCTATGCCTTCAGCGCCCAGGTCAGCCTGTACTATCCACGCTGCCTGCTGCTGGAGGTGCACTCCAGCCTGGGCCTGTTCGGCCCCTGGCCACGCTTCGAGGCGCGCCTGCGCGAAGAGCTTGTCGCCCTGGGCTTTCAGCACCGCATCGCCGCCGCCCCCAACCCGGCGGCGGCGCGCGTGCTGGTCAATGTCGGTGACGGCCTGCTGGCAAAGGATGCCCACGAGCTGCAGCACCAGCTGGCTAGGTTGCCGGTAGATCGGCTCGGCCTCAGCCCTGCTGCGAGCACGGCCTTTGCCCGCATGGGCCTGCACCAGCTCAGACAACTCTGGGAGCTGCCGCGCGACAGCCTGGCCAGGCGCTTCCCCGCCGAGGTGCTGGTGCAGCTCGACACCCTGCTCGGTCGCCGCCCGCTAGCCCTGGATTTCTACACACCGCCGGATATCTTCGACACCCGCCTCGAACTGAACTTCGAGGTGGCATCGCACCAGGCCCTGCTCTTCCCGCTGCGCCGCCTGACCGCCGACCTCGCCGCCTACCTGGCCGGCCGTGACAGCGGCGTGCAGCGCTTCGCCCTGCATCTGGAACACCGCAATGGCAGCGAAACTCAGGTGTCCATCGGCCTGCTCAGTGCCGAGCGCGACCCCGGCATGCTCTTCGAGCTGACCCGTGGCCGCCTGGAACATCAGCAACTGCCGGCCCCGGTGCTGGCCGTGCGCCTGGTGGCCCGCGAGCTACCCGCCTTCACCCCGCAGCATCAGCCGCTCTTCGACGAACGCCCCCAGCAGAATCAGCCCTGGGAGCAATTACGCGAACGCCTGCGTGCCCGCCTGGGTGACGAGGCCGTGCACGGGCTGGGCGCGCACGCCGACCACCGCCCCGAACGCGCCTGGACGCAGCAGCCGACATCCAGCGCCCTCCCCGCCAGCGGCCCGCGCCCCGGCTGGCTGCTGGCCGAACCGCTGCCCTTGTACGAAGCGTCCCTGCGCATCCTCGGCGGCCCGGAGCGGATCGAGTCCGGTTGGTGGGATGGTGAAGACGTACGCCGCGACTACTACCTGGTGGAAACCCGCAACGGCCAGCGCGGCTGGGCCTTTCGCCCGGTCGGCAGCAGCGGGCCGTTGCTGCTGCACGGCTGGTTCGCATGAACCACTACGCCGAACTGCACTGCCTGTCGAACTTCAGCTTCCAGCGCGGCGCCTCCAGCGCCGAGGAGCTGTTCGAGCGCGCCGCCCGCCTCGGTTACCACGCCCTGGCCATTACCGACGAATGCACCCTGGCCGGTATCGTGCGCGCCTGGCAGGCCGCCAAAGAAAGCAGCGTCGCCCTGATCGTCGGCAGCGAGGTGCAGCTCGAAGACGGCCCCAAGCTGGTGCTGCTGGTGGAGAACCTGGCGGGCTACCAGGCGCTGTGCGGCCTGATCACCTGTGCCCGAAGGCGCGCCGCGAAAGGCCGCTATCGTCTGCTGCGTGATGACTTCGAGAGGCCGCTCGATGGGCTGCTGGCGATCTGGTTGGATGCGCAGGATGTGCAACCCTTGCCCTGGCTGCGCAGCCGTTTTGCCCAGCGCCTGTGGCTGGGCGTGGAGTTGCACCGTGGTGGCGACGACAGCACCCGCCTGCAGCGACTGCTCGAGCTGGCCCAGAGCTGTGAGCTGCCCGCCGTGGCCTGTGGCGACGTGCACATGCATGCCCGTGGCCGCCGCGCCCTGCAGGACTGCATGACCGCCATCCGCCAGCACCTGCCTGTGGCCGATGCCGGCGCCTACCTGTTCGCCAATGGCGAGCGTCACCTGCGCCGCCGCGAAGAACTGGCCGAGCTGTATCCCGCACACCTGCTCGAAGAAACCCTGCGCATCGCCGAGCGTTGCCGCTTCGATCTCGAGCAACTGCAGTACGAGTACCCCCATGAACTGGTACCGGCGGGCCACGATGCCACCTCCTGGCTGCGCCATCTGGTGGAACAAGGCGCACGCTGGCGCTGGTCTGCGAACATCCCCGCACGGGCACGCGCACAGCTGGAACATGAGCTGAGCCTGATCGCCGAACTGCGCTACGAGAGCTACTTTCTCACCGTTCACGACATCGTCCACTTCGCCCGCGAGCAGGGCATCCTCTGCCAGGGGCGAGGCTCGGCCGCCAACTCGGCGGTGTGCTTCGTACTCGGCATCACCGAACTCGACCCCACCCACAACCGCCTGCTGTTCGAGCGCTTTCTCTCCCGCGAGCGCAACGAGCCGCCGGACATCGATGTGGACTTCGAGCACGAGCGCCGCGAGGAAGTCATCCAGTACGTGTTCCGCCGTTATGGCCGCAACCGCGCGGCGCTGACCGCCGTGGTCAACACCTACCACGGCGCCGGTGCGGTGCGCGATGTGGCCAAGGCGCTCGGCCTGCCACCCGACCAGGTCAATGCACTGGCCGAATGCTGCGGCCGCTGGAGCAACGAGCCGCCTTCGGCCGAGCGCCTGCAGGAGGCCGGCTTCGATCCGCACAACCCGCTGCTGCACCGGGTGCTGGTGCTGACCGGCGAGCTGATCGGCTTTCCTCGCCACCTGTCGCAGCATCCGGGGGGCTTCGTGGTGTCCGAACACGCCCTCGACACCCTGGTGCCGGTGGAGAATGCCAGCATGGCCGAGCGCACCGTCATCCAGTGGGACAAGGACGACCTGGATCTGGTCGGCCTGCTCAAGGTCGACGTGCTCGCCCTCGGCATGCTCAGCGCGCTGCGCCGCTGCTTCGCCCTGATCGAGCGCTACCGTGGCACGCGCTGGACGCTGGCCACAATACCTGCCGAAGACCGCGCCACTTACGCCATGATCAGCCGTGCCGACACCATCGGCGCCTTCCAGATCGAATCCCGCGCGCAGATGGCCATGCTCCCGCGCCTGCGCCCGCAGACCTTCTACGACCTGGTGATCCAGGTCGCCATCGTCCGCCCCGGGCCGATCCAGGGCGACATGGTGCATCCCTACCTGCGTCGGCGTAACGGCGAAGAACCCGTCGACTTCCCCTCGGAGGAACTGAAACCGGTGTTCGAGCGCACCCTGGGCGTGCCGCTGTTTCAGGAACAGGTGATGGAGCTGGCCATCGTCGCCGCCGACTACACCCCCGGCGAGGCCGACGAACTGCGCCGCAGCATGGCCGCCTGGAAGCGCCATGGTGGGCTCGAACCGCATCGCCAACGCCTGACCTCGCGCATGCTGGAAAAGGGCTACACGCTCGACTTCACCGAGCGCATCTTCCGGCAGATCGAAGGCTTCGGCAGCTATGGCTTCCCCGAATCCCATGCTGCCAGCTTCGCCCTGCTGGCCTACGCCAGTTGCTGGCTGAAATGCCACGAACCGGCTGCCTATGCCTGCGCCCTGGTCAATAGCTGGCCCATGGGTTTCTACAGCCCGGATCAGGTGCTGCAGGACGCCCGGCGTCATGGTATCCAGGTGCATCCGGTGGACGTGTGCCACAGCGACTGGGATTGCAGCCTCGAAGCCAGCGGCGGCAAGCAGCCAGCCATCCGCCTGGGGCTGAAGATGATCCGTGGCCTGCGTGAGGACGATGCCCGACGCATAGAAACGGCGCGCCAGGCTGCGCCCTTCAGCTCTGTCGAAGACCTTTGCCTACGCGCCCGGCTGGATGGCCCCGCCCGCGAGCGCCTGGCCGACGCCGGCGCTCTCGCCAGCCTGGTCGGCCACCGCCATCAGGCACGCTGGGCCGTGGCCGGCGTGGAGGCGCAATTGCCGCTGTTCGCTGGCATCGCAGCCACACCGGAAACCGCATTGAACCTGCCCGAACCCTCGGTGGGCGAAAACCTGCTGACCGACTACGACACCCTCGGCACCACCCTCGGCCCACACCCATTGGCGCTGCTGCGCGAACAACTGCGCGCCCTGCGCTGCAAAAGCTCGCACGACCTGCAAGCGGTCGAACACGGCCGCCCCGTCAGCGTCGCCGGCCTGGTGATCGGCCGGCAGCGGCCGCAAACCGCCAGTGGCGTCATCTTCGTCACCCTCGAAGACGAGTTCGGCCTGCTCAACGTTGTGGTCTGGCACGACCTGGCCGAGCGCCAACGCCGCGTGCTCGTGCAATCGCAACTGCTGCGCATCGACGGCCATCTGGAAAGGGTGGACGGCGTGCGCCACGTCATCGCCGGGCGCCTGATCGACCTGACCCCGCTATTGACCGGTCTGGATGTTCGGAGTCGAGACTTTCACTGATGGCGTCAGGCTCGGGAGCAGTCCTCTCGCCCAGCAGAGCCGTTCTCGACCGCCACGGCCCAGGCCTGCAGGGCATCGCGCGCGGCCAGGGCGATTTCCTGATCGCTGCGGCCGGCAAACTCATGCTCAACCGCATCGGCTGCGATCAGCCCGGCGATGGTCGGCTTGCCCAGCACATCGGTCAGATCCAGCCACTCGACCCAGCTCGCCGGGCTGTCGTACCAGCGCAGATAGCCGCTCGGCGAATGCGGCCACCAGCGCTGCTCGAACTGCAACACCACCTTCTCCAGCCTGCCCATGCCCAGGTAACTCAGCGCATCACGTTGCGCCTGGGGCAGTTCGGGAACGAAGCGCAGGGTCTTGAGCACGCCGACCGGCACGGTGCAGATGCAGAAATCGCCACGCTCGTCGTTGACCCGCAGCTCGTGGTCGCGCCAGTCGATCTCGGTGACCGGCTGGCCCAGGCGGATGTCGAGGCCTGCCGCCAGATGCTCGATAAGCTGGCTATAACCGCCGGGTAGAAAACGATCACCGCTGCCGACACCCTCCTCGTCGAGGGCCTCCACCGACAGCTCGGTGAGCGGCAGGCAGGCCTCGATGATCAGGTTGCCGTCGATGGCATGCCGCGTTGCCCGCGCCTGGGCCGGCGCCAGGCTGGCCAGATAGCGCTCGACGCCTTCAGCCAGCGGCAGGCAGCGGTCGAGCCCCTGACGCAAGGCTTGCCAGGCCTCGTCGATGCCCTGCACCGGCCCGTCACTGGCCGCCGACAGCGGTTGACTGAAATCGGTCTCCACCATGCGTACGCCCAGGCGCTGCGCCTCGCGGGCCAGGGCATTGTCCGCGAACTGCTGCAGCCAGGCGGCACCCACGTCCACGACCACCGACCCCAGTTGCAGGCTGTGGGTGCGACCGCCAATGCGCCGCCGTGCTTCGAGCACCACGCAATCGACACCATTGCCGCGCAGGTGCTGGGCGGCCCCCAGCCCCGCACACCCCGCGCCTATGACGATCACGCGCCGGCCCCCGGCCTGAACGGCAAGCCGGGCCGCGCGAATGCCATCGTCCCAGGCCCCGTGGGTCATCGCCGGCGCCTGCGCGTTGCAGGCCTCACCGGCGATGACCAACCGCCCGTGCAAGCATTCGCCCAGCACGCGACGATGCTCCGGCCGCCCGCCGTGCAACAAGGTGCTATAGGCACCCAGGCTATAGGCATCGTCACGCCAGTGGGTGACGTGCCACGCGGTAGGGCAATGAATGGATGATGCCAGTGCAACGTTCGGCGAGTTCATCGGCACGACCTTTCCTGTGTTGATTCGGTTTTCCATACGAGGACCGCCATGATGCCAGGCAGGCGGGGTAAGTCAGCACTGCCGAAGCCGTCCAAGCTGGGCGAAGGATATCGAGGGCTCACACCCCGCTTCTATGCCCTTGGTGGCTCGGCCGCGATCCGCTCACGGATCAGCTCCAGATAGCGCTGCGCCCCCAGCCCCAGCGGCCGGCTGCTGCTCCAGACGATGTCCACCCACAGGCGCAACTGGCTGGCCATGTTGTCGAACGCCACCGTCTGCAGGCTGCCCGCCTCGATCAGCGTGGCCACCAGCGGCTGCGGCAGGTAGGCCCAGCCGAGCCCGGCCTGCACCAGGTTGAGGGTGGCCAGGTCGCTATCGGTGAGCCACAGGCGGTGGGACAGGATCATCTGCGGATCGGTCGCCGACGGCGAGCCGGCAGCGACCAGGATCTGCCGCGCCTCGACCATTCCCTGCGCGGCCATTTGCCTGAGGTAGCCCGGTGTCGCCACCGCCACCAGCAATTGACTGCCGGCTTCGAGAAAGCTCTCCCGTTCGTCGATGCCTGGGCGCTCGAACACCAGGGCCAGGTGCACGCTGCCCTCGTGCAGCAGGCGCACGGCCTCGGCCTGCGAGGCGGTGCGCACCTCGATCTCCAGTTGCGGAAATTCCTCGGCCAGGGCGATCAGCGGCTGGCTCCACATGCCACTTTGCAGCTCGGAGGCCATGGCGATGACCAGACGCCGCTCCAGCCCCTGATGCAGTTGCAGGGCCTGGGCATCGAGCCGGTTGAGCTGGCTGGCCGCCTGCCGTGCCTGCGGTTCCAGGGCCAGCGCCGCTTGCGTGGGCAGCGCCTTGCGTGTGCGGCGGTCGAACAGTTGCAGATCCAGCTCGGCCTCGAGCTGGGCGATGGCCATGCTCACCGCCGAAGGCACACGGCCCAGGCGCCGCGCGGCCGCGGAAAAGGAGCCGGCATCCAGCACGGCAAGAAAGACACGCAGGGTTTCGCTGTTGAAGGCCATGGCTATCGTCAATTCTGTTGATGACAGTCGTCTTTTTCTATCAGCAAAACTAACCTAGTTTGCTGCCATCGAAAACCGGATGGAGTGCCTGTCATGCAACAGGAATGGAAGGATCAGGTCGCGCTGGTGAGCGGCGCGGGTAGCGCAGA
Organism: Pseudomonas sp. NCHU5216; assembly: GCF_052156495.1. NCBI lineage: Bacteria > Pseudomonadati > Pseudomonadota > Gammaproteobacteria > Pseudomonadales > Pseudomonadaceae > Pseudomonas > Pseudomonas sp. NCHU5216. The sequence continues at coordinate 86,752 of NZ_JBQLIX010000013.1, read as the reverse complement.
GGGCATCGGCATGGCCATCGCCCGGCGTCTGGGCCAGGCTGGCGCGCGGCTGATCATCACCGCCAGCAGCGCGCGCATCGCCGAGCGTGTCGCCGAATTGCGCGCCGAGGGCTACGAGGTGCAAGGCCAGCCCGTGGATCTCACCGACGAAGCTGGCGTGCAGGCTTTCGCCGCCTGGGCCGAGGGCCTGTGGGGGCGCGTCGACATTCTGGTGAACAACGCCGGCATGGCCATGCAAGGCAGCCCCGAGAAGCTCGAGGAGGTGTCCAGCATGAGCCTGGACACCTGGAACCTGACGCTCGCGCGCAACCTCACCAGCGCCTTCCTGCTCACCCGCGCCGTACTGCCGGGCATGCAGGCGCGCGGCTACGGGCGCATCGTCCATATCAGTTCCACCACCGGCACCAAGGCCGGCCACCCCAGCGAGGCCGCCTACAGCGCGGCCAAGGCGGGCATGGTGGGGATGAACATGGGCCTGGCGCTGGAAGTGGCGCGCCAGGGCATCACGGTCAACTCGGTGGCACCAGGCTGGATCGCCACGGGCTCGAGCACGCCCCACGAACTGCGCGCCGCAGCCTACGTGCCGGTAGGCCGTGCCGGCCGCCCCGAGGAAGTGGCCTCCGCCGTAGCCTTTCTCGCCTCGCCGGAGGCCAGCTATATCACCGGCGAGCTGCTGGTGGTCGATGGCGGCAACTGCCTGATCGAGGACAAGGCGCCATGAACACAGACCCCGTGGTGCTGATCACCGGCGCTGCCGGTGGCGTGGGCAGTGCTTTGGTCGCCCGTTTCCTCAGTGGTGGCTGGCAGGTGTTCGCCACCGACGCCAATGCCAGCGGCCTGGCCGAACTGAACCAACGCCATGCGCTCATCGGCAGCCTGGCAGCGGATATTCGCACCCCAGCAGCGTGCAAGGCGGTGGTCAGTGCGGCGATCGAGGCGGCCGGGCGACTCGACGCGGTGATCAATGCGGCAGGGGTGTGGCGCGAGGGGCCAGTGGAGGACTTCAGCGAGGAGGACTTCGACCTGGTGCTGGACGTCAACCTCAAGGCCAGTTTCTTCATCTGCGCCGCAGCCATCCCCCATCTGCGTGAAACCCGTGGCGCCATCGTCAACGTCTCCAGCGATGCCGGGCGCCAGGGCAACCCCAATGCGGCGGCCTATTGCGCCAGCAAGGGCGGCCTGACCCTGTTCACCAAGGCCCTGGCGCTCGACCTGGCGCCATTCGGCGTGCGCTGCAATGCCGTGTCGCCCGGCGATATCGAAACGCCCATGCTCAGCTTCCAGGCCGAGCGCTATGGCAATGGCGATCCGGCGGCCTACTACCGAGAACTGCTGGCCAAGTATCCGCAGGGCGAGCAGGCGCGTTTCATCCAACCACAGGAAGTGGCGGAGCTGGCGTTCTTCCTCTGCCAGCCCGGCGCTCGTTCGATCACCGGTGCCGACCTGGCCATCGATCAGGGCGTCTCAGCCGGCCATTGAGCCGGAGGATCATGCCGCCTTGAACGCCCTGACCCGCTCCAGCCAGTCCGGCTCGAGCCGGGTCTGCTCCAGTTCCAGCCCTTGCTGCTGCATGGCCTGGCGATGCTCGTCGATCTCCCGCACCATCTGGCTCAGTTCGCTGGAGTTGCCGTCGAGCTGATGCATCTGGGTCACCCCCAGGTGATAGAAGCGCAGCAGCTTCATCGCCGCTTCGTCGCCCTGGGCCACCCCGGCCCTGACGTGGTGCATGACATTGGTGACGCGCATCAGGCTGCGCTTGAGGCGCCAGCCGTACACCGCCGGGGCCATCCACGGGCGCTGCCAGAGATACAGGCGCACCAGCGCTATGGTCAGGCCCAGCGCGCTCAGAACGCCCAGCAGGTTCCAGCGGAAGTTGCCGTCGCTGCCGGGTTCGCCGAACAGTTGCACGCTGAGCATCGCCAGGGCCATGGCCAGGGTGACGAAGATGGCCGCCACCAGAGCGGTGATGCGGCGGGTCTGCTGGCGGTACTTCTCGGGGTTGACGGGGGTGATCTCGAACATGCGCACGGGTACTCCAACGGGGCGAGGCGTGATGGTACGACAGCTTGCCTGCGCGGCACGAATTCCTCGCTGCGGCCGACCGCCACGGTCGGCCAAAGCGCCCCGCCGCTATCCAGCGACCTGGCGCAGCCATTCGCTGGGGCTGGCGCCGACCTTGCGGCGAAAAGCGCGCGCCAGGGCCGAGGGGCTTTCGTAGCCGACCTCATCGGCGATCAGCGCCATGGGCCGGCCCTCACGCAGGCGCTTCTGCGCCAGGCTGACGCGCCAGCCCACCAGATAATCGCCGGGAGTAGCACCGACCACCTGATGAAAGTGCGCGGCAAAACTGGCCCGCGACATACCGGCCAGCGCCGCCAGTTCGGCTACCGACCAGCCATGCTGTGGCTTCTCGTGGAGCTGATTGAGCGCCCGTGCCAGGCGCGGCTCGGCCAGCCCGGCGAGCATGCCCGAAGCCAGCTCGCGGTTGCTCAGCAGATGGCGCAGCAACTGGATCACCATCAACTCGAACAGGCGGTTGAGCACCAGCTCGCGCGCGCAGTCATCGGCCGCCGCCTCGGCGAACAGCCAGTCCAGGCAGCCGCTCAGGCTCGGCAGTTCGCGCAGGGGCCGAACGATGACGTCTGGCAGCGCGCGCGACAGCGGGTTGTCGGTGCCGCCGTCGAAGGCCAGGGTGGCGCACACCAGTTCGGCGCCATCGGCCTCGCTGGCGCTCATCCAGTGCTGACGTGGCCGGGGCACCAGCATCAGGCTCGGCTCCTCCAGGTGCAGCTCGCGACCATCGCCTTCGCGAAAATGCAGGCGCCCGGCACGCAGCAGGTGGATGTAGCCATGCGGCTCCTGCTCACCATGGCTGCTGGCGCCGCAGAAACCGCCGCGGTGAAAGGTGCTGGCGTGCAGGTTGAAGTGATGCAACAGGCTGGTCAGGCGATCCATGGGCATCTCGCAATCTTGGACGATCTGCCGCATAACATCGACGATCTGCAGCCGAAAAGCCAGATCGAATCCTTAGCATGACTCCAGGCTTGAACGACAAGCCCCCACCCAAGACTGGAGAATCACCATGCCCCGTATTACTGCACTGCCCCTCGAACAAACCGCAGCCAGCGCCCAGGCGCAACTGGCCGGCATCGGCAAGAGCCTCGGTTTCATCCCCAATACCTTCGCCACCCTGGCCCATGCACCGGCCGCGCTGAACGGCTACCTGGCGCTGTCCCAGGCCCTCGGCAAGGGCACGCTCGATGCCAGGGCACGTGAAGTGGTGGCACTGGCCAGCTCGCAGGTCAACGGCTGCGGCTACTGCCTGGCCGCGCACAGCCTGTTCGCCGGCAAGGCCGGGCTGAGCGAGGCGGACATCCGCAGCGCCCGTGACGGCGAGTTCGATGCCGTGGCGCGCCTGACTCGGCAGATCGTCGACAGCCGTGGCCGCCTCAGCGATACGCATCTGCAGGCTGCACGCGATGCCGGGCTGAGCGATGCAGCCATCGTCGAAGTGGTGGCCAATGTCGCCCTGATGACACTGACCAATTACCTCAACAATCTGGCCGAAACCGATGTCGACTTTCCATCAGTAACCGTCTGAGGCCGCCGGAGGTCCATCATGCAAGCCGTTACGCTCTACACCACCGCACACTGCCCTTACTGCATCAACGCCAAGGCTCTGCTGGCGCACAAGGGCGTGGCCTACGAGGAGATAGATGTCAGCCACTCGCCCGAGCGGCTGGCGCAAATGCTGCAACGCAGCCATCGCCGCAGCGTGCCGCAGATCTTCATCGGTGAACGGCATATCGGCGGCTTCGATGACCTGGCCGCACTGGAACGCGGCGGGCAACTGGACGCCTTGCTGCAGGCCTGAAACCGGATGGCCGGCCTCGCGGTCGGCCATCCGCCCCTCGAGCGCCGGCGCAAAAGGTGTCGGCCTTCTCCTTTCCGATGAAGAGTCAGGCATTGCCCTCATGCACCGGAACCTGGCGGCCGATACAGGAGCGTCACCTCGGCCAGCTATACTCGCCGATGCGCTGCGCCCATTCTAATAAATCGGAGCTCCATCATGCGTCTCGACGCCCTCTCCCTGAAGACCCGCCTGATCGTCGCAGTGGCCATTCCCTGCATCGCCCTGCTGTTGGTGGCGCTGGCCAGCCTGAACAGCTTGTCCAGCATGCACAGGGACACCCAGGCGCTCTACCTCAATACTGCCGAGCCGATGCGCGCCATGGCCGAGGTGGCCTCACGCATTCCACGCATGCGCGTCGGCATCGACATGATGCTGCTGCAGGAAACACCGCTGCGTGACGAACGTGGCGTGCAGTCGCGTGTGCAGGACGCACGCAACGAGGACGTGCCCGGCATGCGCGATGCCATGCGCCAGGCCGTGGCCTCACAGGTCGACCCGGAGCGCAAGGTGCAGGCGCAGAAGCTGCTCGACCAGTTCGAGGCCATGGTCAGCAACGAGCTGGAGCCGATGCTCAAAGCACTGGAAGCCGGCGACATGGCCAAGGCTCAGCAGATCTATCGTGACCAGTACGCCAAGAGCTACGGTGTGATGCGCCAGGGTGCCAACGACCTGCTCGATGTCCTGCTGCAACAGGCCGAACAGCGCAACCAGCACAGCGAAGAAAGCTACGACAAGGGCCTGACCCGCCAACTCGCCATCATCGCCATCGGCCTGCTGGTGTCGATCATCATGTCCTGGATGATCGTGGTGCAGTTGCGTCGCCGCGTCAGCGTGCTGCAGAACAGCCTGGGCCAGGCCGCCGACAACCTGGCGCTGAACACCCGCATCGAGCTGCCCGGCAAGGATGAACTGAGCGCTATCGCCAGCAGCTTCAACCAGTTCATCGACAAGGTGCATGGCGCCATGCGCCAGCTCGCCGACAACTCGCGGCAACTCTCGGGGATGGCCCGCGAGGTGGCCGAACGCGCCCGCCTGACCCAGAGCAACTGCGCGTCACAGAGCGACCGCACGGTACAGGTGGCCACCGCCATCAACGAACTGGGCTCGACCGTCAACGAGATCGCCCGCAATGCCGAGAACGCCGCCGATGTCGCCCGCGAAGCGACCCAGCACGCCAGCGAAGGCGGCGCGGTGGTCAGCCAGGCGCAGCAGCAGGTCGACGCCCTCAACGGCGAGCTGGAGCAGGCGGCCAAGGTGATCGGCGCGCTGGCGGCGCAGACCGAAGCCATCAGCACCACGCTCAATACCATCCGCAGCATTTCCGAGCAGACCAACCTGCTCGCCCTCAACGCCGCCATCGAGGCCGCACGTGCCGGCGAACAGGGCCGTGGCTTCGCCGTGGTGGCCGACGAGGTGCGCACCCTGGCCAGCCGTTCCGGCGCCTCCACCGAGGAAATCCAGCAGGTCATCGACCGCCTGCAGAACGAGTCACGCTCGGCCGTCGAGGCCATGGCCAAGGGGCAACGGCAAAGCGCCCTGGTGGTGGAATACGCGAGCAAGGCTTCTGCTGCGCTGGAACAGATCAACAGCCATATCGGCCAGATCAGCGACCAGAACATTCAGGTCGCCACCGCCACCGAAGAGCAGTCCAGCGTGGTGGAAGACATCAACCGCAATATCGTCGACATCAACGAACTGACCGTCGGCACCACCCATATCGCCGACCAGCTCAACCAGGCCAGCAGCGACCTGCAGGCGCTGTCCACGCAACTGGACAGCCTGGTGGCGCGCTTCCGCCTGTAGAGCAACGCGCCCCCCCGGAGAGCCCGCCCCCAGGCCACCTGCCTCAGTGGCCTTGGGGATCAGCCGAAGCCACGGGCATGGCCGCAAGCAGACGCGGATGATCCTCGCCGAACAGCGTCAGCAGGTAGGCCTGCTGTTGCTGATCACCGCGCTCGCTCAACCACTGCCGTCCCCCCGGCAGGCAGCGCACCAGACGGTGTAGCAGGTAACGCGGCGGCGCCGTCAGCAGCGGATACCAGGGCAGGATCCCGCCCGGCAATCCCAGTGCACGGCGCCCCTCGGCGTCGATGAAGGTACGCGCAATACTCAGATGAATCGCCCGATTGAACAGCCCGCGCAGCCCCTGCAGATTGGGGTAATGGCGCTGCAGCGGCTCATCGATCAGCGCCCTGCCCAGTTGCTGGCTGCTGGCATCGGCCGGGGCCTGAGACAGCAGGTTGTGGTAGAGCGCGCAGGTAGCGGCGTTCTCCTCGGCATGCAGCCAGCGCTCATCCACCCCCATCAGCCAGGCGATATAGCGCCACAGGTGCAGCACCGCCCGGCGCTCGTCCTTGCTCAAGGGCACGCCGAGCAGACGCTGACCGATCAGGAAAATCACCGAGAACGCCAGGTAGGTGGCGTGCATGTCGCCCTGATTGACCGGCAGGCCGAAGTAGCTCGCATCCCACTCGGGCATGCCCGACACACGCCGGCGCACCAGCGCATGCACCAGCCGCACATGCAGCGTGCCCCGGTAGCCGGCGGCGCCACGGGCCATGCCGCCGGGCCGCGTGCAATCGATCCACCATTTGCTGGTTTCGGCGATGCGTCGCTGCGCGCCCTTCTCCAGGGCGCCGGTAAGCACCAGAGTGCGGTTGATGGCCGAAGCCTGATAGCCCGCCAGCAAGCCCAGGTCACGCAATACGCGCATGCCGGTAAGCCCGGACAGGCAGCAGACCCGCGCGCCCTCTTCGAGCAGCTCGGCATCGAGCCAATCCGGTGTGGCCTCGACCTGAGCGAAGAAGCGTTGTAGCGGCAGCGGAGCTTCTTCGCCAAGGGCCGCGATGCCCTGCTCCAGCGCCCGGTTGTAGAGCGGCATGCTCTGCGCCAGGCCGACTTCGCTCATCCACTCCAGCAGCGCGTCCATGGCCGCGTCGCCCTGCATGAGCGACTCGCCGATGGCCTGCCACTGAGCCGGGCTGGGCTCGGCCGAGCCGCGGATGAAGCGTCGCACCGGCGCCGCCACCTGGCGAGCGCGCTGCAGGTCGGCGCCATGGCGAGCGGGAATAACCTTGGGCTCTGGGGACATTTTCATACCTTGGTTGGCTGTCTGCTGAAGAGGTCGCTCTACGCTATTGCGACTAATTGCTCGCAAACAACTCGCGGATGCCCAGTGCATGAGAAAGCAGCCCAAGCAACAACGCGCCAACCAGATGATCGCCCTGCTGCTGGAGGCTACGGCCCTGGAAATCGCCGACCGTGGCCTGGATCGGCTCACCACCAACCACGTCGCGCAACGGGCCGGCGTCAGCATCGGCTCGCTTTATCAGTACTTCGCCAACAAGGAAATGCTCGTCGATGCCCTGCTGATGCAAAAGGCCCAGCTCATGCTCGACGGCGTGCAACAGCGCCTGGCGCCCCTGCTCGGCCGGGATATCGCCACCGTCACCCGCGCCATCCTGCTCGGCATCTTCGAGCAGGTGGCCGAGGACAAGGCGCAACGCGAGCTGCTGCGCCACTGGCACACCCTCAACGCGGCGCCGGTGTTCCAGACCCTGGAGCGACAGATGACCGAGCTGTGTCGGCAATACCTGATGCGGCATATCGACGAATACCGCATCGACAACCTGCCGGCGCTGCTGTTCGTGCTGATCAATGCGGTGCAATACACCACCGCGCGTTACCTCAGCGAGGAGCACGTACTGCTTGCTCAGGAAGAAGTGATCGAGACGCTGGTAGGAATGGTCGAGGCGCTGTGCAAGCCTGGCACCAGCAGATGAAGGGGGCAGCACGTAGCCTGGGTAGAGCGAAGCGAAACCCGGGAGCGAATTACCCGGGTTTCGCGGTGCTCTACCCAGGCTACATGTCTGAAACCCCTCCCACAGAGCCAAGGTCAGTTGCGTAGGGTGGATCACGCTTCACCGATCCACCGCGTGGTGGATGTAAAGAGCGACATCCACCCTACGTGCCTGAATCAGATACCGGCGACCACCGCGCAGATGCCCTGCGCGCTGCTGGCGAACTGGCTGCACAGGTGGTTGATGGAGGTCATCAGCACCTGGTCGGGGGTGGCGGCGAAGTCCACCGACATCATCACGCTGAGCATGGTGATGGTGACGATGGAGAACATGAACAGCTTGCGTGCCCACACTCGATCATCGACGGCCTTGTAGCCCGACACGCCCATCCACAGCCAGTAGGCACCACTCAGCGCAGCCACCACGAAGTAGCTGTAGCCGGCGTAGCCACTGAGCGTCAGCATCAGGGTCGCCACCACGAAGGCGGCGATGTACAGCACGATCTGCCGCTTGGCAGCCGAAATCCCCTTGATCACCGGCAGCACCGGGATGTTCGCGGCCTGGTAGTCGTTGAAGCGGAAGATGGCGATGGCATAGGAATGCGGCATCTGCCACAGGCTGAAGATCAACAACAGAATGGCCGCACCGGCATCGAACTCGTTGCTCACCGCGCAGTAGCCGACCACGGGCGGTGCCGCCCCCGACAGACTACCGACCAGGGTGCCATACACCGAGCCACGCTTGAGCCACAGGCTGTAGAGGCCGACATAGACCACGAAGCCCATCAGCACCAGCATCACCGCCAGGGTGTTGGTGGCGGTGTACAGCAAGGCCACCCCCGCCACCCCGAGCACGCAGGCATAGACGATGGCGTGCACAGGGGAAATCAGCCCCTGCGCCAGCACCCGGTTGCGGGTGCGCTCCATCTTCTGGTCGATGTCACGGTCGATGTAGTTGTTGAACACGCAGCCTGAGGCGATCACCAGGGCAACCCCCAGCGCTGTCGCAAGGTACAGCGCCAGGTCGGCATCGCCACGCGAAGCCAGGAAGAAACCGCCCGTGACGGAAATCAGATTCCCGAAGACGATGCCTGGCTTGGCGAGGTTGAGGTACTGCTTGAGGATCGCCAGCATCAGTTGATCATCATGTGATAGTGCATGCTCCACATGATCCACACCGACAGGCCCACCACGAACGCGATGATCACCACGGTGAAGATCATCGAAATGACGTTCCAGCGGCCTTCCGCGTCGGTCTTCATGTGCAGGAAGTACACGAGGTGGACGAGAACCTGAACGATGCCGAACAGCACCACGGTGATCAGGGTGACGCCACGGCTCAGGCCCAGCACTTCAGGGTGCATGACCAGGGCGAAGGGAATCACCGTGAGGATCACCGAGAGGATGAAGCCGGTCAGGTAATCCTTGAAGCCCACGGCGTGAGCGGCGTGATTGTCTTGGTGAGCCATTTACAGCACCCCCAGCAAGTAGACGACGGTAAACACGCAGATCCACACCACATCGAGGAAGTGCCAGAACAGGCTGAGCAGCCCCACGCGCGTCTTGTTGGTGTCGGTCAGGCCGCGAGTGCCGACCTGGAACATCAGCACCAGCATCCACAGCAGGCCGGCACTGACGTGCAGACCGTGGGTGCCGACCAGGGTGAAGAAGGCCGACCAGTAGGCGCTGGTCTGCGGCCCGGCGCCTTCATGGATCAGGTGGTGGAACTCGTTCAGCTCGATGCTGATGAAGCTCACCCCGAACAGGAAGGTGATACCCAGCCAGCGCAGTACAGCATCCTTGTCACCCCGGTAGGTGGCCAGCATGGCCATGCCGTAGGTGATACTGGAGAACAGCAGGGCGAAGGTTTCCACCAGCACCAGGTGCAGCCCGCCGCCGAGCATTTCCTTGGCGGTGGGGCCACCGGCGAAGGCATTGCTGAGCACCGCGAAGGTGGCGAACACCGTGGCGAAGATCAGCAGGTCGGTCATCAGGTAGACCCAGAAACCGAACAGCTTGAGGCCACTGGTGTCGTGGTGGTGCTCATGGTCGTGACCATGAGCGTCGTGTGAATAATGAGGTTCGTAAGCGCTCATGGGTTATGCCTGTACGACTGCGTTTGCTTTGGTTTGACGATGCGCCTGCTCGATGCGCGCGATTTCCTCGGGCTGCACGTAGTAGTCGATGTCCTCGTCGTAGGAACGCACGATGAAGCTGGCCACGGCACCGACCAGGCCAACGATGGCAAGCCACCAGATGTGCCAGATCATGGCGAAGCCGAAGGCGATGATGAAACCGGCCACCACCACACCGTTGCCGGTGTTCTTCGGCATGTGGATCGGCTCGTACTGCTCCGGCACCGGCATCAGCTCGACACCGTTCTTCTTCGCTTCATAGAAGGCGTCGATCTTGTCCGCAGTCGGGATGACGGCGAAGTTGTAGAACGGCGGCGGCGAGGAAGTGGCCCACTCCAGGGTGCGGCCATCCCAGGGGTCGCCGGTCAGGTCGCGGTTTTCCTTGCGTTTGATGTAGCTGGTGACGAACTGCACGATGGTGAAGAGGATGCCGATACCGATCAGCACGGCACCCACCACGGCCACCTCGATCCACGGCACCCAGGCCGGGTTGTCGAAGTGGTTCAGGCGACGGGTCATGCCCATGAAGCCCAGCACGTACAGCGGCATGAAGGCGAAATAGAAGCCCAGCAGCCAGAACCAGAAGGAGTAACGGCCGAAGCGGTCGATCAGCTTGTAACCGAAGGCTTTCGGGAACCAGTAGATGACGCCCGCCAGGTAGCCGAACACCGCACCGCCGATGATCACGTTATGGAAGTGGGCGATCAAGAACAGGCTGTTGTGCAGCACGAAGTCCGCCGCCGGCACCGCCATCAACACGCCGGTCATGCCGCCGATGGAGAAGGTCACCAGAAAGCCCAGGGTCATCCAGGTCATGGCGTTGAGTTGCAGACGGCCACGGAAGATGGTGAACAGCCAGGTGAAGATCTTCACCCCGGTGGGGATGGCGATGATCGAGGTCATGATGCCGAAGAAGGCGTTGACGTTGGCACCGGAACCCATGGTGAAGAAGTGGTGCAGCCACACCACGAACGACAGCACGCCGATGGCCGCGGTCGCCCAGACCATCGAGGCATAGCCGAACAGGGTCTTGCGCGAGAAGGTCGCCACCACTTCGGAAAACACGCCGAACGCCGGCAGGATGAGGATGTACACCTCCGGGTGACCCCAGACCCAGAACAGGTTGGCGTACATCATCGGGTTGCCGCCCAGTTCATTGGTGAAGAAGTGGAAATCCAGGTAGCGGTCCAGCGACAGCATCGCCAGGGTGGCGGTCAGCGGAGGGAAGGCGCCGCAGATCAGCACGCAGGTGACCAGAATGGTCCAGGTGAAGATCGGCATCTTCATCAGGCTCATGCCCGGCGCACGCATCTTGAGGATGGTGGCGATGAAGTTGACCCCGGTTAGCGTCGTCCCCAAGCCCGATAGCTGCATGCTCCATATGTAGTAATCCATGCCCACGCCTGGACTGTACTTGATCCCCGACAACGGCGGATAAGCCACCCAGCCGGTCTTGGCGAACTCGCCCAGTCCCAGCGACAGGTTGATCAGCAGCGCGCCACCGACGAACAGCCAGAAGCTCAGCGAGTTCAGGTAGGGGAAGGCCACGTCACGCGCACCGATCTGCAGCGGCACGACGATGTTCATCAGGCCGGTGACCAGTGGCATGGCCACGAAGATCAGCATGATGATGCCGTGCGCGGTGAAGATCTGGTCGTAGTGTTCCGGCGGCAGGTAACCCTGACCGTCACCATGGGCCATCGCCAGGTGGGTACGCATCATGATGGCGTCGGCGAAACCCCGCACCAGCATGACCAGGCCGACGAGAATGTACATCACGCCGATTTTCTTGTGGTCCACCGTGGTGAGCCACTCTTTCCACAGGTAGCCCCACTTCTTGAAGTAGGTCACCGCCGCGAACAGCGCCAGACCGCCCAGCGCCACCACGGCCAGGGTGATCATGATGATCGGCTCGTGATACGGAATAGCGTCCAGCGTCAGTTTTCCAAGGATATTCATTCCTGCACCTCCGCAGCGCCATCAGTCATGGCCGTGCTGTGAGAATCTTTCAGATCCACGTACTGACCGATCACCTTGTTGAACAGGTTCGGCTCGACCTGGCCGAAGTAACGAACCGGGTAGATCGGATAGCGGTGATTGACCATCTCGCCGGGCTCGCCCACCTGCTTGAAGGCGGCGAAGTCCATGACCTCGGGCGATTGCTTGACCTTGTCGACCCACTGCGCGAACGCATCGTCGCTGACCGAGTGGGTGGTGAAGCGCATGGCCGAGAAACCTGGGCCGCTGAAGTTGCCGGACTGGCCGAAGAACTCGCCCTGTTCGTTGGCGATCAGGTTGAGCTCAGTGCGCTGGCCGCCCATGGCGTAGATCATGCCGCCCAGTTGCGGGATCGACAGCGCGTTCATCACCGTGTCGGAGGTGATGTGGAAGGTCACCGGGGTCTTCTCCGGGATGACCAGTTCATTGACCACGGCGATGCCCTGATCCGGGTAGATGAACAGCCACTTCCAGTCGAGCGAGACCACCTCGATGTTCAGCGCCGGCTTGTCCGAATCGATCGGGCGATAGGGATCGAGCGAATGCGAGGTTTTCCAGATGATGACCGCCAGAACCGCGACGATGATCAGCGGAACACCCCAGACGATCAGTTCGATCTTGTGCGAGTGCGCCCAGTCGGGCATGTAGGTGGCCTTCTCGTTCGACTCGCGATAGCGCCAGCCAAACCAGAAGGTCATGACGATCACGGGGATGACCACGATCAGCATGAGCCCAATGGAGATCAGGATGAGGTTGCCCTGCTCGACACCGATCTGCCCTTTCGAGTTGAACAGTGCCCAGTCACATCCACCGAGCGCTGAGCAGGCAATCGCCATCGCCAGCCAGCGCACCAAACGATGGTACTTCTCTTCTTTCATGTCACGACCTTCAACTGAGTGATGCCCACTTTCGGCGCCAACGCCGTGCGGCCCATCGAGCAAAAGGCCGCCAACGGATGCTCAAGAGTTCGAGCATCCGTGCAAGCGAAGCGGTAGAACCGTGGGATAGACCGATGTTGAAGGCTGTGAATCCCTCGCACAATTGATTAGCAGCCTATTCATGAGGCTGCTGCCAGCTCCCGGGATACATATTTCGCAACATATGCGCAAAGTTTTGAAACACTTGCCGGCAAGTACCCAGCAAACAAGCGAAGGGTGCGACAAATGATCACACCCCCGGTTTAGAGCTATTTGTCAGCGAATTGACAGGAATCATTGACTCGTTTTTTTGCCTGAGCAGGAAGGACGCGTTTTCTTGACATTGGCCAGAAATCGACTAGCAACCCATCAATGATGGCGTTGCGGGCTAACCGTGCGAACACAAGCGCCACGGTAGGAGCCGCCCCCTCGCGGCGAATCATCGCCCTGCCCTGCGTCTTAGCCGGAGACGGCAAGACCTCTACACCAGGGAGCCCTGCGGTGCACCGTAGCCCGGATGCAATCCGGGGCCATTGGTGTGGCCCCATAAAGCATCGCAGCTGAAGCCCCTCCCACGGGAGTACTGGGGACATCTGTGGGACGGGCTGGGCGGCACTCCGCTTTAGCCGCGACAAGCATCACGGCTAAACGGGCAGACTCGTAGCCCGGATGCAATCCGGGGCTTTGGTGTGGCCCCATAAAGCATCGCGGCTAAAGCCCCTCCCACAGGAGTACTGAGGGACATCTGTGGGACGGGCTGGGCGGCACTCCGCTTTAGCCGCGATAGCTCTACCTAGCCCGCATTCGATCCTGAACGATGCCATGGGCTCCCGGATTGCATCCGGGCTACGCCACTACTTCCAGGCGCAGTAACAGCCCACCGCCAGGCCGCTGGCCAGGGAAATATGGCGCCCCTGGGTCAGGGCATCGAGCACCGGCTCGACGAAGCTGTTGCTGGAGTTGCACACCAGCCCTTCGCTGTAAGGGCCGGCGTAGGCCAGCTTGCCGTCGCGATCCCAGATGGCCAGCGACGGGCTGGCCGGCAGCGACTCCATGCCCTTTATGCCCGGCAAGGGCTTCATCCGCCCACGCAGGAAGGGCGCGAGTTCGCCTTTGCTGCCTGGCTTCTGCACGCTGTAGAACACCACATCGGCATTGCGGTGCAGGCCGATCAGGTAGCGCAGGTGCGCGTCCGTCTCGGCATTGCAGGGACAGTCCGGATCCCAGAAGTGCACCACCCGAATCGGCCCGGGGCCGGCCAGTTCTGGCGGCAGCTGCAAGCTGCCCTGGCCGAAGATCACCGTTTTCTCGCCATAGGGCCGCAGGTAGGCCGCGCCGCTGAGCCACCAGATCAGCACGATTGCCGCCAACACCACGGCAAAGAAGCCCAGCACGAAGTGCTTGAGCGTCATCCGGCTGAACACACTCATGGTTTTTCGCCGAACTTACGCAGGAACTGCTTTTCCATTTCCTGGCAACTTTCCACGGTGAAGGCACGCTCACTGTCTGCGCCCTTGGTGCGCTCCCAGCAGGCGGCGATGGCCGCGCGCTCACCCGCCTCAATCTCGCCACCCTGCGGGCGGGTGACGAAGTAGATAAAACCGGCAACCAACGAAATTACAAACAGCAGCCCCACCACAAACAGCCCCAGGCAGCCACGGCGGCTCAGCCCAGCGTTTTCATCTTTTGCGCTCATGTCTCACTTCAACCTTCACAGTGGAACCCACTTAGAATCGGGCGCCAGACGCCCTACCAGGCCATTGAAAAACGTAGGCGAGGCAGGCAAGACAAGGCAAAAACGACCGAAAAAGCGCAGTTTACGTGTTGTAAATGAGCATTTTGAGGTCGTTTTTAACGCAGTATTGCCAACGCAGGTAGTTTTTCAACAACCTGCTACCCTGCCGCGCCGGCCCGGGCAGTGCAGCCCAGGCCACGCCAATCACGCTTCAACCAGCGTCCACTGCTTGCTCAGGCGCTTGTCCGATACCGCCATCTTGGTGCCCAGTTGCTGGGCGAACAGCGACACACGGTACTCCTCCAGCATCCAGCGATACAGCGTGAGTTGCGGGTCACGCTTGCCTTCCTGGGCATGTTTGGCAGCACGCGCCTGGTACTGTTCCCAATAGCCGGTCAGCTCGCCCGTCCATACGCGGTCACGCTGCACCTGCGCGCCCACCTTGTCCAGGCGCTGCTCGATGGCCTTGAGATAACGTGGGATCTCCTTGAGCCACTCGCCCGGCGTCTCGCGCACGAAGCCGACATAGACCAGATTGGCCAACTGCTGCTTGATGTCGTTGAGCGCCATGGCCTGGGCCAGGTCGATCTTGCCCTTGAAGCGCTTTTGCAGGCCATGGTGCAGCTTGAGGACTTCCAGCACCAGGCGAGCGATACGCTCGGCATGCGCCGTCCAGTCGCCGCGCTTGCGCTCGGCCAGTTGCGCCAGGGCCGCACCGTCGCGCGGCAGCGTCGCCTCGCCTTCGAGGATGCAGGCATCCAGGCTGGCCAGCAGAATGTCCTCGACCAGCGCCTCGACACGGCCGATGTCGCGATACAGCAGGCCCAACTCGGTCAGCCCCGGCAGCTTGCCGCGCAGGAACTTGGCCTGCTCGGCCAGTTGCTGCAACAGCAAACGCTGCAGCGCACGGCGATGCTGGAAGTCCGCCTCGGCCTGGGTTGGGAAGCGTCCTTCCTTCACTACCCCGGCCTCCTCCACCAAGGCCGGGTAAACGGTCATGGAAAGCCCGGCAATCTTCTGCTGGGCCTTCTCCGCCACCTCGGCAAAAGCCTTGGCCTCCACCGCTTTCGGCTTGTCGCTCTGCTGCGCAATGGCCAAGGCCGCCTGGCTGGCTTCGGCGAAACGTGCGGTCAGCTCGGCCAGGTCGCGGCCTTCACCGAGGAACTTGCCGCGCGCATCCACCACCTCGATATTCATCTTCAGATGGTTTTCGATGCTTTCGGCCGCTTCCGCCCAGGCCTCATCAGACACCCGCGCGCCGGTCATGCGCAGCAACTCGGCACCGAGCGCCTGCGGCAGCGAGCCCTGGCCGAATACCAGCTTGCCCAGCGCGGCGCCAACGAAGTCCGGCACCGGCACGAAGTTCTTGCGCAGCGCCTTGGGCAGGCCGCGCACCAACGCCACGCACTTGGCTTCCAGCAGGCCCGGCACCAGCCACTCCAGGCGCTCGGGCTGCAGTTGCGGCAACAGCGGCGCAGGCACACGCAAGGTCACGCCGTCACGCGGGTGGTTGGGCTCGAAGTGATAGCTCAGCGGCAGTTGCAGCTCGCCGATGCGCAGGGAGTCCGGGTACTGCGCGGCGGTGACTTCCTTGGCATCGCGGGCCAGGGCGTCTTCCTCGCGCATGATCAGCAGTTGCGCGTCGGCAGCGCTGCCCTTCTTGTACCAGCTCTCGAAACTGGCAGCCTGGTAGATGTCCTGCGGGATGCGCGCCTCGTAGTAGCCGAACAGGGTTTCCTCGTCGGCGAGAATGTCGCGACGGCGCGACTTGGCCTCCAGCTCGTCGAGGCGTTCCAGCAACTGGCGGTTGGCGGTCAGGCAGCGTGCGCGGCTGTTGATATCGCCGCGTACCAGGCCCTCGCGAATGAACATCTCGCGCGCCACCGGCGGGTCGATGGGGCCGTAATGCACCGGGCGGCGACCGACGATGATCATGCCGTACAGGGTGACCTGCTCGAACGCCACCACCTGGCCGCGCTTCTTCTCCCAGTGCGGCTCCAGATGGTTCTTCTTCACCAGATGCGCGGCCAGCGGCTCGATCCAGTCCGGCTCGATTCTGGCCACCATACGGGCGAACAGCTTGGTGGTTTCCACCAGCTCGGCGGCCATGATCCAGTTGGGCTTCTTGCGCCCGATCACGCTGGACGGGTGGATCCAGAAACGCCGCTGACGCGCGCCGAGGTAGTCGCCCTCCTCGGTCTTCTGGCCGATCTGGCTGAGCAGGCCGGCGAGAATCGCCTTGTGCACGGCAGCGTAATTCTTCGCCCGCACCGCCGCCTCGCTGGCCTCGGCCTGCTGGCGGGCAATGGCATTGACGCGGGTGTCCTTGGTCGGCTGCGGAGTGTTCGCCGGCTGCTCGCCCTTCGCCTCCGAGCGGTTCTGCCCGCCCTTGCCCATCAACTGCAGATCACGCGCAATCAGCACCAATTGCCGGTGCGCGTCGCGCCATTCGCGCAGGCGCATATAGTTGAGGAAGTTCTTCTTGCACCAGGTACGCAGCGGGTTGCTGCCCAGCTCCTGGCGTTTCTCCTCGAAGCCGCGCCACAGATTGATCAGCGCGGCGAAGTCCGAGTCCACATCCTTCCACTGCGCATGGGCCTGATCGGCGGCTTGCTGGCGATCCATCGGTCGCTCACGCGGGTCCTGCACCGACAGCGCGGCGGCGACGATAAGGATTTCCTCCAGGCTGCCCTGCTTGGCGCCTTCCAGCACCATGCGCCCCAGGCGCGGGTCAATGGGCAGGCGCGCCAGTTGCCGGCCGATGGGCGTGAGCTGACTCTCGCGGTTGACCGCCGACAGTTCCTGCAACAGGTTGAAGCCGTCGCTGATAGCCTTGCCGTCTGGTGGCTCGATAAAGGGAAAGTCCTCGATGCTGCCCAGGCGCAGGTGCAGCATCTGCAGGATCACCGCCGCCAGGTTGGTGCGCAGGATCTCCGGGTCGGTAAATTCAGGGCGACCGAGAAAATCTTCCTCGCTGTACAAACGAATGCAGATGCCCGGCTCGACCCGCCCGCAGCGCCCCTTGCGCTGGTTGGCACTGGCCTGCGACACCGGCTCGATGGGCAGGCGCTGCACCTTGGCGCGGTAGCTGTAGCGGCTGATGCGCGCGGTGCCGCTGTCGATCACATAACGGATGCCCGGCACGGTCAACGAGGTTTCCGCGACGTTGGTGGCCAGCACGATCTTGCGCCCCGGCATGGGCGCGAAAATCTTCTGCTGCTCTGCCGGCGTCAGCCGCGCATACAAAGGCAGTACCTCGGTAAAACGCAGGTTGGCCTTGCGCAGCACCTCCGCCGCCTCGCGAATCTCGCGCTCACCGGGCAGGAACACCAGCACGTCGCCGGGGCGCTTGCCCACGCTGCGCTCGTGCTCGGCGATCTCGTCCAGCGCGGCGAGAATACCCTGGTCGATGGACAGGTCATCGAGCAAACGTTCGCCCTCCTCGTCCACCTCGGCCGCCAGCGGGCGGTACCAGGTTTCCACCGGATAGGTACGACCGGACACCTCGATGATCGGCGCATCGTTGAAGTGCTTGGAGAACCGCTCCAGATCGATGGTCGCCGAGGTGATGATCAGCTTCAGATCCGGGCGACGCGGCAGCAGGGTCTTCAGATAACCGAGCAGGAAGTCGATGTTGAGGCTACGTTCGTGCGCCTCGTCGACGATGATGGTGTCGTACTTTTCCAGAAAACGGTCGTGCTGGGTTTCGGCGAGCAGGATGCCGTCGGTCATCAGCTTGATCAGCGTGCCGTCCTTGCTCTGATCCTCGAAACGCACCTGATAGCCGACCAACTCGCCCAGCGGCGTGCCGATCTCCTCCGCTACCCTTGTGGCCACACTGCGCGCTGCCAAACGGCGCGGCTGGGTATGACCGATCAGCCCATGCACACCGCGGCCAATCTCCAGGCAGATCTTAGGCAACTGCGTGGTCTTGCCCGAACCGGTCTCACCGGCGATCACCACCACCTGGCTCTTCTCCAGCGCGGCCTTGATCTCGTCGCGCTTGGCGGCAATCGGCAGCGCATCGTCATAGCGCATCGCCGGGATGCTGCTACGCCGCGCCGTCACCTTGTCGCTGGACGCCTGAAAACGCGCCAGCCACTGCGCCAGCTTGGCCTCATCGGGCTGCTTCTGCAGCTCATGCAACTGCCGGCGCAAACGATGGCGCTCGGCTATCATGACGTGGTCGAGGTTCTTCTGCAGCGTGGCGAGGTCAGTCATCTGGATCGGGGCAATCAGGGCAAAGGCGGGATTGTCGCAGATTACGCATCTGGACGCAGGGAACAGGATTAGCGCGGGGGATCGGAACGCCGACCGCTCTTAGCAGCAGCGCGTAGGGTGAACCGGGACGCCGGCCGCTCGTAGCGCCAGCAAACAGTCCACCGGCCCATGCTGAAAATGGCACCACAACCTACGTCCAGCGCTCCCAACGGCGTACTGCTTCGCGAATACGCTCTACAACGCTGCATCACGAAATAACGGCACCAGAGCAACGGGATAGGTAGATTAGATATATGTGACCGCTGAATCGCCGGCCACACATCATGTTTGATACAGGCATTAAGGAAAAACAGGAATGGAAAGAAAGTTCGCTCAAGCATGTTTTGGGGTGCTCTTAAGTCTAGTTTTGACCGGATGCGCCAGCCAAGCCCCATATGGCACACCCGAATCCACAGCCAAGCTTGTCGCGGATCTTTCGCTGAGTGAGCCCCCTGAGCTAGTCACCCCTGCTGACTGGATTTCAGCTCCATACGGTGTAAGCAAGCCGCAGGATACGGTCAGCGGCTTGCTGGTTTCGACAGCAAGCGGTTTCCGATTTGTTACCTATTCCGAGCAGCGCTATCGACAAGCTGAAGAGCTCAGCAAACCTGCATTGCAGTGCGGATACATTTGGAAAGGTGAATATGGTTCCGAGCTCTTGCATCTGTTTACAGATGACAAGCTTTATCTGCTACTGATTCGGGAAAAGGGCCAACAACAGATCAATGCCGCACAAAGATCTCGCGTGATTCAACACTTACGCGCCTCGGGCATTCCCTTGTTGACGGAAAAAGATGGGACATTTTTCAGAGAAACAGGAAATACCACTAGGGGAATTTCCAAGGTGCAGGGCTCTTGGGTTTCCGTACCCGATAGTGAGTGAGAAGCCTTCAATCCTTGCAAGCCCCAAGAGGGCTAACCCCCACACAGGGATAGATCATTTAATCCATCCCCTTTTTATTACCGCCCGACCTTCAAACCACCGCAGCTTGTAAAATGACCCAAGAGCGCAGCGAACAGTCCACCGGCCAGAACAAAAAGGCGTACTGCTTCGCGAGTACGCCCTACAAATGCTCAAGGGCGATACCAGCAAGGCGCACATAGTGCCCCGGACAAACCGCTGATGGCAAGGGCAGCCAACGCCATGACATAGAGGCCGCCCAGCAGATCCTGCAGACGTGGAGAACACGAAATGACTGAAACCTTTAGCGACTTCGACCCCGCCGAATACCTCACCAGCCCCGCAGCCATTGCCGAGTTCATGAGCGACGCCCTGGAAACCGGCGATGCCGGCTATATCGCCAAAGCCCTGGGCGTGATGGCACGCGCCAAAGGTATGACCGAACTGGCCAGAGAAACCGGCCTGTCCCGCGAGCAGCTTTATCGTTCCTTCAGCGAACACGGCAATCCGACACTAAAGACTATGCTCGCGGTGATGAAGGCGCTGGGGGTTGAGATGGCGGCGCGGCCGCATGGTGCGAGGTGAGGAGCTATCTTAAAGCACGCTGACAATCCAAAGCCCAACGACAGGAAGAATATGAAGATCGAGTATCTAGCCATTATTTCAGCCGAAAACTCTTTCTGCCGCGACACATCCGCCTTTAAGTCTTTCCTGCAATCAGACTCAGACATAAAAATAACAAATAAAAAGATAAAACACCAAACACTGGAAGTAGAATACGAACTACAAACAGGCCATAATGAAAAACAGAATCACGTATTCTATCACCTAAGATTAAAATCAGACTCAGGAGACATAGACGCCTTTTCCAGAATGAGCCGCGCCATCCGCAAACTTCTTCACATGGCATCTGATGGAAATGTACAAAATCTTTGGGATGACATTAGCTTTCACTACTCTCAAATAAGTTACCCCTATATTCATGAGATTGAAAATCTCATGAGAAAGCTAATAACAAAATTTATGCTAACCAACGTTGGTCTAGGCTGGACAAAAGACACCATTCCAGAGGACATCAGGAAAAGCTCAAGACTCGACAAAAACGGCTCTAGCAATAACTACCTTTACGAAGTCGACTTCATACAGCTATCTGACTTTTTATTCAGCGAATACAGAACACTGGAAATAAGCGCACTAATAAAGAAAATATCCGAAATAAAAACCTCAACCGTAGAAATGAGTGAAATATCTGACTTCATTCCCAAGTCAAATTGGAAAAGATATTTTGAACCTCATGTTGACTGTGACGCCACATACCTAGAGTCACGCTGGAAAAAACTCTATGAGCTGCGATGCAAAATTGCACACAACAACACATTCAACAAAGCAGATCACGAGCTAACGACTCAACTCTCCAAGGAAGTAAAAGAGAAACTTGAGAAAGCAATAATGTCACTGGACGCTATTTCTGTACCAGAAGAAGAGCGTGAAGAACTAGTTGAGAGCGTGATAGGACATGCTAATCAAGAGGCTGCAGCATTACTAAGTCACTGGAGAGACCTAGAAAATACCACGAGGACATTTGCAAAAAATAAGAATTTCTTCAAGAAATACGACTGGAAAAACATCCCCAGCAACGAGCAGGTTTTTATTTCTTTGCTTGACAACAACGTGATTGACAAAGAAACTTTCTTAAAAGCTAGAGAGCTACAGAAATTCAGAAACCACATAACGCACGGACACTTTCTTAGATTCCATGAGCACGCCATATCAAGTCATCTTGACGAGCTAGATAAACTAACTCAAGAACTAGATAAAAAACTCAAATCTCAGGAAGACGATAGCGACGACAGAACCACTTAATACTACAACCAAACCCCAGAGCATTCAGGAACAAGCCTCAATAGCAACGTCTCCATGCATCAACATTGAAACGCATCGCCTTGACCTATAGCGCACCAGCTTGCCCTATCCCATCACCCCGCGTTACAGTCCGCCCCGTCACGGTCAATCCCGTGACCGGGTGTGGTAGCCCGATTCACACGAAGGCGCGGTAGCGCCATAGTCGAGAGCAGGCGCTTTTTTTGTGCCTGCTGTTTTCTCGCGCATTTATGGCGGGCCGTGTGAGGCAGGCTTCGGCCTGGCCGGCGTCCTTCGTGGGTCGGTCTACCACCCTTGCACGGTCCGCCTCCATTTCGTGTGGTAGCGAATGGAACGCGGCTCCTTAAATCCACGAAGGAGCATAAGGAAAATGCACTATCCCCCTTTTACCCAAGGGCTCCGCCCTGGGCTGCTGGCTGTCGTGTCGACTTCCGTTTTGGAGGTGCTGCATGACCAAGTCTGAATCCGTCGTTATCCCCTTCCCCACGCCACGCAATCCGTTGCATAGCCATGTGGCCGACGAGTGCCCCTTGCAGGCAGCAGCCGAGTACCGCGCGGCGTTGCTGACCAAGCTGTTGCGTCGAATACCGGAGCCAGAGCTGGCAAGCACCACCAGCGCGCTGCTCAGCGAGTTGATCGTGCTCTACCGCCGAGCCATCGCCCAGGCAGCCGGGAGGGCCGAGCATGATTGAACTGCAACGCTATCTCACTCACTTGCCCAGCCATGATGGGCAACCGCCTGCCAGCTTCGGCTGGAACGCAGATTGTCAGGTGAGCTTCGACCATGGTGTGCAGACCGCGCAGGCCTGGCTGGACAACGCCAACAGCGGCTGGCTATGGGCCAATCTGTTAATGGAGCGGCAGCTATACCCGCCAGGTGCACAGCGCCATGCCTTCGAGCTGGGCTTTCTCAGCCGCATCCACCAGCGCCTGTGCTCGCCATTGGGCGGCGAGCATCAGGCCTTGCGGACGGAACTACGGCTATAACGACAAAGGCGAGGGCATGCCCTCGCCTCTTCATTTAGCAACGAATTTTGTGTGCACCGCTCACAAAGCTGAACAATTAGCCCAGAACTCGCCGCAACGGTGGATGAAAAAGCGTCATCCACCCTACGGTGAAACCAAGACGTAGGGTGGACAACGCGCAGCTTGTCCACCTCGCTTCACACTCGAAGACGCTGCCCAGCGCAATGACGCGTGGCTTTGCGAGTTATTCCTGATGCATAGGGAGCCAACCGCGAGGCTCAGGTCACTGACATATAGCTGGCGCCGCCACTGCCCTGGAACGCCAGGCAAACCCCAGCACCATCAGCAACCCCAGCCCGGCCATCGCAGCACCGGCCAGTGAAATCGCCGGGTAGCCCAACCCCGCCTTGATTACCGCCCCGCCGAGCGCTGCGCCAATCGCATTACCCAGGTTGAATGCGCCGATATTCACCGCCGAGGCCAGGTTGGGGGCGTCATGAGCGGCTTCCATCACGCGCATCTGCAGCGGCGGCACGATGGCGAAGCTGGCGATGCCCCAGATCAGGATGGCCACGGCTGCCGGCAACGGCCAACGCATCAACAGGGTGAAGGCCAGCAGAACCAGGATCAGCGCACTCAGCGAGATTACCAACGTGCGGTCGACGGAGCGATCCGCCGCCTTGCCGCCCCATACATTGCCCAGCGCCAAGCCGATGCCGTAGAGCACCAGCATGGCGGTGATGAAAGCGGTCGAGGCATGCGTCTCGTTGCTGAGAATCGGCACGATATAGGTGAATACGGTGAACATCGCACTGGAGCCCACCACGGTCAGCGCCAGCGCTGCCAGTACCGAGCCCCGGCCCAGCACACGGATTTCATTCAGTACACCGATGCTTTTCGCCGACGGCAGATTGGGCAAGGCGAACCACAGCGCGGCCATGGCCAATACCCCCAGGCCGGTGATGCCCCAGAACGCCGTGCGCCAACCGAAGGTTTCACCAAACCAGGCCGCCAGCGGCACACCGCCGATGGTTGCCAGGGTCAGGCCGGTGAACATGGCGGCCACTGCCCCGGCGCGCTTGTCCTGCGCGACCACGCTGGCGGCGACGATGGAACCGACGCCGAAGAAGGCGCCGTGGTTCAGCGAGGTAACCACCCGGGCGATCAGCAGGCTGGTGTAGTCGGTGGCCAATGCCGACATCAGGTTGCCCAGGGTGAAAATCCCCATCAGCCCGATCAGCAGATAGCGCCGTGGGATCCTGCCGGTGGTCAGCGTCATCAGCGGCGCACCGAGCAACACGCCCAGTGCGTAGGCACTGACCAACAGGCCGGCAGCCGGAATGGAAACACCGAGATCAGCCGCGATGCCCGGCAACATGCCCATGGGTGAGAATTCGGTAACACCGATGCCGAAGGCACCGATGGCGAGTGCAACAAGGGGTGGATTGATACGCATGGAAAGGCTCCTCATCTATGCCGCAGATGCTAGGATCCAAACCTTTACGGCGGTAGATGGCTTTTCTGGCAAACACCTTTGCTTACGGAGCACAAATGGACATAGGCGGCAGATCAGGAGACATGGTGGTGTTCGCCACCGTGGCAGCAGAAGGCAGCCTGTCGGCCGCCGCCCGCGCCCTGGGGCTGACGCCCTCGGCGGTCAGCCGGATCATCGCGCGTACCGAGCAGCGCCTCGGCACCCGCCTGCTGCTGCGCACCACCCGCACTATCACCTTTACCGCCGAGGGCGAGGCGTACCTGCGGGGCGCCCGGCGCATACTCGCCGACATGGCTGAAGTCGAGGAAGCCATCGCCGACCAGGGCGTGCCCCGGGGCCGCTTGCGTGTGAGCGCTGCGCTCGGTCATGGGCGGATGACCATCGTGCCGCTGGTGGCAAGGTTCAGCGCGCGTTACCCGAACATCACCGTCGACCTCAGCCTGGGCGACGAGGTGGTCGATATCCTCGGCGGCCAGGCCGACGTGGCCTTGCGCTTCGGCCATCTACCCGACAGCCCGTTGACCGCTCGCAAGATCGGCGACACCGGCCAGGTGGTGGTCGCCTCCCCCGACTACCTGCAGCGCCACGGCACCCCACAGCAACCGGAAGACCTGCTGCAACACAACTGCCTACGCTTCAACTTCCGCCGTGCCGAACCCAACTGGCCATTCATCCGCGATGGCCAGGCGTTCTCGCTCAAGGTCTGCGGCAATATCGAATGCAGCAGCGGCGAGGCGCTGGCGCAGTTCGCCCGGGTCGGCGCCGGCATCGCGCGCATCGGCGAGTTCACCGTGGCCGAGGACATCCAACGCGGTGATCTGCGGCCGCTGCTGCAAACCTTCAACCCCGGCGACCGGGAGCCGATTCATGCGGTGTTCGTCGGCGGCTCGGCCATGCCGGCGCGGGTGCGGGTGTTTGTGGATTTTCTGCTGGAGCATCACCGGATGTGAGCGCCCGCGAGACCTCGTAGGGCGGCCTAACGAGCGCAGCGAGTAGCCCGCCGGGCCAGGCCAAACCAGGCACCACGGCGCTCCAGCGAAACTCCATTGGCGTACTGCTTCCGAGTGGCCTGCCCGGTACGCTCTACGTTCGCCACTAACGCAACGGCACATAGATATCCGTTTGCCATTGCTCCTTGGGCGTCTCGGGGTAAACGCTCAGGTATTCAAAGAACAACGGCTGGTCGCGCAGCTCTTCGCCGCTGTTCGGCAGCCAATCGCGGTAGATCGGGTAGATCGTTTCGCCGATATGATCCGTGGAGCCCGTATGCCGAACCACCGCATAACGCCCGCCGGGTATGGTCAGTTCGCGAATGTTGAATTCGTTTGCCGCCACGGCCTCTCGAATCTCGCCACAAATGGCGAAGCGAAACTCCTCGGCTGGCGTGGTATCGGGGTTGCCGTATGGAATGCCGAAGGAGCGGCTCGAGGCTACCGGCGATTGCCCGCTTTGCATGCGCCATTGGATGAAGGTGTTGACGCTTTCATCGACCCGCTCAGGTGGGCCGCAATGCTCCAATGCGGCGACGCGGACGGGTGAGAAATCGACGATTTGTACGTGCATGGCGACAGTCCTTGAAAAGTGAGGGATGGCGAATACCGTATTCCACACCTGCCAATTGGGGGCCTTTCTGAATTCGCTGGGCGGCATGCCAAACGCTCGCCTGAATGCCCGGCTGAACGCTTCAGGGCTTTCAAACCCTGCTTGAAGTGCAGCGCTCAATACCGAGAGTTCCGCTCGGGCCACCAGACCATGGGCAGCGCGCCGCAGTCGCATCAGTTGCACATAGCGTGAAACCGGTACGCCAACGAACGCGCCAAATTGCGATGGAAGTGAAAGGGCGAAAAGCTCGCCACCTGACTCAACACCTTGACCGACAGATCGCCATCGAGGTTGGCATCGATATAGGCGAGCACAGCGTTGAAGCGCTCAGTGTAAGTCGAGGCAGACGCTTGAGCAGACACGGGGCAGGTCTCCAGGAATACGGTAAGCGCTAGCCTAGGCAATGGCGCCATGCCTGCGCCTAGCCGCACTTGCTCAGTTGAGCCCGCAGATCACTCCCACGCGGGTGCGCGTGCGCCATCGAACTACTCCCCTTCCCGCTCAGCCAACCCCGCCAACAACTTGCCCTGCAGTTCATGCAACGTACGCTGCTCGTCGGCGGTCAATCCTGAGAGCACGCGCTGCAGGTTGGCCACGTGAGCGGCGAGCATGCCGTCGATCAGCTGGAAACCGGCTGGGGTCAGTGCCACCAGCACGCCACGGCGGTCACTGGGGTGTTTGCGCCGTTCGATCAGCCCGGCCTTTTCCAGGCGGTCGATGCGGCTGGTCATGCCACCCGAGGAGATCATCGCGCTCTCGTACAAGGCGGTGGGCATCAGTGCATAGGGCTCGCCCGCGCGACGCAGGGTGGCGAGCAGGTCGAATTCGCCGGCCTGCAGGCCGTGTTCGGCGAAGAACGGCAGCAGATGATCACGGCTGATCACCTGGCTCAGCTCACCCAAACGCCCGATCACGGCCATGGAGAAAGCATCCAGGTCGGGCCGCTGTCGTTGCCACTGCTCAGCGGCCAGTTGTGCGCGGTCTTGCATGTCGCCCTCAATTTATCTTGCCATCAAGATACTTTTCAAAAAGAATGTTGCCATCGTAGCGTATCTGCACCAAGGAGGCATCTGCATGTCCGGCAACTCCAATCGACCCCTGCTGGCTTTGGCCCTGCTATTCGGTATCGGCACGCTGATGGGGCTGACCAGCAATCTGGTCAAGCTGGCTGGCAGCATCGGCTGGCAGCCGATGGCCTATCTGCTGTGGAGTTTGTCCGGCGGTGGTGTGCTGCTGTTGCTGTTCGCCTGGTGGCGTGGCGAGCGGCCCGGCATGGGCCTGCCGCAACAGCGCTACTACCTCGCCTCCGGCCTGCTCAGCATCGCCGTGCCGAACGCCCTGCTGTTCAGCTCCATCGGCCATGTCGGTGCCGGTTTCGCCTCGATGTGCCTGGCCTTTCCGCCGCTGATCACCTATCTGCTGGCGCTGGCTCTGCGCATGGAGGGGCTGAGCCGCATCCGCCTGTTGGGCATCTGCATTGGCCTGTCGGGTAGCCTGATACTGGCGTTGGGCAAACTGCAGGGTGGCGATAGCCCGATCCTGTGGGTGCTGGCCGCGCTGAGCGTGCCGGTGTTCCTGGCGCTGGGCAATATCTACCGTGCCCGCTACTGGCCGAGCGGCGCCACGCCCTTGTCGCTGGCACCTGGCATGTTGCTGGGTGGCGCCTTGCTGCTGATTGCTACGGCTTTGTTTGGCGTCGACTTCTCTCCGCACCTGGACAGCGCACTGGCGGTCGGCCTGCTGGCCATACAGATGCTGCTGTTCGCTTCAGTCTATGCGCTGTACTTCATCCTGCAGAACCTGGCCGGTACAGTATTTCTCAGCCAGATCGGTTCGGTGGCGGCGATCACCGGCGCCGCCATCGCCATCGGCCTGCTCGGCGAACAGGGCAGCCTGAGTCTGTTGCTGGCGGCGTTGTGCATCGTCGGCGGCGTGCTGCTGGTGGCCTGGCGTGGCGCGAAGGAGGCTCAAGCATGAAGCGTCAGAGCCTGCTGCTAGTTGCCATCGTTCTGCTTGGCCTGAACCTGCGCCCGGTGCTGGCGGCCATCGGCCCGCTGCTCGACCGCATCCAGCTCGATACCGGCCTGGATCATATCGGCGCCAGCCTGCTGACCAGCCTGCCGGTGGTGATCATGGGGCTCGGTGCCCTGACCGCCACGGCGTTGCGCGAACGCCTGGGAGAAGGCAACGGAATTTTGCTCGGCGTGCTGCTGATCGCCGTTGCCTGCCTGCTGCGTGGCCTGCTGCCCGACGCCACCACCTTGATCACCACGGCGTTGCTGGCCGGTGCCGGCATCGCCTTCATCCAGGCCTTGTTGCCGGGCCTGATCAAGTCACGCTTCGCCGCCGACAGTGGCCGCCTGATCGGCTTCTACAGTTGCGCGATCATGGGTGGCGCTGCCTTCGGTGCGGCGCTGACGCCCTGGCTGGCGCAGTCGCTGGGCTGGTCTTGGGCGCTGGCCGGCTGGGCACTGCCCGCTTTGCTGGCGGCCGTGCTCTGGCAGCGCGCCGCACCGAGACAAGCTGTGGCAGCATCGGGCAACGCGGCGCACCTGAATGTCTGGCGCTCGCCCAGGGCCTGGCTGCTGATGAGCTTCTTCGGGGTCGGTACGGCAGGTTACACCCTGGTGCTGGCCTGGCTGCCGCCCTACTACACGGCGCTGGGCTGGAGCGCGCAGTCGAGCGGTCTGCTGCTGGCGGCACTGACACTCTGCGAGGTGTTCGCCGGTCTGCTGGCATCGAGCCTGCTGCCACGTTACCCAGATCGGCGTGTACTACTGGCAGTGGTGCTGCTGTCGCTGCTGGCCGGCCTACTGGGTCTGATTTTCGCACCACTGCTACTGGCGGTGCCGATCTGTTTGCTGCTGGGCATCGGCATCGGCGCGCTGTTCCCGCTGTCGCTGGTGGTGGCCCAGGATCACCTGGACGACCCACGACAGACCGGCGATCTGCTGGCCTTCGTGCAGGGCGGCGGCTACCTGATCGCCGCCACCGCGCCATTTCTGGCCGGTCTGCTACGCCAGTACACCGCCGACCTGCGCCTGAGCTGGCTGGCGATGGCCGTGGCCACCCTGACACTGATGGCCATGGCGGCACGCTTTGCACCGGGTAGCGGACAGTTCCACACCCGCCCCAACCCAAGCGGCGCCGAACCCAGCGCATAGGGCGGCCTCACGAGCGCCAGCGAGTAGCCCGCCGGGCCATGCCAAGCCTGGCAGCACGACGATCCAGCGAAACTCTGACAGCGTACTGCTTCCGAGCGGCCGGCGCACCGGTGCACCCTACGCCCCTATTGACCGTAAACCGGAAAGCGCCGGCACAGCTCGGTCACCTGCTCACGCACCCGATCACGCACGGCCACCTGCGTTTCACCGTCTGCCGCCAGGGCATCCAACACATCGCATAACCAGCCGGCCAGGCGCTCGCATTCGGCGATGCCGAAGCCACGTGTGGTCACGGCCGGCGTGCCAATGCGCAGCCCCGAGGTCACGAATGGCGAACGCGGGTCGTTGGGCACCGAGTTCTTGTTCGCGGTGATGTGGGCGTCGCTCAGCGCCGCGTCCGCCTCCTTGCCGGTATAGGGCCGGTCGGACAGGTCGATCAGCATCAGGTGGTTATCGGTGCCGCCCGAGACGATGCGATACCCACGCTGCTGCAGCACCGCAGCCATGGCCCGGGCATTACTCAATAGCTGACGTTGATAGGTCTTGAACTCGGGCTGCAACGCCTCCTTGAAGGCCACGGCCTTGGCGGCGATCACATGCATCAGCGGGCCGCCCTGGATGCCGGGGAAGACGGCCGAGTCGAGCCGTTTGTAGAAGTCCTCACCCTGCCCGCTGGCGAGGATGATGCCGCCACGCGGGCCGCGCAGGGTCTTGTGGGTGGTGCTGGTGACCACATGGGCATGGGGCAGCGGACTGGGGTATTCGCCCGCCGCCACCAGGCCGGCGACATGCGCCATGTCCACCCAGAAGATGGCCCCTACCCTGTCGGCGATGGCACGCATGCGCGCCCAGTCCTTGTGCCGCGAATAGGCGGAGAAGCCACCGATGAGCATTTTCGGCCGGGTCTCCAGGGCGATGCGCTCCATCTCGTCGTAGTCGATCAGTCCGGTTTCGGCGTCGAGGCCATAGGGCACGATGCGGTAATGCCGCCCCGAGAAGTTGGCCGGGTTGCCGTGGGTAAGGTGGCCACCCTGCGCCAGGTTCATGCCCATCACGGTGTCGCCCGGGTTGGTCAGCGCCAGGAATACCGCAGCATTGGCCTGAGCCCCGGCGTGCGGCTGGACGTTGGCGTAGTCGCAATCGAACAACGCCTTGAGCCGCTCGATGGCCAGGCGCTCGGCCACGTCCACATGCTCGCAGCCGCTGTAGTAGCGCTTGCCGGGGTAGCCTTCGGCGTACTTGTTGGTCAGCACCGAGTTCTGCAGCGCCATCACCAGCGGGCTGGCGTAGTTCTCGGAGGCGATCAGTTCGACGTGATCTTCCTGGCGGCCTTCTTCCAGGCGCACGGCCTCGGCCAGTTCGGGGTCGAAATCGGCCAGGCTCAGGGCGGCGTCATACATGGGGGCATTTCCTCGTGGGTCAGTTAGCAGGTTTCAGTAGCTGGGTAATGCACTGGGCGATGTCGTCGATCTGCGCTTCGCTGCAGATCAGCGCCGGTAGCAGGCGGATGGTGCTGTCACGGGTCACGGTGATCAGCAGGCGTTGTTCGCTCAACGCCCGGCCCACCAGTTCCGTGCAGGGGCGGCTCAGCTCGATGCCGAGCATCAGGCCTCGACCACGAATGGCGATGACCTCGGGGTGATCCCCCAGCGCCTGCTGCAAACGCCCGAGCAGGCGTTCACCCAGTGCGACGGCGCGCAGCGGCAGTTGCTCGCGCTGCATGATCTCGATGACCTCGCAGGCCACCCGACAGGCCAGCGGATTACCGCCGAAGGTAGAACCATGCAGACCGGGCGAGAACAGCTCGGCAGCGGCGCCACGGGCCACACAGGCACCGATGGGCAGGCCATTGCCCAGGGCCTTGGCCAGGGTCATCACATCGGCCGTGATGCCGGCATGCTGATGGCCGAACCAGGCGCCAGTGCGGCCCATGCCGGCCTGGATCTCGTCGAGCATCAGCAACCAGCCATGCCGGTCGCACAGGGCTCGCAACTCGCGCAGATAGGCGGTACTGGCAGCATGGATGCCGCCCTCGCCCTGCACCGGTTCGAGCAACACCGCGACGATGTTCGAGTATTGCTCGGCCGCCTGACGCACGGCCTCGATGTCGTCGTAAGGCAGGTGCACAAAGCCTTCCAGCAGTGGCTCGAAGCCTGCCTGCTTGGCCGGGTTGCCCGAAGCGGACAAGGTGCCGATGGTGCGCCCATGGAAGCCGTTGCTCATCACCAGCACGGTCGGCCTGGCGACGCCCTGGCGCTGGCCATGCAGACGCGCCAGCTTGAGGGCCGCCTCGTTGGCCTCGGCGCCCGAGTTGCAGAAGAACGCTCGCTGCATCCCGGTGAGTGCGCAGAGGCGCTCGCCCAAGCGTTCCTGCCAGTCGATGCGAAAGACGTTGGAGGTGTGCAGCAGTATCCCGGCCTGCTCGGTGATGACCGCGGTGATCTGCGGGTGTGCGTGGCCGAGACTGGTGACCGCCACGCCGGCAATGGCATCGAGGTACTCGACGCCCTGCTCGTCCCATAGCAACGCACCGCTACCACGAACGAAGGACACCGGCTGGCGTGCGTATGCGTGCATCAGATGGGAATTGGACATGCAGCGAACCTCAGGAGAAAAAGACGAAGAAGGGTTATGCCGGCTCATCGGATGCAGCGCCTGGCCAGTAGTGGCTGTCCGGCAATGGCCGCGCACCGAAGATCGCCTGGCCGACGCGCACCACCGTGGCGCCCTCCTCGATGGCGATCTCGAAGTCACCGGACATGCCCATGGACAGGCCATCCAGCTCGACGCCAGGCGGTGCGTCCTGGCGCAACTGGTCACGCAGGGTGCGCAGGCGAATGAAGCACTGGCGCACCCGCTCGGCCTCGCTGGAGAACAGCGCCAGGGTCATCAGCCCGCGTACACGCAGGGCGGAAAATGCCGGCAGCGCCTGGACGAACGCCGCCACATGCTCTGGCGCCAGGCCGTACTTGCTGGCTTCGCCGGAGGTGTTGACCTGCACGAACACGTCCAGCGCACGGCCTTCGGCCTGCAGGCGGCGATCCAGCGCCTCGGCCAGGCGCAGGCTGTCCAGGGCCTGGAATTCCGTGGCGAAGCGCGCCACCAGCTTGGCCTTGTTGGTCTGTAGGTGGCCAATCACCGACCACTGCAGGTCATCCAGATCCTGCATCGCCTGCCACTTGCTGTGGGCCTCCTGCACCTTGTTCTCACCAAGCATCCGGCAACCGGCGGCATAGGCCAGGCG
Source organism: Pseudomonas sp. NCHU5216 (assembly GCF_052156495.1). NCBI lineage: Bacteria > Pseudomonadati > Pseudomonadota > Gammaproteobacteria > Pseudomonadales > Pseudomonadaceae > Pseudomonas > Pseudomonas sp. NCHU5216. Next base: position 54,742 of record NZ_JBQLIX010000013.1, on the reverse strand, counting down.
CAAACTGGCCTCGGGCTTGGTCTTGCTCACCGGCAGCAAACGCACCGTGCGTGGGTCACGGCCGACACGCTGGCAGGCCGCCTCGATACGCCGCTGCACCTCGGCCAGGTTGTGGCGAAAATCCTCCACCGAGGTGGCCTGGGGATAACGACCATGCTTGTCGTGACGGGTGGCGGTCGTGCTGGAGGCCGGCATCAGTTCATCCTCTTATTCAACAGCAGGCTCGCTGCCGATCTCGGCCCGAAAGGGACGCTCGAGGCGCGCTCGATCCGGTTTTCAAGAGCACACGCATCGAAACGACACGGGTGACGGAACCTGAACGCTAGGGACATGGAGAAGGGCTCCTGAGGGAATGGGAGAAGACTTGCGAGGCATCGTTATAGGCCTAGAATGGCCTGATTTGACCAGCCACTTTCAGCAAGGAATACCGGCCAATTGTTCAAGCATGCCCAGCTCGAATCCGTAAAGGCCTGGCTCGGCGACCCAGCCCATGGCGCCCAGCCCCTGCACCTGCGCGTGCAGCGGGCGATTCGTCAGTTGATCCTCGATGGGGTGCTCGCTGCGGGCAAACCCTTGCCGGCCTCACGTGCGCTGGCCAGGTCGCTGGAGGTATCGCGCGATACGGTGGAGGCAGCCTATGGCCAGTTGCAGGCCGAAGGTTTCATCGAGCGTCGCGTCGGCAGCGGCAGCTTCGTCTCGGAGCGCACGCAGCGCCTCCCCGTGCGCGGCAAGGCCAGGGCCAAGGCGCCACAGCGGGCGGCCCCGCGCCTCAGCCAGCGCGGCCAGGCGATGTTCCACAACGGCGGCGTGCGCGATTTCTTCATGCCGCGCCCCTTCGCCCCCGGCGTACCGGAAACCCGCAGCTTTCCGCTGCAAACCTGGGAGCGCCTGCAACGCCAGGTGCTCAAGGAGCATGGCCAGCGTGCCCTGCTGCACAGCCCGCCACAGGGCATGGAGGCGCTGCGCCGCGCCATCGCCGACTACATCAACCTGGAGCGAGGAGCCAACGCCACGGCGGACCGGGTGTTGATCCTAACCAGCTCGCAACAGGCGCTGACCCTGTGCGCCACGGTGCTGCTCGATGCGGGTGAGCGCATCCTCACCGAAGACCCGGCCTACCATGGTGCGCGCAAGGCCTTCGAGGCCGCTGGCCTGCACTGCGTTCCCATACCACTGGACGAGCATGGCATGCAGGTGCAGCGGCTGAGCCAGGAAGGCGAGTCCGCCAGGGCCGTGTTCCTCACGCCATCGCACCAGTTCCCGACGGGGGCGACGCTGGCGCTGGATCGCCGCCTGGCCATCATCGAATGGGCGCAGCGTCAGCAGGGCTGGATCATCGAGGACGACTACGACAGCGAATTCCACTACGACGGCAAACCCACGGCCTGCGTGCAGGGGCTCGACCCGCACGAGCGCACGATCTACATCGGCACCTTCACCAAGTCGCTGTTTCCCGGCCTGCGCATCGGTTACATGGTGCTGCCACCCGCGCTGGTAGCGCCGATGACCGTGGCCCGTACCCTGCTCGACGGGCACAGCGCACCGATCCCACAACTCACCCTGGCCCGCTTCATCGAAGGCGGCCACTTCGGCGCGCATATCCGCACCATGCGCGCCGTCTATGCCGAACGCCGCGACGTGCTGGCGCGGCTGGTGCGCGAGCATCTGAGTGAATTCGTCGAGCCTCGGGTGCCGAGCGGCGGCATGCAGATGCCCTGCTCGTTCATCCGCGATATCGACGAAGAGGAACTGGTGGCAGCGGCTCGGCAGGTCGGCATCGACCTGCTCGGGCTGAGCGCCCTGCACGCCAGCGAGCGACGCACGGCCGGCTTCCTGATGGGCTTCGCCGCGCACGCGCCGCACGAGCTGGAGCCTGCGGTGAAGAAGCTGGCCAGCCTGCTGCGCGCCAGGTGCAGTGACAAGGCGCTGCCGTCCAGGTAGCCAGACAATAAAAAACCCGCCGCAGCAGACCGTGTGAAAACGTAGCGAGCGCAGGTCAGGCAAGGCAAAAAACGGCGAAAAAGCGCAGTTTACGCGCTGTAAATGAGCATTTTGAGCCGTTTTTTAACGCAGCATGAGCAAGCGCAGTAGTTTTCACACAGTCTGGCAGCGGGTAATTTCAGTCGATAGGCAGTGCTATTGGCTCCCCTCTCCCGCTTGCGGGAGAGGGGCTGGGGGAGAGGGATCCTCGTTTCAGCAGACTCGGATCACTTCTTGCCCGGCTTCTTCAACTCTTCGTCGCGCAGTCGTAGGGTGCGCCGTGCGCACCGATTCGCCCCAGCAAGAGCGCGGTGCGCACAGCGCACCCTACGGGAAAGATGGCACCCATGAAAACGCCACCCGGAGGTGGCGCTTTTATCAGCAGGCCCGAATCACTTCTTACCCAGCTTCTTCAGCTCTTCGTCGCGCAGTTCGCGGCGCAGGATCTTGCCGACGTTGGTAGTCGGCAGCACGTCGCGGAACTCCACGGCCTTGGGCACCTTGTAGCCGGTGAGGTTGGCGCGCATGTGCTCCATCACCTGTTCCTTGGTCAGGCTCTCGCCCGGCTTGACCACCACGAACACCTTGATCGCCTCGCCGGATTTCTCGTCCGGCACGCCGATGGCGGCGCATTGCAGCACGCCCGGCAGGGTCGCCAGCACGTCTTCCAGCTCGTTCGGGTAAACGTTGAAACCGGACACCAGAATCATGTCCTTCTTGCGGTCGACGATGCGCATGTAGCCGTCTTCCTGGATCAGACCGATATCGCCGGTCTTCAGCCAGCCATCGGCATCGAGGATTTCATCGGTAGCCTCCTGGCGCTGCCAGTAACCCTTCATCACCTGTGGCCCCTTCACGCACAGCTCACCGATCTCGCCGATGGGCAGTTCCTGGCCCTCGTCACTGATGACCTTACACTGGGTCGAGGGCACCGGAATACCGATGGTGCCAAGCTGGATGGCGCTGAACGGGTTGACCGAGGCCACCGGGCTGGTCTCGGTCATGCCGAAACCTTCGCAGATGGCGCAGCCGGTGACTTGCTTCCAGCGCTCGGCGGTGGCCAGTTGCAGGGCCATGCCGCCGGAGACGGTGAGCTTCAGTGCGGAGAAGTCCAGCTTGCGGAAGTCCTCGTTGTTGCACAGGGCGACGAACAGGGTGTTGAGGCCAACGAAGCCGGTGAAGCGGTACTTGGCTAGATCCTTGACAACTGCCGGCAGGTCGCGCGGGTTGGTCAGCAGGATGTTGTGGCCGCCAATCAGCATCATCGCCATGCAATGGAAGGTGAAGGCGTAAATGTGGTACAGCGGCAGCGGCGCGATCAACACCTCGCAACCTTCATCGAGGTTGGCGCCCATCAGTTCCTTGACCTGCAGCATGTTGGCCACCAGGTTGCGATGGGTGAGCATGGCGCCCTTGGCCACCCCGGTGGTGCCGCCGGTGTATTGCAGCACGGCAACATCGGCGTTGCTCGGGTTGGCTTCACTGAAGCTCTGACCACGGCCCTTGGCCAGAACATCGTTGAGTTTGACGGCCTGCGGCAGGTTGTAGGCCGGCACCATTTTCTTCACGTGCTTGATCACGAAGTTGACCAGCAGGCGCTTGAGGGTCGGCAGCATGTCGCCGACTTCGGTGACGATCACCGTCTTCACGCCAGTCTTGGGCACCACCTGCTCGGCCAGATGGGCCATGTTGGCCAGGCACACCAGCGCCTTGGCGCCGGAGTCGTTGAACTGGTGCTCCATTTCCCGCGCGGTGTACAGCGGGTTGGTGTTGACCACCACCAGGCCGGCACGCATGGCGCCGAACACCACGATGGGGTACTGCAGCACGTTGGGCAGTTGCACGGCGATGCGGTCGCCGGGCTTGAGGTCGGTGTGCTTCTGCAGGTAGGCGGCGAAGTCACCGGAGAGCTTGTAGATCTCGCCGTAGGTGAGGGTCTTGCCCAGGTTGCTGAAAGCAGGCTTGTCGGCGAAGCGTTGGCAGGACTCCTTCAGCACCGCGAGGATGTTCGGGTACTGGTCGGGATCGATTTCGGCAGCCACCCCAACGGGATACTTGTCCTTCCAGAAATTTTCGGTCATGGAAGCCCACTCCTAAGCAACAGCTGATCTTCACCGCGCACAGGCGGCTATTTGTTGTGTATTTGGCGTACCAGCCCACTGCCCCAAGGGCCGGAAGCGCGCCGAGAGTAGCAGCTTTACCAGAGGCTCACCAGCACCAAGCATGGCCTACCCGGTCAATAAAATGACCAGAATAGAAATAATAGTCACATACTGCACATCCACCTAAAACCCTGACAGAGCTCTCTAGCCTGCGTATTACAACGCAGACGAGCAGATGAATGATGGATAGGACGAGGGGATCGAGGCGGGAATGACGCTTGGCACGGCCGGTTGGCCGTTACCAAAACACAACAAATGACCAGCAAGTGAGGCAAGCCCCTCCGAATTGCCCGGAGGGGCTTGGCGATCAGGCGATGTCGCGCAGCTCGCGACGCAGGATCTTGCCGACCGGCGTCATCGGCAGGGAATCGCGCAGCACGATGTGCTTGGGCACCTTGTAGCCGGTGAAGTTTTCCTTGCAGTAGGCCTTGAGCTCTTCCACGGTCACGCCCCCTTCGCGCGGCACCACGAACAGCTTGACCACCTCGCCGGACTTCTCGTCCGGCACGCCGATGGCCGCGCAACTGGCCACCTTGGGGTGGGCCATGACCACGTCCTCGATCTCGTTGGGATACACGTTGAAGCCGGAGACGATGATCATGTCCTTCTTGCGGTCAACGATGCGCACGTAGCCGTCCGGGTCGATCACCGCGATATCGCCGGTCTTGAACCAGCCTTCGGCGTCGAGCACCTCGGCCGTGGCCTCCTCGCGCTGCCAATAGCCCTTCATCACCTGCGGCCCCTTGATGCACAGCTCGCCGCGCTCGCCCAACGGCAGCTCGTTGCCATCGTCGTCGATCACCTTGAACGCAGTGCCAGGGATGGGAATACCCACAGTACCCAGGCGCGCCTTGTCGCCGTAGGGGTTGGTGCTGGCCACAGGGGAAGTCTCGGTGAGGCCATAGCCTTCCACCACTGTGCAGCCGGTCATCTGCTTCCAGCGCTCGGCGGTGGCCTTGACCAGCGCGGTACCGCCGGAGTTGGTGACCTTGAGGGCGGAGAAGTCGAGGTTCTTGAACTCGGGGTTGTCCATCAGTGCGACGAACAGGGTGTTGAGCCCCAGCAGCGCGGAGAACTTCCACTTGCCCAGCTCCTTGACGAAACCGGGAATGTCGCGCGGGTTGGTGATCAGCACGTTGTGGTTGCCGTTGACCATCATGCACATGCAGCACACGGTGAAGGCATAGATGTGGTACAGCGGCAGCGGCGCGATCATGATTTCCTGGCCCGGCTTCATCAGCGGCGTGCCGTCCTCGCCGAGCTGCGACAGGCAGGCATCGACCTGCAGCATGTTGGCCACCAGGTTGCCGTGGGTGAGCATGGCGCCCTTGGCCACCCCGGTGGTGCCGCCGGTGTACTGCAGCACGGCGATGTCGTCATGGCAGGACTTGACCGGCGTCAGCGCCTGGCCCTGGCCCTGCTTGAGCACCTGCTTGAAGGAAATGGCCTGCGGCAGGTGGTAATCCGGCACCATCTTCTTGACCTTCTTCACCACGGTGTTGACCAGCCAGCCCTTGAGGCTCGGCAGCAGGTCACCCATCCTGGCTTCGATCAGGTACTCGAGCTCGGTGTCCGGCAGCACGTCCTGCACCAGCTTGCCGAACATGTTCAGGTACACCAGCGCACGCACGCCGGCGTCCTTGAACTGGTGACGCATCTCACGCGCGGTGTACAGCGGGTTGGTGTTGACCACGATCAGCCCGGCACGCATGGCGCCGAACACGGCGATGGGATACTGCAGCACGTTGGGCATCTGCACGGCGATGCGGTCGCCCGGCTTGAGGTCGGTGTGCTTCTGCAGATAACCGGCGAAGGCCGCCGACAGGCGATCCAGCTCGGCGTAGCTCAGCGTGACCCCCAGGTTGCTGAAGGCCGGTCGATCGGCGAAGCGCTTGCAGGAACGCTCGAACACCTCGATCACCGACTTGTAGCTGGCCAAGTCGATATCGTTGGGTACCCCTGCGGCGCGTTTGTCGTTCCAGAAATCAGGTTGCATTGTTGTTGTCCTCTTCCCCTGAAATGATCTGACTGCCCGGAAAGTAGCAGTTCAGAGCCCCCGCGCCTATAGCTCGAAAGCGTCATTGATGGCCTGAATCTCGATATAAATGCAGCGATTCGTTACCGATCTTTACCGGATGAGCGATGTTCTGATGCTATGCCGGATCGATTGCAGCGTGCACAATGCCGCCAGTCCCCGGCACAAGGATTAGCCATGCGCCACAATGCCTTCCCCATGGCCACTCGCGACGGCCTGCACCTGCACGTCAACCACTGGCACGGCGACACGCCGCCGCGCGCCATCGTCATGCTCGCTCACGGCATGGCCGAGCACAGCCTGCGCTATGAACGCCTGGCCGAGCGCCTGGTGGCCGCCGGTTTCGACCTCTATGCCCATGACCAGCGCGGCCATGGCCGCAGCGCCGAACAGGGCACCCTGGGCCACTATGCCGACGAGGATGGCTGGCACAAGGTGGTCGACGACCTAGCCAGCCTCAACCACCATATCCGCCAGCAGCACCCGCAGACGCCGATCATCCTGCTCGGCCACAGCATGGGCAGCTACATCGGCATGGCCTACCTGATGGCCCATAGCAGCAGCCTGCAGGGCGCCATCCTCTCCGGCTCCAACTACCAGCCGGTGGCGCTGTACAAGGTCGCCAGGCTGATCGCCCGCTTCGAGCGCTGGCGCCTGGGGCCGAAGGGGCGCAGCAAGGTCATCGACTTTCTCTCCTTCGGCTCCTTCAACAAGGCCTTCAAGCCCAACCGCACCGCCTTCGACTGGCTCAGCCGCGATGCGGCAGAAGTGGACAAATACGTGACCGACCCACTGTGCGGCTTCGTCTGCACCACGCAACTGTGGTGCGACCTGCTCGAGGGCCTGCAACAGATCACCCCGCTGGAGAACCTGGCGCAGATCGACACCGACCTGCCGCTGCTGGTGATCGGCGGCAGCCGCGACCCGGTCAGCGATGGCCGGCGCCTGCAGCACCTGGCCGAGGCCCTGAACGCCGCCGGTGTACGCGACGTACAGTTGAAGATCTACCCCGAGGCCCGTCACGAGCTGCTCAACGAGATCAACCGTGACGAGGTCAGCGAACACTTGGTCGCCTGGCTCGAGCAGGTACTGGGCCACGACCGGCACCCTATTAGCGATGAAAGGAGCGAAACATGACCCAGGTAACCAACATCCCCTACGAGGCTCTCGAAGTCGGCCAGCAGGCCAGTTTCGAGAAGCAGGTGGAGGAACGCGACGTGCAACTGTTCGCCGCCGTGTCCGGTGACAACAACCCGGTGCACCTGGACGCCGCCTTCGCCGCCGAGACCATGTTCAAGGAGCGCATCGCCCACGGCATGTTCACCGGCGCCCTGATCAGCGCCGCCATCGCCTGCAACCTGCCTGGCCCGGGCACCATCTACCTCGGCCAGCAGCTCAAGTTCACCCGCCCGGTGAAGCTCGGCGACACCCTCACCGTGAAGCTGGAAGTGTTGGAAAAACTGCCGAAGAACCGCGTGCGCATCGCCACCCGCGTGTTCAACCAGGACGGCAAGCAGGTAGTGGACGGCGAAGCCGAAGTGCTCGCCCCAAGCGCTGAGCAGACCGTGACCATGCCGCCGATGCCGCAAGTTACTGTGCAAACCAAGCTATAACTCAAACAGTAAATAAGGCGGAAATTAATGCCCTAGCAAATGGATCGTAAAAACATGGAAGTAAGATCTATCCTACTCTCACTGCTATGTGTATGGGCCTGTGGCTCACAGGCCAGCACAGAAAACTATAACTGGCAAATCACGTTTTTTGGCCAACAGCCTGGCACTTGGGCTTTTGTTGAATCTCCGGTATCCCACTGCGCCTCCATTTCCTCAATGCTGGTTCCTGGCGGCAACGGCCGAACATATACAGATGTATTGTTTTTAGGGTTTATTGATTCACAGGGACACTACACGACTAACCCTAAAAAATATAGAGGTGCAGTATGTGAATTTCGGAACTACCAATATATTTCCAAATGGATAGCCGCCTACACTTTACACACCCCCTGCCAATCACCCTCAGCCATTGATAGCGCGACGGGAAAGTGTTCTCTTCCCGACCAAGAAAGCTGTCCAAATCAAGATATAAACTGCACTACAGCAACTGGAAAAGGCCCGTCCAATTTCTGCCCAAGCCCTTATGCAGGAAACCCCATTAACTTCTCTAGCGGCAACAAATTTCAAGCGGAGTCGGACTATCAAAGCAGTGCTCGTTCATCACTGCATTTTTTCCGCAACTACAATAGCCTAGACGGTCTCTGGCTTCATTCTTATTCGACCCATCTGAAATTTTATCAAGACACCCAATCCATAGCCTTAGTTATGGCCCATGGGCGTGAATCGTTTTTCACAGTCAATGGCAATATCGCAACACCGACCTCAGTTGACCTAGGCGCACTAAGCAAGACCAGCACAGGGTGGCTATTTATCTCTACCAATAACGAGCGCTCCACCTTCGATACAGCCGGCAAGCTCACCCACTGGACGAACACTCAGGGCCAGAGTTACCAGTTAGCTTATTCCGGTAGCCAGATCACCGTCACCGATAACCTAGGCAACAGCCTGACCCTTACCGAAGACACCAATCACCAGCCACTGAGCCTGAGCGCACCCGGCGTGCAGATCACTTACAGCTACAACGCTAATAACCGTCTGACTTCGGTAAACCGAACAGTGGGTGGCCAAACCACTCAACGCCAGTACCACTATGAAGCCGCTGGCAAACCGGATCTGCTCACCGGCATCACCGACGAACGTGGTATCCGCTATGCCACCTGGGCCTACGATGACCAGGGCCGTGCCATCTCCAGCGAACATGCCGATGGCGCAGACAAGGTGACAGTGGCTTACAACAGCGATGGCACGGTTTCGGTGACCAATGAACTAGGCAAAGTGGCCAAGTACAGCTTCCAGATCATCCGAGGCGTACGACGCATCACGTCAGTTGAAGGCGAACCATCGCCCAACTGCCCCAACAGCAACTCCACCTTCACCTACGACGATCGTGGTCTGCTCAAGACCAAGACCGACAACAAGGGCAATCTCACCACCTACACCTACAACGACCGTGGTCTGGAGATTTCTCGCACCGAAGCCAGCGGCACGCCGCAGGCGCGCACGATTACGACTCAGTGGCACCCAGATTGGTTTTTACCGACAACGGTCACAGAACCCGGTCGCATTATCCAGTACTCCTATAATGATCAAGGACGACAAACGGGCTTATCCATTATTCAGGTCACCCCGTAGCGTCCCATACTCTGATCTCCTTGGAAACACCCCAAAAACCAAAAACAGTCAAGACACCTAACAACTAAATACCCAGAACACAACCAATTGAAGCCTGTATCTGACAAAGGAATTGTTATGCGCCTTTATTCACCTCCAAAGACTAGAGACCTGAAGAAGAAAATAAGCTCTTCCGCTCTCAAGAGCTCTACATCCATCGTCACACATAAGCAAACCTTTTTCTCGCTGACACTGATAGTTCTGATCAACATTGCATCTCTGCCTCAAGAAGCCAGCGCTGATGCTGGATCATTGGAGGAAAGCGTACCAGTCATTTATGGCCCGCCCTACTCTATCCCCACCACTTACCCTTATAGAGTAAATAATTCCCCATCTATTGAAGCAGCCATTGCCGAATGGTGGGCCAATTACAAGGCATACTGGAGAGTTTCAAGCTGCAGTTATCAGCTTACAAATTACCCAGAGACATCTCACCTGCGAGCAGGCATGAAGCTCGCCAATGGTTGCAGTGGAGGTGACGCCGTTTATGGGACTGCTCAGTGTTCCGGCGAGTACAAGTTAATCGATAACAAATGCGTTCGATACAACAACCAAAAAGGCCCATCTAATTTCTGCCCCAGCTCAAGCGCAGGAAATCCTATTAATTTTTCCACGGGTAATAAATTTCAAACAGAGAGCGACTATCGCTACAGCGAAAGAATTCCACTAAAGTTCATTCGCTACTACAATAGCCTTGACGGACTCTGGCGCCACACTTATTCAACACACCTACAGATTGACACCCAATCTGCTGCCTTAATCATGCCCCATGGCCGCGAGCTATTTTTCTCTGTTGACGACAGCCTTGTAACTCCGCTCTCTACCGACATGGGGAACCTGAGTAAGAACAGTACGGGTTGGATGTTTGTCTCCGCCGATAACGAGCGATTCATTTTCGATCTCACGGGCAAGTTAACCCATTGGTCGAACGCTCAGGGCCAGAGTTACCAGTTGGCTTATTCCGGCAGCCAGATCATCGTCACCGACAACCTCGGCAACAACCTGACACTTACCGAAGACACCGACCACCAACCGCTGAGCCTGATCGCACCTGGCGTGCAGATTACCTATAGCTACAACGCCAATAACCGCCTGACCTCAGTCAATCGCACAATGGACGGCCAAACCACCCAACGCCAGTACCACTACGAAGTCGCTGGCAAACCGGATCTGCTCACCGGCATCACCGACGAGCGCGGTATCCGCTATGCCACTTGGGCTTACGATGACCAGGGCCGCGCCATCTCCAGCGAGCATGCCGATGGTGCAGACAAGGTGACAGTGGCCTACAACAGCGACGGCACGGTTTCGGTGACCAACGAACTGGGCAAAGTGGCCAAGTACAGCTTCCAGACCATCCTGGGTGTAAAACGCATCACTACCATCGACGGCGAGCCCTCGCCCAACTGCCCCAACAGCAACTCCACCTTCACCTACGATGATCGCGGCCTGCTCAAGACCAAGACCGACAACAAGGGCAATCTCACCACCTACACCTACAACGCCCGTGGTCTGGAGATTTCCCGTACCGAAGCCGCTGGCACAGCACAAGCGCGCACCATCACCACCGACTGGCACCCAACGCTTTTCCTGCCTGCAGTGGTCACAGAACCCAATCAGATCACCCGCTACCAGTACGACGACCAGGGACGGCGGCTCAGCCGCACCGTTGAAGCACGCTGACTTTTAGAAGGAACTGAAACGATGAAGACCTTACATCGCGCCAGCTTGTTGGCACTGGCCCTAGCCTCTGCGCTGGGGCTGCCAGCTCAAGCCGCCGAGCGCAGCTGGAGCTACACCTACAACAGCCTGGGCCTGGTGGAAAGCGCCGACGGCCCGCGCACCGATGCTTCGGACATCACCACCTACGCCTATGATGCCCAGGGCCATCTGACCACGGTGACCAATGCCCTCGGTCATGTCACCCAGCTCTCGAATTTCGACGCCTACGGCAACCCCCAAACCCTGGTGGACGCCAATGGCGTCACCACCACACTGAGCTATACCCCGCAGGGTTGGCTGGCCTCCATCAGCACCGCTGGCAGCACCACCAGCTTCGAGCACGATGCCATCGGCCAGATCACCCAGGTCACCCGTGGCGATGGCAGTTGGCAGGCCTACACCTGGAGTGCCGCCCGGCGTCTGGTCGCGATAAGCAATAACCTCGGGGAAAAGGTCGAGTACGACTACGACGCCATGGGCAATCGCACGGCCCAGCGCCTGCGCGATGCCAGCAACAACCTCACCCAGCAGCAAAGCTGGGTCTACGATGAGCTGGGGCGTTTGCTGCGCAGCGTCGGGGCAGGCGGGCAAGTCCATCGCTACGGCTATGACCTCAATGACAACCCGACCCTGAGCCAGACGCCCAAGCAGCACAGCACCACCAGCAGCTTCGATGCCCTCGACCGCCTGGTCGCCAGCACCGACCCACTCAATGGGGTGACGCAACTCGGCTATGACGCGCAGGACAACCTGACCCAGGTGCAGGATCCGCGTGGTGTCACCACGCAGTACGTCTATGACGGCCTGGGCAACCTGACCCAACTGATCAGCCCCGACAGCGGCACCACCGGCTACAGTCACGATGCCGCTGGCAATGTCATCAGCAAGACCGATGCGCGTGGTGTGGTCACCACCTACACCTACGATGCGCTCAACCGCCTGACGGGTCGTCAGTACCCCGCCAATCCGGCTCTTAACGTCCAGTACCATTACGACATGACAGCCGACGGCAATCATGGCGTGGGCCGGCTGACGGCCATTCAGGATGCCAGCGGCGTCATCGGTTACCACTACGATGCCCGTGGCAACCTCACCGGCCAGTTGCGCTCGATCGCTGTCGCGGGCGGCGATCAGTACGACAGCCTGGGCTACGCCTATGACGGCGCCAATCAGCTCACGCGGATCGACTACCCGCTGGGTTTCAGCATCCACTACACCCGCAATGGCGCCGGGCAAGTCAGCCAGGTGCAACTGCAAGTCGGTGAAGGCACGCCCACAGCCCTGGCCAGCCAGATCCAGTACCTGCCCTTCGGCCCCTTGAAAAGCCTCACCTGGGCCAACGGCCTGAGCCTGTCGAGAAGCTATGACCAGGATTACCGCCTGACTCAACAGCAGGTCGCCACCTGGACAAGCGCCTACGGCTACGACGCCAACAGCAATATCGAAACCCTGCAGAGCAGCCTGCTCGGCAACCTCAGCTACGGCTACGACGCCCTCGACCGCCTCACCTCGGAACAACGCGCCGACCTGCAGCAGAGCTATGCCTACGACGCGGTCGGCAACCGCACCAGTAAAACGTCCACGCCCATCGTCGATGGGAGCCCGCAAGCGAGCGCCACCACTGAACTGAGCTATGCGGCCAACAGCAACCGACTCACAACAATGGGCGGCACCTCGGTCACCAGCGATGCAACTGGCAACCTGACTCAGGATCGCCCGGATCGGCAACTGGAATACGATCAGCAGAATCGGCTCGTACGGGTCAAGATCGGCGGCACCCCGGTGGCCGAATACCGCTACAACGCCTTGGGCCAACGCACGCACAAACTCACCGCAAGTGGTATGACCCTCTTCCTCTATGGCCCGGATGGCCAGTTGTTGGAAGAACGCTTGCTCAGCGCGGCTGGACAACGGCAAGGCAGCCAGTTCTATATCTGGCTGGACGAAATGCCGATAGCGGGCATCAACGTCAGCTACGGCCCTGACGGCAGCGTGGCGTCGAGTACCCCGTTCTACCTGCATACCGATCACCTCGGCACACCGCGCGTCGCGACGAACCACAACCAGCAGCCTATCTGGAGCTGGGTCTCCGATGCCTTCGGCGTAGGCCAGGCCACCGGCAGCCTCACCCTCAACCTGCGCTTTCCGGGGCAGTATTACGATCAGGAAAGCGGGCTGTATTACAACTACTTCCGTGATTACGACCCGCAGACCGGGCGGTATGTGGAGAGTGATCCGATTGGGCTTAAAGGTGGGCTAAATACCTACGGGTATGTTATGGGGAACCCTGTTAGTAAGGCTGACCCACGAGGACTTTCACCAGCTCAAGGAGGAAGTAACCTTGAAGAAATTCTTGGAGACTCGGACAATAGTGGCTCCAAGGGGGCTCCAGGTGCTGAAGGTAATGTCAGTTCGTGCGAGACTGAAGATTGCCGACGCGCACGTCACTCTTGCATCCTGAGATGCTCAACTGTTCCGCCGCTTGGCGGATCCCCCTCTAATCAGGGAATGCCATTTTTTAATTGCGTTAACCGCTGCCTAGAAGATCACGGGTGCCTGTAAATATGATTCAAGACAAAGCTATCGCAGAGAAAGTAAGCCAGCTTGTACTGGATGCATCAGGAAAACTGAACGAATCTATTAACCTTGTAGCCACAAACTGCTCTGAAGAGGAGGTGGCAGAATATGTAATGGTCGTTGGTCAGCTTATGGGGAGCATTGGGATAGATATCTTGAACAAAATATATAGGGCCCACCCCAGCATCAAGCCGGAAGACTATTACTTACCGTAAGCCTTGTTTGGATATCAAACATCTTCGGCAATGAAGTCCCGGGCGTTAGCTGTATCAATTTCACCAGCAGGGTGTTCAGACTTTTCGGTTCAAGGTGTCAGGTTAGCCCAGCACGACGCTCAGGTTGGGCCAACACCTGCAGGCAACGAAAACCGCCTAGGCTTTGTACGAGAACTGCCTGCGCTCGGTGATGCTGCGTTGAAATCGCTCTCAGAATGCTCATTTACAACACGTAAACTGCGCTTCTTCGAGCAGTTTCGCCTTGCTTGACCTTCGCTCGACAACTTTCGTACAGAGCCTAAAGCTGGTGCGCGGCGCCCTCGCCCCGCACCATTTTTGTTCTACACTCACAAACCTGAACCATCCAAGCGCTCTCTGAGCGCTTTTTATTGTGCGCTTTGCACAAAACCATTTGATCACCTCGCCCAAGTTGAAAAGCCTGAGAAACCTGGCACGCCCCCTGCTATCGCCAAGGCCTCAACACCCACACCGGAGCCAGGCCCATGAGCAATTCCACCCCCGATAGCGATTACCCCCTGAGCGAGGTGCCCAACGGCGCGCGCAAGGGGCTGTTTTCCACAGCCATTCTGCTGTTCGGTTTCACCTTCTTCACCGCCACCATGTTTGCCGGCGGCAAGATCGGTATGGCCTTCGATTTCACCACGCTGCTCTGGGCCGCAGTGATCGGTAACCTGCTGCTTGGTCTGTATGCCGCCGTGCTGAGCCTGATCGCCTGTCGCAGTGGGCTGAACTCGGTTCTCATGGGCCGTTTCTGCTTCGGCGAGGTGGGCAGCAAGCTGTCCGACATGCTGCTCGGCTTCACCCAGATCGGCTGGTATGCCTGGGGCACGGCGACCGTCGCCATCGTGCTGGTGAAGATCCTTGGCCTGCCCGAAGGCCTGACCATCCCGCTGATGGTGCTGTTCGGCTTCGGTTTCTGCCTTACCGCCTTCGTCGGCTACAAGGGCCTCGACCTGCTCTCGCGCGTCGCCGTGCCGGCCATGCTGGTGCTGCTGGTGGCGTCGCTGTGGATCGCCACCCGTGATATCGGCGGCCTGGCCGGCCTGCTGGCGGTGGAGCCCAAGGAAAGCATGAGCCTGAGCGTGGCCATCACCCTGGTGTTCGGCACCTTCGTCAGCGGCGCCACCCAGGCCACCAACTGGACGCGCTTCGCCAAGAGCGGCCGCGTCGCGGTGCTGGCCAGCCTGTTCGGCTTCTTCATCGGCAACGGTCTGATGATCATCGCTGGGGCCTATGGCGCCATCGTTTACCAGCAACCGGACGTGGTCGAGGTGCTGGTGTTGCAGGGGCTGTCCATGGCCGCCGTGGTCATGCTGTTCCTCAACCTGTGGACCACCCAGGACAACACCATCTACAACTTCGCCGCCGCCGGCTGCAACCTGCTGCGCACCGGCAAGCGCAAGACCGTGACTCTGATCGGTGCCGGCATCGGCACGCTCCTGGCCATCGGCGGCATGTACGAGATGCTGATTCCCTTCCTGATCCTGCTCGGCTCGATCATCCCGCCGATTGGCGGCGTGATCATGGCCGACTACTTCTACGGCCACCGCGCGCGCTACCCGAAACTGGCCGAGGTGCGCCTACCGGCATTCAACTGGGTCGGCCTGGGCGCCTACCTGATCGGTGCGCTGAGCGCCTATTTCTCGCCCTGGGTCGCGCCGCTGGTGGGTATCGCCGTGGCAGCGGTGGCCTATGTGGTGCTGTTCGAGGCGAACAAGATCCTGGCCGGCCGTCAGCAGGTCGCCGGCGCGTGAGCCTGACCGTCGCCGACGTACTCGCCCTGCCCGATCTGGCCAGCATGCACCTGCGTGCCGGCCAGGCCGGGCGCGACAATGCCGTGCGCTGGCCCTACGTGGCCGAGAACGAAGGCATCGTCGACTGGGTAATGGGCGGCGAGCTGATCTTCGTCACCGGCATCAATCACCCGCGTGACGAAGCCAACCTGCTGCGCCTGGTGCGCGAGGGCCATGAGCGCGTGGTCGCCGGTATGGTCATCCTCACCGGCGCCGAATATATCCAGACGATCCCGCCCAGCGTCATCGCCGAGGCCGAGCGCCTGGGCCTGCCGCTGATCGAGCAGCCCTACGCGCTGAAGATGGTGGTGGTCACCCAGGCCATCGGCACCGCTCTGGTCCATGCGCAGCAGCTCGGCCGCTCGCGCCAGCATGTGCTGGAACAGGTGCTCGACGGCGATTACCAATCGCTGGACATTCTGCTGCAACGCGGCGACAGCCTCGGCCTGGCCCTGCACCTGCCACGTCAAATCGCACTGCTGCGCCTCGATGGCAGCGAGCAACTGTTCGGTGACCTGGCCGACGAAGACGCCGAGCGCCAGTTGCAGAGCCGTCAGCAACTGCTGCAACGGCGCCTGGAACAGAGCCTCGGTGAACTCGGTGACGCGCTGCCACTGGTCAGCCAGGGCCGCCACTGGATCGCCCTGCTGCCCTGCGCCGACGCCCAGGCCGAAGCGCGCAACCGCCAGGCCATGACCCGGCTGCTCGACGAACTGCGCCCGCAGCTTGGCCCGCTACGGCTGTTCCTTGGCCTGGGTAGCGCCGCTTGCGATGCACCGCGTTTCGCCCAGGGCCTGGGTGAAGCACGCCAGGCGCTGAGCGTGGCGCAGCGCTTCCCCGAACGCCTGGGCCTGTGCAGTTTCAATGAGCTGGGCGTGCTGGAACTGCTCGGCGCCATACGCGACCGCAGCCTGCTCGACCGCTTCGTCGAGCGCGTGCTCGGCGCACTGATCGGCGACGACTCGCGCCACCAACCGGTACTGATGCCGACCCTGGAAGCCTGGTTCGCCGAGAACGGCAACCTGGCCCTGGCCGCACAACGCCTGAACGTTCACCGCAATACCCTGAGCTACCGTCTACAGCGCATCGAAGCGCTGACCGGATGCTCCTTCGAGAATCCGCACGACCGCCTGAACATCAGCGTTGCGCTGTTGATCCGGCGCCTGTCGGCACCTGCCTGAGAGGACCCTCCATGATCATCCACAATGCCCGCCTGCGTGGCCGCGACGGCCTGCACCGCATCACCCTGGACGGCGCGCGTATCGCCGCCATCGACGCCCAGCACGCCCTGCACCCCATCACCGAGGGCGACCTGGATGCTGCCGGCAATCTCGTCGTGCCGCCCTTCGTCGAGCCGCATATCCACCTGGACGCCACCCTCACCGCTGGCGAGCCGGCCTGGAACATGAGCGGCACGCTGTTCGAGGGCATCGAGCGCTGGGCCGAGCGCAAGGCACTGGTCACCCACGAAGACACCAAGACCCGCGCCAAGAAGACCATCGACATGCTGGTCGACCACGGCATCCAGCATGTGCGTACCCATGTCGACGTCACCGACCCGACCCTGGCCGCGCTCAAGGCCATGCTCGAAGTACGCGAGGAAACCCGCCACCTGATCGACCTGCAGATCGTCGCCTTCCCGCAGGAGGGCATCGAGTCCTACGCCAATGGTCGCGCGCTGATGGAGCAAGCCATCGAAATGGGCGCCGACGTGGTCGGCGGCATCCCGCACTTCGAGAACACCCGCGACCAGGGCGTATCGTCGATCAAGTTCCTCATGGATCTGGCCGAGCGTAGCGGCTGCCTGGTGGACGTGCACTGCGACGAGACCGACGACCCGCAGTCGCGCTTTCTCGAAGTGCTGGCCGAGGAAGCCCGTGTGCGTGGCATGGGCGCGCGGGTCACCGCCAGTCACACTACGGCCATGGGCTCCTACGACAACGCCTACTGCTCCAAGCTGTTCCGCCTGCTGAAGATGAGCGGCATCAGCTTCATCTCCTGCCCCACCGAGAGCATCCACCTGCAGGGCCGTTTCGACACTTATCCGAAACGCCGTGGCCTGACCCGCGTGGCAGAGATCGACCGCGCCGGGATGAACGTCTGCTTCGGTCAGGATTCCATCGTCGACCCCTGGTATCCGCTGGGCAACGGCAACATCCTGCGCATCCTCGAAGCCGGCCTGCATATCTGCCACATGCTCGGCTACGAAGACCTCAAGCGCAGCCTGGATCTGATCACCGACAACTCGGCGCGCGCGCTGAATCTGGGTGAAGGCTACGGTCTGGAGGTGGGTCGCCCGGCCAACCTGCTGATCCTCTCGGCGCCGGACGATTACGAGATGGTGCGCAGCCAGGGCCACGCGCTGGTGTCGGTACGCCACGGCAAGGTGCTGATGCGCCGCACGCCGGCCAGCGTGGAGCGTGCTTGAAGCCAATGGAGTCAGCACACACGGTCGGGTAGGAGCGGATTTATCCGCGAAAGGGTTGGCGCCGGAGCCGTGTCAACGGCAAAAGGCGCCAGGCCTTATTCGAGCACTTCCACCGGCATGCCCAGTTGCAGCTCGCCGACACCACGGGGCAGCAGGTTCTGCCCGAAGTACACGTCACCTTCACGCTCGCGGTAGGTCTTGAGGGTGGTCAGCGGCTCGCGGTCGGCGCTGCGCTCGCCGCTCTGCGGGTCGACCGTGGTGAGGATGCAACGGGTGCAGCCCTTGGCCACCTCGAACTCCACCTCGCCAATACGAATGCGTTTCCAGCCATCCTCGGCGTAAGGTTCGCTGCCCGTCACCACCAGGTTGGGGCGAAAGCGCAGCATCGACAGCGGGCGACCAACACGCTGCGCCAGATCATCCAATGAGGCCTGGCCGATCAGCAGCAAGGGATAGCCATCGGCGAAGGCCACGCGGTCGCCCGGCTGGGCATAGGCCGTATCCACCTGGCGGGTGCGCGCCTCGGGCACCTGCACCAGGCGGCAGGGGCGGCCCAGCAGGTCGCTGAGCCAGGCGGCAGCCTCGTCACCGGCATCGGGGACGCGCAGGCTGTCCTGCCAGACGGTCACGCCGCGCAAGTCCTGATCGGGGTCGGGCAGCGCGACGCTGAGTTCGCCATGCCCGGCGGCGCTCAGGGTCAGACCGCCGCGCGCATCGTACAGAGCGCTGAGCTGGCTCATCTGCGGTAGCAGGCGTTGGGTGATGAAACGACCCGTAGCGGCATCGACCACCATCCAGCGCCGATCACCGTTGAGCCCCAGGCCATCGACGGCACTGCGCTGCAAGGCTTCGCCCCGCCCGGACTTGAGCGGATAGCGATACAACTCGGAGAGGCTCAACATGATCGGATCCCTAGGCCGGCAAAACGCTTTTATACGAGTTGCCGGCGGGCATCACAAGCGCTGAGGCGCTCAGGCAGGCTCGTCGAGGGCGAGACGGGCGCGCACCACATCCACCAGCTTGTCCGGCTGGAACTTGGAGAGAAAGCCATCACAGCCGACCTTCTTCACCATGGCTTCGTTGAAGCTGCCGGACAGTGAGGTGTGCAGCACCACGTAAAGATCCTTGAGGCGCGAATCGTTGCGGATTTCGCTGGTCAGGCGATAGCCGTCCATTTCCGGCATCTCGGCATCGGTGAAGACCATCAGCAGCTTGTCGGTCATCACCGCACCGCTGTCGGCCCAGGCCTTGAGCATATTGAGCGCCTTGAGGCCATCGCTGGCCATGTGCAGACGCATGCCCAACTGAGTGAGGGTGTCGCGTAACTGGCTCAGCGCCACGCTGGAGTCGTCCACCAGCAGCACTTCGCGACCACGGGCCTTCTCCAGCAAGGGGTCGGCGAGTTTCTCGGCGGACACCTTGGTGCTCATCGGCACGATCTCGGCCAGCACCTTCTCCACGTCGATCACCTCGACGATCTGGTCGTCGACCTTGGTGATGGCGGTCAGGTAGTGCTGACGCCCAGCGCCACCGGGCGGCGGCTGGATCGATTCCCAGTTGAGGTTGAGGATGCGGTCGACGCTGCCCACCAGGAAGGCCTGCACGGAGCGGTTGTATTCGGTGACGATGATGGTGCTGTGCTCGTCCGGCACCAGCGGGCGCATGCCGATGGCCTGGGACAGGTCGATCACCGGCAGGGTGTGGCCGCGCAGGTTGACCACTCCGCAGACGAAGCGGTGACGCTGCGGCATCAAGGTCAGCTTGGGCAGTTGCAGCACCTCCTGCACCTTGAACACGTTGATCGCGAAGAGCTGACGCCCGGCCAGACGGAACATGAGGATTTCCAGACGGTTTTCACCGACTAGCTGTGTACGTTGATCCACTGAATCAAGAATGCCGGCCATCATGCGCTCCCATGGTGTTTATTGAGTCTAGCAGGCCGTTGAAAAACGTAGGCGAGGCAGGCAAGACAAGGCAAAGACGACCGAAAAAGCGCAGTTTACCTGCTGTAAATGAGCATTTTTTTAGGGCGGCTTTAACGCAGTATTGCCAACGCAGGCAGTTTTTCAGCGATCTGCGAGCCCGCCTTCGGCATATCGGCAGACTGCCGGCAGACTGAAGATCGCTGGCGCCCAGCCATCATGCCTTAGCCCCTTGCGCCTGACCAGCGATGCAGCAATGGCGACTGCAATGGCAGGTGCAAACGCAGTGCACTCGGCTTGGCGGCGAAACGCAGCTTGCGGCTGACCATGGGCTCGCCATCGAGATTGAGATCGAGCCCCTCAGGTGCGTCCACCTCCAGCCAGGGTAGCCGAGCGCTGACGGCTACGCTCTGCAAACCGAGAATGCCACCGGACAACAGGGTGCCGAAGGTGCCGATCACATCGGGCGCGGCGGGCAGGATGCAGACATCCAGCAGGCCATCATCGACCACCGCTTCGGGGCACAGCACATGCCCGCCACCAGCCTGACGGCCGTTGCCGATACCCAGGGCGAGAAACTCGCCCTGCCACTCGAAATCCGGCCCACGGAAATGCCCGGCCGCTGCGCGCACCTCGGAAAAACGGCTGAGCCCGGTGAGCAGATAGGCGGCGCCACCGAGCACCTTCTTCAGCTCCTCCGACGTATGGGCCGTGACGTTGGAGCCGAAACCACCGGTGGCCATATTGAGGAACACGCGCTCCCCGGCCAGGCCGACATCCACCGCCACCGGCTCCACGTCGAGCAGCGCCAGTGCCGCGGCGGGTGTCGGGGTGATCCCGGCCGAGCGGGCGAAGTCGTTGGCGGTGCCCATCGGCAACAGCGCCAGACTGGCCTGGCCGCCGTGCTCGAGCAAAGCCTCGGTGACATCGCGCAAGGTGCCATCGCCGCCGCCGGCGATCAGTGTCGGGTAGCCCGCCGCCAGGCCTTCGCCGACCAGCCGCTGGGCATCGCCTGCTTCCCAGGTCAGGCGCACGGCGATCTCCCAGCCCTGCTCGCGCATGCCATGCACGGCGGCCCTGACCTCCTCGTTCAGCGCCTGCTTGCCATGCAGGATCAACCAGGCCTTGCGTTCGCTCATCGCCATTCCCCCGTAGCGCGCTGCGGTTATCAACATATCGAATCAGTAGATTCTTATAGTGCAGAATTTGCTCTATTAAATCGATTCAAGCGAAATCATCATGACGTCATCGCCCTTGCCAAGGGGCTCCTCCCTTGGCAAGCCAAGAGGATTGACCATGATCGAAGTACGTCCGTTCGAGCAACTCGGCGCAGCCGATCACGGCTGGCTGAATGCCCGCCATCATTTTTCCTTCGCCGACTACCACGACCCACAGCGCATGAACTGGGGCCGCCTGCGCGTCTGGAACGATGACGAAATCGCCCCGCAATCGGGCTTCCCGCCGCATCCGCACCATGACATGGAGATCATCACCTATGTTCGCGAAGGCGCCATCAGCCACCGCGACAACCTGGGCAACGCCGGCCGCACCGAAGCCGGCGACGTGCAGGTGATGAGCGCCGGCAGCGGCATCGCTCACAGCGAATACAACCTGGAGCACGCAACCACCCGGATCTTCCAGATCTGGATTCAGCCTACCCAGACAGGCCTGCCGCCGTCCTGGGGCGCCAAGCCATTTCCCAGGGGAGATCGTGCCGGCGCCTTCGTCACCCTGGCCAGCGGCTTCGCCGATGACGCCGATGCCCTGCCCATCCGCACCGATGCCCGCCTGGTGGCTGCCACGATCAAGGCCGGGCAAAGCGCCGAATACAGCCTGCAGCCCGGGCACAAGGCTTATCTGGTGGGGGCCATGGGGCGTTTCGCGGTCAACGGCGTCGTCGCCAAGGCACGTGATGGCGTGGCCATTGCCGAGGAGACCTCGATCCGCATCGAGGCCGAGGAAGACAGCGAAATCGTGCTGGTGGATCTGCGCTGAGCGAAGTGCAGGATGGTAGCCGGCCATCCTGCGCTGCCCGTGCCCAGGCATTCGTGCTAGGGTTCGTCGGCATATGCCTGGCAGCAGGCAGCCGACAACGACAAGACCCATGCACACCCCAGGCTCCACCTCCATCGCCAGCCTGAGCACCTACCTGCGTCAGGCCCAGCATCTCGACCTGGACATCCAGGCGGCGCTGAACGCGGCCGGGCTCGACGCGGCCCTGCTCCATGACCACAGCCAACGCATCCCCTGCAGCCAGCATGAACGCCTGCTGGCGCATCTGCTCGCCCAGTCCGCCGACCCGCTGTTCGGCCTTCACGCCGCACGCTTCGTGCAGCCCGGTTCATGGAGCGTACTCGGCTACATCACCATGAATTGCGCCACCCTCGGCGAAGCCATGAGTCGCATCGTGCCTTACGAGAAGCTGGTGGGCGAGATGGGTAGCAGCCGCCTGGAAATGGCCGGTGACCATCTGCGCCTGATCTGGAGCTGCCAGCAGGCCCAGGCCGAGGTGCGCCGGCACCTGGTGGAAAACGTGCTGGCGTCCTGGCTGCTGTACGCGCGCTGGCTCAGCAACAGCGAACGCACACCGCACGCGGTCTGGTTCGAGCACCCGCAACCTGAATCAACGGCACTCGAGGAGTACCAGCAACTGTTCGGCTGCCCGGTGCGCTTCGGCCAACCCTGCAACGCCCTGCTGGTGCCGCTGGATGTCCTCGAACTGCCCCTGCGCCAGGCCGATGCCAACCTGCTGCGTACCCTGGAGGAACATGCCCTGGCGCTGATGGCCGAACTGGGTGACGACGAGCCGCTGCCACAACGGGTGAAGAACGCCCTGCGCCTGCTGCTCAAGGATGGCCTGCCGCGCAAGGAGCGGGTAGCAGAAAGGTTCGCCATGACCGTGCGCACCCTGCAACGCCACCTGCAACAGGCCGGCACCAGCTACCAGCAGATTCTCGACGAGTTGCGCCAGGAACTGGCCGAGCACTATCTGCTGCACAGCGACCTGGCCGTGCAGGACATCGCCAGCTACCTGGGCTTCACCGAGGCGCGCTCCTTCCACCGCAGCTTCAAGGGCTGGACCGGGCAGACGCCGGGCGAGTTTCGCGAGGCGCACCGCGGCCGCGAAGGCCTGCTGCCGTAGCCCGGATGCAATCCGGGAACCCTTGCGCGAGCTGCCCCGGATTGCATCCGGGCTACGCAGGCAAACGACTCAGTGATTGACCGTATGCGCCAGCATCACCGATAGCTGACACAGCGGCCGGCCACTCTCGGCCTGCCACTGGTTGAAGGCGGCCTGCACCGCGGCGAGATCCTTCTGGCTGGTCGGCGCCTTGTGGATGATGTTCTGCGCCTTGAGCGCGGCGACCATGTCGTCGGTGGGGATGAAGGTATCCTTGCCCACCATGCGCAGAAAGCGCGGCGCCGACAGCCCGCCGAGCTGGTTGCCGTGCTTGGCCAGGTACTTCCACAGCCCGACGATATCGCTCACCGGCCAGTCGGCGATCAGGGCGCCAAAGCTGCCTTTCTCGCGGCGCACATCGAGGATGAACTGGGCATTGCGCGGCACGCTCTTGAGCTTGCCCAGATGACGGATCAAACGCGCATCCTGCATCAGGTTCTCCAGGCGCTCGGCGCCCATCAGCACCACCTTTTCCGGATCGAAACCGAAGAACACCTCCTCGAAGGCCGGCCACTTGGCGTCCACCAGGCTGTGCTTGAGGCCGGCGCGGAAGATGCGCAGGCTGATCAGCGACAGGTAGCGGTCATCGCTCAGCGCGCGCAGCTCGGCCTCGCTGCGCGGCTGCGGCAGCATGGCTTCCAGGGCCTTGGCAGAGCCGAAGCGGTTGAGGCAGAACGCGTGCAGCCACTTGTAATCACGCATGAATCGAATCCTTCATGAAACGGACGACGAAGCCTGCACGCAGATGCCCACCTCTCGCAAGACTCAAGCGCGCAAACGCTCGGCCGCCTGACGCAGCGCCAGCTCGGTGCCACTCCAGCCCAGGCAGCCATCGGTGATCGAGACGCCGTAACGCAGCTCGCCGGACAGCGCCTGGCAACCCTCGAACAGGTGGCTCTCCAGCATCACCCCGCGCAGACTCGTGTCGCCGGCCAGGCGCTGGTCGATCACGCTTTCCAGCACCGCCGGCTGACGCAGCGGATCCTTGCCGCTGTTGGCGTGGCTGCAGTCGACCATGATGCGCGGCGCGATGCCCTGGCGCTGCAACGCCTCGCGCGCAGCCGCCACGCTGGCAGCGTCATGGTTCGGCGCGCCATGGCCACCGCGCAGCACCAGATGGGTGTCGGGGTTGCCAGCGGTGTGCAGCAAGGCCGGGTGGCCGAGGTCGTCGATGCCGAAATGCTGATGCGGGTGCGCCGCCGAGCGCATGGCGTCGCAGGCGATGCCGACGCTGCCATCGGTGCCGTTCTTGAAACCCACCGGCAGAGCCAGGCCGCTGACCATCTCGCGGTGCACCTGCGATTCGCTGGTACGCGCACCGATGGCGGCCCAGCCCAGCAGATCATCGAAGTAACCGGCAGCCATGGGTTGCAGCAACTCGGTGGCCAGCGGCAGGCCGCGCTCGAGGATATCCAGCATCAGTTGCCGCGACTGGCGCAGGCCTTCGGCCATGTCGCCGCTGCCATCCAGGTGCGGGTCGTACAGCAGCCCCTTCCAGCCCACGGTGGTGCGTGGTTTTTCCACGTAGGCGCGCATCACCAGCAACAGTTGGTCGCTCACCTGCGGCGCCAGTTCGGCCAGGCGTTCGGCGTATTCGAGGGCGCTGGTGCGGTCGTGCAGGGAACAGGGGCCGACCACCACCAGCAGGCGCTTGTCCGTGCCATCGAGCACGGCGCGGATGGCATCACGGTCAGCGGCGATGCGTTCGGCCAGTGCGGCGGACAGTGGCAGACGTTGGCGCAGTACGGCAGGGCTGGGCAGCGGCTGGGCGCTGCGGCGGGCGATAGGGGTGACGCTGGAAGCGAGTTGAGCGGAGACGGATGCATTCATGATCTGGCGGTTCCTTGACCGGCGCGGTCGTTGCCGCGGCGGCGCTAGCTGTGTGTTCGTGGCAAAGGTGTCAGGGCGTGGGTGACGCTGCTAAATCGCCAGTCGTAGCGGTAGTTGCGGTAATAACGGTTCATCTGTAAGTCCTCGATCTGTGGCCGTTTTCGGCCGAAAAAAACAAAACCCCCGGTCGGGTTGCCGACCGGGGGTTTTCTGCAAAACGTCTCTGGTGGCGACCCTGGTGTCTCAGGCCGCCTGTGGGTATCAGGCGCGCCTGTGGCTAAACCAATACCCAAAGAAGTAATACGCCGCCGCCACGAGCAACTGCGCACGCAACAACGCGGCGCGCGTGGCACCGGCTTGCAGCATGGACAGGAGGTTGAGGCTGGCGGACATGGAATTCTCCAAAGCGATGGCCGAACCTTACTCCAGGCCTTTGCGGCCTGGCAAGCGCGGCATGAAGGAACGCAAGCGTCGCGGCTAAAGCCCCTCCCACAGATCGAGAGGGGCGTAGGGTGGATGTCGCCTTTTACATCCACCAACACGCCGCACGGTGGATCGATGAAGCGTGATCCACCCTACAGGCTCATCACGTCGAGAAAGCGCGGTGTGGCGCTGTCGTCGATCTTCAGGCTCTTGAAGTCGAACAGGTTGCGATCCGCAAGTTGCGAGGGGTGCACGTTCTGCAGGGCGCGGAACATGATCTCGACGCGGCCCGGGCTCTTGCGCTCCCAGTCCTGCAGCATCTCCTTGACCACCTGGCGCTGCAGGTTCTCCTGCGAGCCACAGAGGTTGCACGGGATGATGGGGAACTGCTTGAGCTGGCTGTAGGCCTCGATATCGGCCTCGGCGCAGTAGGCCAGCGGGCGGATCACCACGTTGCGGCCGTCGTCCGACAGCAGCTTGGGCGGCATGGCCTTGAGCGTGCCGCCGTAGAACATGTTGAGGAAGAAGGTTTCCAGGATGTCGTCGCGGTGGTGCCCCAGCGCCATCTTGGTCGCGCCGATCTCGTCGGCGTAGGTGTACAGGGTGCCGCGACGCAGGCGCGAGCACAGCGAGCAGGTGGTCTTGCCCTCGGGGATCTTCTCCTTCACCACCGAGTAGGTGTCCTTCTCGATGATGTGGTACTGCACACCGATGGTTTCGAGGTAGGCCGGCAGTACGTGCTCGGGGAAGCCGGGCTGCTTCTGATCCATGTTCACCGCGACGATCTCGAACTTGATCGGCGCCACCTTCTGCAGATACAGCAGCACGTCGAGCATGGTGTAGCTGTCCTTGCCGCCGGACAGGCAGACCATCACCTTGTCGCCATCCTCGATCATGTTGAAGTCGGTGATGGCTTCGCCGGCCAGGCGGCGAATGCGCTTCTGCAGTTTGTTCTGGTTGACCGAAAGGGTGCCCATGGTGCGTCGAAATCCGAGGGGGTGGGAACGAAAGCGCGACATTTTACGCACAATGGCGCCGCGCCCCTACCCCGCCAGCAATGAAATGCTAGTCTGGGCCGATGAATGACGACCTAGACCCCAGCCAGGATCTCGCCGAACAGGTGCTGCAACTGCTGCAGGCCGCCCCCGACGGGCTGGCCGAATACGCCCTGATCCAGCAGCTCAAGGCCCGCCACAGCGGCCATTTGCCCAATCTGCCGCTGACCGACAAGCTGGTGCTGTTTCGCACCCACTTCCTGCTGTTCAACGCCCTCTACCGCCTGCGCGATACGCTCTGGCAGCAGCAGAGCCACCTGCTCGAGATCAGCCCGCTGTGCATCCGCCTGCTGCCCTACCAGGCGGGCAGCGCGGCCCTGAGCGAGCGCGACGAGCTGCGTGACTACTATCTGGACATGAGCCACCTGCAGAGCACCGACGAGCAGGACGTCGAACGCCTGCTGACCAGCTTCTGGACGCGCATGCAGGGTGGCGAGGAAAAGCTCGCCGCCCTGCAACTGTTCGAGCTCGATGACAACCAGCCGCTCGACCTGCCCCGGATCAAGCAGCGCTACCGGCAACTGGTCAGCCTGCATCACCCTGACCGAGGTGGCAGTACGCAGCGCCTGCAGTCGATCAACAAGGCCATGGAAATTCTGACCCGCTATTACAACTGAGCGGTAGAGAGCGATTCACTCTAAAGCCAGGCACCACGCCCCATGCAGACCCATCCTATACTGCGACATAAGGTCGCACAGACTCGACCTGAGTACCCGGTGGCGCTGGTCATGCGCGCCGGGCGCCACGGGGGGCGACCGTCATTACAAGAGGAGGTGTTTGGCATGATCCATCACGTCTGGGGGCTCTTCACCCATCCCGATCAGGAGTGGCAGGAAATCCGTGGCGAGGAAGAGAGCATCAGCCACATGTACCTGACCCACGTACTGCTGCTTGCAGCCATCCCGGCCATCTCGGCCTTCATCGGTACCACTCAGGTCGGCTGGGCCATCGGCGACCGACCACCCGTCATGCTCACCGAAGCCAGTGCGATGAGCATGGCGTTCATGTCCTACCTGGCGATGCTCGCCGGCGTGGCGGTGATGGGTGCCTTCATCCACTGGATGGCACGCACCTACGACGCCAATCCCAACCTGACGCAATGCGTGGTGTTCGCCGCCTACACCGCCACCCCGCTGTTCATCGGTGGCCTGGCGGCGCTGTACCCGCACCTGTGGCTGGGCATGATCGTCGGCACGGTGGCGATCTGCTACACGGTGTACCTGCTGTATGTCGGCATCCCCACCTTCATGAGCATCCCCGAGGACGAGGGCTTCATGTTCTCCAGCTCGGTGCTGGCGGTAGGTCTGGTGGTGCTGGTGGCGATGATCGCCAGCTCGGTGATCCTCTGGGGGCTGGGGGTTGGCCCGGTGTATACCAACTGACCACGACACTCACGAACAGGGCCGCCCACTCGGGCGGCCTTTTTCATGCTGAGTCGCCCATGGAGCGAAATGCGCCGTACCTGAAAACGCCGCAGCAGCATTCAGAACAGCAGGCAGGCCAACACAGGTGCCGACCCGTCCGGTGTCAATCAAACGCGCCAATGCGCAGCCGCAACATCAGGCCAGTTCGGCGCGCAGTTGCCTGGCCGCCGCCACCATGTTCACCAACGCCGCTTCGGTTTCCGGCCAGGCGCGGGTCTTCAGCCCGCAATCGGGATTGACCCACAGACGCTCCAGTGGGATACGCCGCGCTGCCTTGCGCAGCAGCCCAGCCATCTCGGCGCTGTCCGGCACCCGCGGTGAGTGAATGTCGTACACGCCCGGGCCGATCTCGTTGGGGTAGGCGAAGCGCTCGAAGGCCTCCAGCAGTTCCATGTCCGAACGCGAGGTTTCGATGGTGATGACATCGGCATCCATCGCCGCGATGGACTCGATCACATCATTGAACTCGCTGTAGCACATGTGGGTGTGGATCTGCGTTTCGTCGCGCACGCCGCTGGCGGCCAGGCGAAAGGCCTCGGTGGCCCAGTCCAGATACGGCTGCCAGGCAGCCTGACGCAGCGGCAGGCCTTCGCGGAACGCCGCCTCGTCGATCTGGATGATCTTGATGCCAGCGGCCTCCAGATCCACCACCTCGTCGCGAATGGCCAGGGCCAGTTGCCTGGCCTGCACCTCGCGGGACACGTCCTCACGCGGGAACGACCACATCAGCATGGTCACCGGGCCGGTCAGCATGCCTTTCATTACCTTGTCGGTCAGGCCCTGGGCGTACTGGATCCACGCCACCGTCATGGCCTTGGGTCGGCTCAGGTCGCCGACGATCAGCGCCGGTTTGACGCAGCGCGAACCATAGCTCTGCACCCAGCCGAAACGGGTGAAGGCGTAGCCGTCGAGCTGCTCGGCGAAATACTCGACCATGTCGTTGCGCTCGGCCTCGCCATGCACCAGCACGTCCAGGCCGAGGCGTTCCTGCACCTGCACGGCATGGCGGATTTCGGCGTGCATGGCCTCGGTGTAGTCGGCCTGGCTCAGCTTGCCTTGCCTGAATGCCTGGCGTGCCAGGCGGATGGCCGAGGTCTGCGGGAAAGAACCGATGCTGGTGGTGGGCAGCACGGGCAATTGCAGGCGCTCGCGCTGCTTGCCGATGCGCTCGGCAACAGGCGACTGGCGTTGGGCATGACGCGGACGAATCGCCGCCAGGCGCGCCTGCACCTCGGGCTTGTGAATGCGCGTCGAAGCCTTGCGTGCGGCCTGCACCGCGTGGCTCGCCTGCAGCGCAGCCTGCACCTCGGCAGCCTCGGGAGTAGCCAGAGCCTTGCCCAGCAGCGCCACCTCCTGGCACTTCTGCACGGCGAAGGCCAGCCAGCTTTTCAGCTCGGCATCGAGCTGGTCTTCACGGGCCAGATCCACCGGGCTGTGCAGCAGCGAACAGGATGGCGCCACCCACAGTCGCTCGCCCAGGCGCTCATGCGCATGACGCAGCACCTCGAGGGCCTTCTGCAGATCGCAGCGCCAGACGTTGCGGCCGTTGACCAGGCCCAGCGACAGCACCTTGTAAGCCGGCAGCCGGTCGAGGATGGTCGGGTACTGCTCCGGGGCGCGCACCAGGTCGATATGCAGGCCATCCACCGGCAGGTTGGCGGCCAGCCCGAGATTGTCCTCCAGGCCGCCGAAATAGGTGGCGATCAGCTTCTTGCAAGGCTCGCGCTGGATCAGGTTGTAGGCGCGCTCGAAAGCGTTCTTCCAGTCCTGCGGCAAGTCCAGCACCAGGATCGGCTCGTCGATCTGCACCCACTCCACGCCTTGTACGGCCAGGCGCTGGAAGATCTCGCCATAAACCGGCAGCAGGCGCTCGAGCAGCTCCAGCCTGTCGAAGTCGCCGCCCTTAGCCTTGCCCAGCCACAGGTAGGTCAGCGGGCCGATCAGCACCGGCTTGACGCGGTGCCCCAGCGCATGGGCCTCGTCCACCTCCTCGAACAGTTGCTCCCAGCTCAGGGTGAATTGCTGATCGGCGCTGAATTCCGGCACCAGATAGTGGTAGTTGGTATCGAACCACTTGGTCATCTCTTGTGCGTGAGCCCCTGCACAACAACGGCCGCTGACGCCACGTGCCATGGCAAACAGGGTATCCAGCGTCGGCTTGCCAGCGGTCGGGCGGAAGCGCTCGGGGATCACGCCGAAGGCCAGGGAATGACCAAGCACCTGGTCATACCAGGCGAAGTCGCCCACCGGCAGCAGGTCGATGCCGGCATCCTTCTGCACTTGCCAATGCTCGGCACGCAGGCGCTGGCCGACAGCGCGTAGGCCGGCTTCGTCCAGCTCACCTTTCCAGTGGGCTTCAAGGGCTTTCTTCAGTTCGCGGTCGCGACCGATGCGCGGGAAACCGAGGGAATGGGTCAGGGCCATGACGTGCAACTCCAGAATCAATCGAGATGGCGCCATTCTCGGCAGCGGCCTTGAGTGAGACAAACTCAAGATTTTCGTATTGATCTACAAAATTACTCATGTAGGCTGTATGAGCCGCTTTCATCCAGACCTGAATGTGGATGAGCGAAACCTTTGCTGAGAACCCCCATGCTCGAGCTACGCCACCTGAAAACCCTGCACGCCCTGCGCGAAACCGACAGCCTGGTGGAGGCCGCCGAACGCCTGCACCTGACCCAGTCAGCGCTGTCGCACCAGTTCAAGGAGCTGGAAGAACGCCTCGGCCTGCAGCTCTTCGTGCGCAAGACCAAGCCGGTACGCTTCACCAGCGCGGGGCTGCGCCTGCTGCAACTGGCCGACGCCACCCTGCCCTTGCTGCGCGCCGCCGAGCGCGATCTGGCGCGCCTGGCCGGCGGCACGGCTGGCCGTCTGCACATGGCCATCGAATGCCATAGCTGCTTCCAGTGGCTGATGCCGACCATCGACCAGTTCCGCGACGCCTGGCCGGAGGTGGAGCTGGATCTGGCCTCGGGCTTCTCCTTCGCCCCGCTGCCGGCCCTGGCCCGTGGCGACCTCGACCTGGTGGTCACCAGCGACCCGGTCGAGCTGGCCGGCATCACCTACGTGCCGCTGTTCACCTACGAGGCCATGCTCGCCGTGGCCAACCAGCATCGCCTGGCGCACAAGGCCTTCATCCAGCCGCACGACCTGCTCACGGAAACCCTGATTACCTACCCGGTGGAGCGCGACCGCCTGGACATCTTCACCCGCTTTCTCGAGCCCGCCGATATCGAGCCGGCGCAGGTGCGCACCTCAGAGTTGACGGTGATGATGATGCAACTGGTGGCCAGCGGCCGTGGCGTGTGCGGCCTGCCCAACTGGGCGCTGCATGAATACAGCTCGCGTGGCTACGTCAGCGCCAAGCGCCTGGGGGAGAAAGGTCTGTTCGCCACGCTCTATGCGGCGATCCGCACCGACATGCTCGATGCGCCCTTCATGCGTGACTTCCTGCTCACCGCCAAGGACACCTCCTTCGCCAGCCTGGAAGGGGTCAGCGTGGCGCGCTGAGCGCTGCAGCAGAAACGACGAAGCCCTCAGGACGAGGGCTTCGAGCGGAAAAATAAAACCGAGCTAACGAAGTGCATGGGGTCGGCGTCCTGCCTGTTCCACTTCGTTAGCCCGGTCACCGGAGAGTAGTGCATCGAGCAACGCCTTGCCAAGCAGAAATTTCACGATCTGACGAAGGCATCATGATCAGCGAAATTGAGCACTTGCTGCCGCTTGATGCCCTCAGCTTTCCAGCGACTCCACACCCAGCTCGTCCCACACCGCTTCGGCCAGGTGGAAGGTGGCGTTGGCCGCCGGGATGCCGCAGTAGATGGCGCTCTGCATGATCACTTCCTTGATCTCTTCGCGACTCACCCCGTTGTTCTTCGCCGCACGCAGGTGCAGCTTGAGCTCGCCCTCGCGATTCATGCCGATGAGCATGGCAATGGTGATCAGGCTGCGGGTGTGGCGTGGCAGGCCCGGACGCGTCCAGATATCGCCCCATGCGTGCCGGGTGATCATCTCCTGGAACTCTTCGTTGAACGGCGTCAGGTTCTGCAGACTGCGGTCGACGTGGGCGTCACCGAGCACCGCGCGGCGCACCTGCATGCCGGCTTCGTAGCGTTGTTTTTCGTCCATTTTCTGCTCCGTGGAAAAGGCTCTTGTAGGAGCGAGCTTGCTCGCGAACATCACGCGCGGAAAAGCTTCGCGAGCAGAGCTCGCTCCTACAGGAAAAGGAAGGTGCAGCGTTCAGCCGCGCAGAAAATCCAGCACGCGCTGGTTGAATTCATCACCCGCCTGCACGTTGGACAGGTGCGCTGCGTGGAACTCCACCAGCTCGGCACCCGCGATGCGCTCCTGCATGAAGCGGCCATGCTCGGTGGTAGTCACCGGGTCGCCACTGCCGCAGACGATCAGCGTCGGCGCGACTATGCTGCCAAGCTGCTCGCGGTAGTCGGCATCGCGCACCGCCGCGCAGTTGGCCGCGTAACCTTCCGGTGAAGTATGCGCCAGCATGCCGACGATGGGCTCGACCTTGCCCGGATTGGCCTCGGCGAAGTCGGCGGTGAACCAGCGCGAGATCGAGGCATCACGCAGGTCACGCATGGCCTGCGCGCCCCCGGCCAATACCGTCTCGATGCGTGGGTTCCACACCTCCGGCGTGCCAATCTTGGCGGCGGTGTTGCACAGCACCAGGCGCTCGATACGTTCGGGGGCGTTGATACCCAGCCACTGGCCGATCAGGCCGCCCATGGACAGGCCGCAGAAATGCGCCCTGGCGATTGCCAGGGCATCGAGCAGAGCCAGCACGTCGCGGCCATTCTGTTCGATGCTGTAAGGGCCTGGGCTGACCAGCGAGGCGCCATGGCCACGGGTGTCGTAGCGCAGCACCTGGAAGTGCTGGGTGAAGGCCGGGATCTGCGCATCCCACATCTGCAGGTCGGTGCCCAGGGAGTTGGACAGCACCAGCACTGGCGCACCGGTCGGGCCTTCGAGCAGGTAGTTCAGATCGCCATCGGCGAGACGTACGGCAGGCATGGACAACTCCTAAGAAGAAAATTGCGTATGTTCGGCAACGGCGCGTTCGACCCAGCGACGGGCCTGGCCCAGGTAATGCGCCGCATCGAGCAGGCGATCCAGCTCGGCAGCGGAAAGTTGGCTACTGACCTCGGCATTGGCGCCGAGTACAGCGCGTAGATGAACGCCCTCGCGCACGGCCTGCTTGCAGCACTGTTCGATCAGGTGATGGGCGGCGTCGCGGCCGATCTTCTGCGCCAGGGCGATACTCACCGCCTCGGCCAGCACCAGGCCTTGGGTCAGCTCCAGATTGGCGCGCATGCGTGCGGCATCCACCTCAAGCCCCGGCACCACCAGCAGCGCCTGTTGCAGGGCGCCGGAGACCAGGCAGCACAGCTCCGGCAGGGTCTCCCACTCGGCGTGCCACAGGCCGAGGCTGCGCTCGTGCTCTTGCGGCATGGCGGCCAGCATCGTCGCCACCAGGCCCGGCGCGCGGGTGGCGGCGCCGATCAGCACGGCGGCGCTGACCGGGTTGCGTTTGTGCGGCATGGTGGACGAGCCGCCCTTGCCCGGTGCAGACGGCTCGAAGACTTCGCCGGCCTCGGTCTGCATCAGCAGGCTGAGGTCACGGCCCAGCTTGCCCAGGCTGCCGGCGATCATCCCAAGCAGGCTGGCGAATTCCACCAGGCGATCACGCTGGGTGTGCCAGGGCTGCTCGGGCAGGGTCAGTTCCAACTCCTGCGCCAGCGCCCCGCTGACCGCCCAGCCGGCCTCGCCCAGCGCCGCCAGGCTGCCAGAGGCGCCACCGAACTGCAGGCACAGCAGGCGCGGCTTGAGTTCACTCAGGCGCTGACGATGGCGAGTGATAGCGCCGAGCACCCCGGCCAGCTTCATGCCGAGGGTGACCGGCGTGGCCTGCTGCAGCCAGGTGCGCCCGGCCAGCGGTGTATCGATATGGCGCTGAGCCTGCGTTGCCAAGGCCCCAGCCAGCTTCGCCAGATCGCTTTCCAGCAGGCCGATGGCGGCGCGCAGTTGCAGTACCAGGCCGCTGTCCATGGCGTCCTGGCTGGTGGCACCGAGGTGTACGTGGCGTTCGGCCTCGGGGGAGCTCGCGGCGATGCGCTTGCCCAAAGCCTTGACCAGCGGAATGGCGGAATTACCCGCCGTGGCAATGGCCTGAGCCAGCGCCGGGTAATCGTAGAGTTCGGCCTTGCAGGCGGCCTCGATGGGCGCCACGGCCTCGGCGGGTATCAGCCCCACGCGCGCCTCGGCCCGCGCCAGCGCGGCCTCGAAGTCGAGCATGCCCTGCACCCGCCCGGCGTCGCAGAAAATCGCGCGCATGGCCGGCGCGGTGAAGTAGGCATCGAAAAGTTGGTTGCTCACGAGCGGAGGGTTCCTGAGGAAATGGGCGCACGGCCTAGTGTGGCATCAATGTCGGCCTATGGTGCGCACGGCGCACCCTACGAGGCGCGTCATACGCCAAACCGTAGGGTGCGCTGTGCGCACCAACAAACCTCAAACCCGCTCGATGGCCAGCGCCAGACCCTGGCCGACGCCCACGCACATGGTCGCCAGGCCGAGCTTGCCACCAGTCTTCTCCAGATGATGCACGGCGGTCAGCACCAGGCGGTTGCCGCTCATGCCCAGCGGGTGGCCGAGGGCGATGGCGCCGCCGTTCGGGTTGACCTTGGCGCTGTCGTCCGGCAGGCCGAGGTCGCGAGTGACGGCCAGGCCTTGAGCGGCGAAGGCCTCGTTCAGCTCGATCACGTCGAACTGCTCGATGCTCAGGTCCAGCCGCGCCAGCAGCTTGCGCACCGCCGGCACCGGGCCGACGCCCATGATGCGCGGCGCGACGCCGCCGCTGGCCATGCCCAGCACCTTGGCACGTGGCTTGAGGCCGTATTTCTTAACAGCTTCAGCCGAGGCCAGGATCATCGCCGAGGCACCATCGTTGAGGCCCGAGGCATTGCCTGCGGTGACGGTCTTGCCTTCGCCATTGACCGGCTTGAGCTTGGCCAAGCCTTCAGAGGTGGTATCGGCACGCGGGTGTTCGTCACGGTCGACGACGATCTCGCCCTTCTTGCTCTTGATCACCACCGGGACGATTTCCTCGGCGTAGTAGCCGCTCTCCTGAGCCGCCGCCGCACGCTGCTGGCTGCGCAGGCCGAAGGCATCCTGGTCAGCGCGGCTGATGCCGTAGTCCTCGGCGACGTTGTCACCGGTGACCGGCATCGGGTCGACGCCGTACTGCGCTTTCATCAGCGGGTTGACGAAGCGCCAGCCCAGGGTGGTGTCTTCCAGCTTCTGGCCGCGACCGAAGGCGCTGTCGGCCTTGCCCATCACGTAGGGCGCGCGGGTCATGGACTCGACGCCCGCAGCGATGGCCAGCTCCATTTCGCCCGTGGCGATGGCGCGGAAGGCGGCACCCACCGCCTCCATGCCCGAGGCGCACAGGCGATTGAGGGTCACGCCCGGCACCGTTTCCGGCAGGCCGGCAAGCAGCAGCGCCATACGGGCGACGTTGCGGTTGTCCTCGCCGGACTGGTTGGCGCAGCCCATGAACACTTCATCGACGGCAGACCAGTCGACCTGAGGGTTACGCTCGATAAGCGCCTTGAGCGGTATCGCCGCCAGGTCGTCGGCGCGCACCGCCGACAGCGCGCCATTGAGGCGGCCAATCGGCGTGCGGATGGCGTCGCAGATAAATACCTCGCGGCTCATTCCTCACCTCCGGCCTGGCCGTGGGCGGCGGCGGTGCGCGCTTCCAGATCGCGCAGGGCGGCCAGTTCGGCGGCAGTCGGCGCCTCGGTGGTGGTCACGCTGTCGGCGAAGCGAATCTGCCAGCCGGTGTTCTCGATCACCTGCTCGCGGGTCACGCCCGGGTGCAGCGAGGTGACGATGAATTCGTTGGTGCCGGCTTCCGGCTCCATGATGCACAGGTCGGTGATGATCGCCACCGGGCCTTCGCCCGGCAGGCCTAGCTGCTTGCGATGGTCACCGCCCTCGCCGTGACCGACCGAGGTGATGAAGGCCAGCTTGTCGACGAAGGTGCGATGGCCCTGCTTGAGGATGATCAGCACCTTCTTCGCCGAACCGGCGATTTCCGGCGCGCCACCGGCGCCCGGCAGGCGCACTTTCGGCGCGTGGTAATCGCCGATCACAGTGGTGTTGATGTTGCCGTACTTGTCCACCTGGGCGGCGCCGAGGAAGCCGACGTCGATGCGCCCGCCCTGCAGCCAGTAGCGAAAGATCTCGCCGGTCGGCACCACGGTGTCGGCGGTTTCGGCCAGCTCGCCGTCACCGATGGACAGCGGCAGCACGCTCGGCTTGGCGCCAATCGGGCCGGATTCGTAGATCAGCACCACTTCCGGGGCGTGGGTCAGGCGCGCTAGGTTGGCGGCCTTGGATGGCAGGCCGATGCCGACGAAGCAGACGCTGCCATTGCCGAGGCGGCGCGCGGCGGCCACGGTCATCATTTCGTTGGTGTTGAACTCGCTCATCACTTAGCCTCCCCATTCACTTTTGCCTGGTATTGCGCAAAATCCTCGGTGCCACGGATGTAGCGGTCGATCCAGGCGGTGAAGGTGTCGCGGTCGCGGGCAATCGGATCCCAGGCCTGATAGAAGCGGTTGTCGCGCTCGTAGTAACCGTGGGCGTAGGACGGATGAGCACCACCAGGCACCACGCAAACGGCGCTGATGGCCCAGGTCGGCAGCACGCAGGCATTCATCGGTGCCTGCAGGTCGTCGACGATTTCTTCCACCGTGACGATGCAGCGCTTGGCGGCCAGGGCGGCTTCCTTCTGCACACCGAGGATGCCCTGGATCAGCACGTTGCCCTTGCGGTCGGCCTTCTGCGCGTGGATCACGGTGACGTCCGGGCGCACGCTGGGGATCGCCGCCAACTTCTCGCCGCTGAACGGGCAGTCGATGAACTTGATGTCCGGGTTGACCTTGACCAGGTCGGAACCCTGATAGCCGCGCAGCACGGCGAACGGCAGGTTGGAGGCACCGGCCACGTAGGCGTTGGCCATGGCGGCGTGGCTGTGCTCGCTGATTTCTAGCTTGTGCGGCCAGTGCTTCTCCACCGCGTCGCGCAGGCGATGCAGCGAGCCGACGCCGGGGTTGCCGCCCCAGGAAAAGGTCAGCTTGCGCGCGCAACCGGCACCGATCAGCAGGTCGTAGACCAGATCCGGGGTCATGCGCACCAAGTGCAGGTCTTTCTTGCCCTGGCGAATCAACTCGTGGGCAGCGGCAGTGGGAATCAGGTGGGTAAAGCCTTCGAGGGCGATGCAGTCGCCGTCGTGGACATGGCGCGAAACGGCTTCGCGCAGGGTGGTGATGTCGGCCATCGTGGTGTTCTCGTCAGGTTGCAGATGCCACCGAGGGGCGTGGCGGATGACTGCAACATTAAGAAACGGCCTTGCCGAGAACAATCCGATAATCGCCATACCGGGCGATTATCGAACTAATTCCTGCTATCTCAGGCAGGACGAAAGAGCTGCCCGCTCAGCTCACGACTGGCATTGAGCATCAGCGGCAGGAAGCGCTTCTCCAGCTCGGCCACCGGCACACGGCTGGCGTGGGTGCTGATGTTCATGGCGGCCAGCACGTGGCCAGCCGAGTCGTACACCGGCACTGCCAGCGAGCGCAGGCCCTGCTCCAGTTCCTGGTCGACGATGCACCAGCCCTGCTGGCGCACGCGCTGCAGGCACTCCCACAACGCCTCGGGGCTGTGCAGGGTGCGGCTGGTCTTGGGTTGCAGTTCGGCGTGGGCCAGGTAGTCCTGTAGCTGGTCATCGTCCAGCGCGGCCAGGAGGATGCGGCCCATGGAGGTGCAGTAGGCTGGCAGGCGGCTGCCGACGCTCAGATCCACCGAGATCAGCCGCTGCGGAATCGCCGAGCGCGCCAGGTACAGCACCTGCTCGCCTTCCAGCGTGGCCAGGTTGCAGGCCTCGTGCAGTTGCTCGCTGAGGCGGTCGAGAAAGGGCTGCGCGGACACCGCCAGCGGTGTCGACGACAGGTAGGCATGACCCAGGGTGAGCACCTTGGGCAGCAGCGAGTAGGTGCGCCCGTCGGTGGTCACGTAGCCCAGCTTCATCAGCGTATAGAGGCAGCGGCGCACGGCGGCACGGGGAATCTCGGTGCGGTGGCTGATCTGCGCGATGGTCAGGTGGCGTTTACGCTCCTGAAAGGCATTGATCACCGCCAGGCCACGGGCCAGAGAGGTCATGAAGTTGGGGTCACCGGCGAACTCTTCGATGCGCTTGGCCGGCGACACATAGGGTGGCGGCGCCAGGCTGGCAAGGGGCGGACGATTTTCGCTCATGGGGCCTCCGAGTCTGGATGGACAGCACCTGGCGATTATCGAACTAGCGTGCGGTAATCGTAAAGCCTCGCCAGAAGCAGCAGGCCGCCGCCGGGCGCACCCTCTCATCCAGAGGCCGGCGCGTACCTCGCAGAAGCACGCACCGGCGCACGACTCAGAAGTCGAAGAAGACCGTCTCGCCCTCCCCCTGGATGCGGATATCGAAGCGATAGGCCGGCTTGCCGTCCACTTCGCAGCGCCTGGCGATCAGCGTCTCGCGGCGCTCGGGCTGTTCGATCAGGTTGAGCACCGGATCCTTGGCGTTGGCCTCGGCTTCGTCCTCGAAATACAGACGGGTATTGAGGTGAATGTTGATGCCACGGGCGAACAGCGCGACGTTGATGTGCGGCGCCATCGGCACCCCGGCGGCGTTGTGTACCACGCCCGGCTTGACCGTATAGGCGAACCATTCGCTACCGGCATCGAAGGTGGTAGCGGTGCGGCCGAAGCCATTGAACGCTTTGGATTGATCGTAATCCTCGTGGTACTGGCCCTGATGATCGGCCTGCCACAGTTCGAGGAAGGCATCGCGTACCAGGTGGCCATTGCCGTCATAGACGTGGCCGAGCAGCACGATGTGCTCCCCCGGCGCATCGGGCGCCGCCATCTGGTTCCAGATTTCCTGCTCGCGGGTCGGGTTGCCGGCCGCAGCCAGGGCCAGGCCGATATGCACATAGGGGCCGGCGGTTTGCGAGGGGGTTTCCGGCAGTAGTTCAACAGGCATGGTCATCCCTCCTTACTTGTTCTCGAAATGGGTTCGGCGTTGGCCACGCAGCACGATATCGAAGCGATAGGCCAGGCAATCCATCGGGTTGGCGGTGCCCATGTCCAGCTTGGCGATCAGCGTCTGCACCGCATCCGGGTTGGCGATGGACTTGACGATGGGGCACAGCGGAATCAGCGGGTCGCCCTCGAAGTACAGTTGGGTGATCAACCGTGTGGCGATAGACGGGCCGCTGATGGAGAAGTGGATATGTGCCGGGCGCCAGTCGTTGGGGTTGTTGCGCCACGGATAGGGGCCGGGCTTGATGGTGCGGAAGCTGTAGCGCCCTTCGCTGTCGGTCAGGGCGCGGCCAACGCCGCCGAAGTTGGGGTCGAGCGGCGCCAGGTAACGGTCGTTCTTGTGCCGGTAGCGGCCACCGGCATTGGCTTGCCACATTTCCACCAGGGTATGCGGGATCGGTTTGCCGTACTGATCCATCACCCGGCCGGAAACGATGATGCGCTCGCCGATGGGCAGGCCACCGTTGTTGAAGTTGAGCAGCAGATCGTTGTCGTGCTCGGCGAACTTCAGGTGTGAGAAGTCCGGGCCGCTGATCTCACTAATCGACTGCGGGATGCTCACCAGCGCCTGGCGTGGAGAGCGGGTGATGGAGGTCTTGTAGTCGGGGGTGAAGGCTTTCGGGTGCCAGTTACGGTCGCGGATGACGAAACGGCGATTGTCCTCGGCAGGCATGGCGCGCTCCTGTTATGGGTTGTTGTCGCCAGTGTCTGGCAGAACGCGCACCACGAACATTGAAAAGACGCCGCCGCTACATAACCGATAGGTTATGGAAAATCACCATCACGATAGGCCTGCGCCACCTCGCGCAACAGCTCGCAGAAGCGTTCGGCAGCCAGCGACAGCCCCAGCGCGCCGTTGCGGCATATGCCCACCGAGCCGCCCGGCTCGCGCACCGGCAGGTGCAGCTCGGCCAGTTCGCCACGCTGCACGTCCAGGCGCACCGCGTCCTGCGGCGCCACCCACAGCGCATCGCTGCACAGCACGTAGCGTCGGCTCAGCGCCGGCGACAGGGTTTCCAGGCGCTGCCGCGAGGGCGTAACCCCACATTGCACGAACAGGCTATCGGCATGCTTGCGGATGGTGGTGCCCTGCGTCGGCAAAACCAGGGGGTAATCCCCGAGGTGCGCCAGCGTCTCGCCAATAGCCAGCAGCGGATGGCCGGGGCGCACCACCAGGGTCAGCGACTCGCTATACAGGTGCTCGAAGGTCAGGCCCTGAATATCCGGGCTGTCGGTCATGCGGCCGATCACGAGATCCAGCTCACCGACGCGCAACTGCCCGAGCAGGTAGGCCCCAGGCCCGGTGGCAACGCTGACCACCAAGGCCTCATGGCCTGCGTGCAGGCGTCGCACCACCTCCGGCATCAGCAGGCTCTCCACCGTCGACAGCACGCCGACGCGCACCTGCCCGGCCTCGTGTTCGCCAGCGCGCAAGCTGTTCACGCCGTCGCGCAGTGCCTGCACGCAAGGCCCGGCGTAGCGCATGAAGGCGATCCCGGCGCTGGTCAGGGTCACGCCCTGGCGGCCACGCTCGAACAGGCTGGCACCGAGGATGTCTTCCAGCTCCTTGAGCGTCTTGGAGATCGCCGGCTGGCTCACGGCCAAAGCATCGGCGGCCTTGGCGAAGCTGCGCTGGCGGGCGATCTCGAGAAATCCCAGCAGATGGCGAAACTTGATACGGGTGTCGAGATTCATCGCTGGCTCCGGAAGTCCTTGGGCGTGTACCCCGTGCCGCGGCGAAAGAAGCGCGAGAAATAGGCCGCCTCGGAAAAGCCCAGGCTGTCGGCCACCTGGGCAATGGTCATGGAGGTGTACACCAGGTTGCGCTTGGCTTCGAGCAACAGGCGCTGGTGCAGCAATTGCAGCCCCGAGTGCCCGGCCAGGCGCCGACACAGGCTGTTGAGGTGCGCCACGCTCAGGCCCAGTTGCGAGGCATACCAGTCCAGCGGACGATGTTCGCGGTAGTGCTGCTCCACCAGAGCCTGAAAACGCCGCAGGTGATTGCGCCCGCGGTCGCTGGGCAAGGCCTCGGCACGCTCGTCGGCCAGGGCCTGGCGCGCCAGCCAGACCAGCAGCGCGCTGATCAACGACTGCAGCATCAGCTCACGCCCCGTCTCGTGTCGCCCGTACTCCTGTGCCAGGGTGGCGAACAGCACGTCCAGGCGACCTTCATGCCCCTCGGCCGGATAGCACGCGGCCTGGCTCAGCGGTGGCCGCTCCAGAGCCTCCCCCATATGCTCGACCAACGGCTGCGCCAGGGTCAGCACATGGCCCTGGATATCCTCGGAAAAGCGAAAGGCATGCACGCACAGCGCCGGCACCACCTGCACCGCCGCCTGCTCGAGCACCCGCACCTGACCGTCGATCTCCACCTCGGCATGGCCGCTCTGGATGTACAGCACCTGCAGCAGATCGCTGTGCAGATGGGCACGGATCTCCCAGCCATGCAGGCGGCTGCGCTCGGCGATCGACTCGCAATGGATCAGATCCGGCGTCGGCCAGGCGCGCTCTTCGCCATAGAGTTTGAATACGGGCACCTGGCCGGTCATGGCAATCCTCGAAACGTGCAAGTAACGCAGCCAATGATGCCTGTAAGCAGTGGCTGGATATATCGAAAAATGCAGTTTCTGTGGATGAGGAAGTCTGGCATGGGCTGCAAACACCACCGCCGAACCAGAGTTCGGCGGTGCAGTGTGGCGTCAGCTCATGGGCGCCAAAGGCATGCGGCTACGACAGGTTCTAGGTGCGGAAGCGCCCCACCAGCCCATGTAGCTGCTCGGACAGTTGCGCCAGCTCCTGCGAATCGCGGTGTGCCGACTGCGCGAGGTTTTCCACCAGCAGCGCATCCTCCTGGATCTGAGCGATGTGGCGGTTGATGTCCTCGGCCACCTGATGCTGCTCCTCGGCCGCCGTGGCGATCTGGGTGTTCTGGTCACGAATGTGATCCACCGCGCCACGAATCTGCTCGAAGCTCTGGCTGGCCATGCCGATGCGCTCGACGCTGGCCTGGGACATTTCCAGGCTGTTCTGCATCTGCCGGGTCACCTCTTGCGTGCGCCGTGCCAGGCCGCCCAGCAGGCT
Source organism: Pseudomonas sp. NCHU5216 (assembly GCF_052156495.1). Taxonomy (NCBI): domain Bacteria; kingdom Pseudomonadati; phylum Pseudomonadota; class Gammaproteobacteria; order Pseudomonadales; family Pseudomonadaceae; genus Pseudomonas; species Pseudomonas sp. NCHU5216. The sequence continues at coordinate 12,452 of NZ_JBQLIX010000013.1, read as the reverse complement.
GTCGATCTCGCCGGTGGAGTCGGCCGTGCGCTGAGCCAGGGCCCGTACTTCGTCGGCCACCACGGCGAAACCACGGCCCTGGTCACCGGCGCGGGCGGCCTCGATGGCGGCGTTGAGCGCCAGCAGGTTGGTCTGCTCGGCGATAGAGCGAATGGTGCCAAGGATGGCGTTGATGTTCTGGCTGTCCTGTTCCAGCGCCTGCAAGGCCTGGGCCGACTGCTTGAGGTTGTCGCTCAGGCGCGTGACGCTGTCGGTGGCATCCTCGATCTGCGCCTGCCCGGCGTGCACCTGGCGCTGGCCATCGTCGGCAGAGGTGGCGGCCTCGCTGCACGAGCGCGCCACTTCGTTGGCGGTGGCGACCATCTCGTTGAAGGCGGTGGAAACCATTTCCACGGCGCCGCGCTGCCGTTCGGCCACATCGTTCATGTCGTGGGCGACGCGGGTCGAACCCTCGGAGGTATGGCGCAGTGCTGCAGACGCTTCGATGACGTTCTGCACCAGTTGCCGAATGCTGCCGAGGAACTGGTTGAACCAGCGCGCCAGCAGCGCGGTTTCGTCCTTGCCCTGTACGGCCAGGCTGCGGGTCAGATCGCCTTCGCCCTGGGCGATGTTCTCCAGGCCGTTGGCCACGCTGCGGATCGGGGTGACGATGAGCTTGGCGAACACCGCCCCCACCACGGCGAAGACCACCGCCAGCAGCAACACGATGATGCCGATCTGCCAGGTCAGGGCGTTGGCCTTGGCCATCACCTCGCCGCGCTCGATCAAGCCGATGAAGCGCCAGCCGAGGGTCGGCGACGTCCAGATATTGGCCATGTAGCGCGTGCCGTCGAGTTCCACCTCCAGCAGACCATCGGCCCCGGTCATGCGCGCATAGTCGCCGCCCAGGTCGTTGAGCGACTTGAAGTTGTGCTCGGCGTTGCGTGGATCGACCAGCACGTTGCCACTGGCCTCTGTCAGCATCAGGTAGCCGGTTTCACCGAGCTTGATCTGCTTGACCAGGTCGGTGAGCTGCTTGAGCGACACGTCCAGCCCCACCACCCCGGCGATATTGCCCTGAGCATCGTTGACGGTGCGCACGGTGCCGATCAGCACCGCATCGTCCGGCGCCCAGTAGTAGGCGGCGGTGCGCAGCGTCTTGCCAGGAGAGGCCATGGCGGTCTTGTACCAGGGTCGCACGCGCGGGTCATAGCTCTTCAGGCCCGGGTCACTCGGCCAGATGGCATAGCCGCCATCGACCCGGCCATAGGACAGATAGGCCGTGGTCGGGTGGGCCTTGGCGAAGCGATCGAAGAAGCTTTCCATGTCCTGATTGGTCTGTGGCAGCGGCATGCTCGGCGCATCGGCCGAGGAGTAGTTCTTCAAGGTCGGTGCCGCCACCACCTGCGGCAGGCTGGCGATGTAGTCGACGTTCTCGCTGACGCCCTTGAAGAACATGGCCATGGCGTTGTCGACCTGGCGAATCTCCCTCTTGCTGCCGTCGAGAAAATCCGCCTGTGCCTGCACGCGCAGATTATAGATGACCACCGCGGCCACCAGGAGGATGGGCACGCAGGCGATAGCGGCAAATGCCCAGGTCAGCTTCTGCTTGATGTTCATTGGAATTGTTCTCTCTTGTAAGGGAAATCCGCCCTCTGCACGCAGGCATTAGCGAATGGATTCAACAGGCTATCGGCATTTTCTCGACACGCTTGAGAGCTGCGAACAAACGCGGCCCCTGTGCCAGCAAGCAGATTCTCCCTCCCCGGATACCTTCGCCGACAGGCATCCAGATCGTCGCCATTCAAGCGACCCTAGGCAAGGTTTAGACCAGAACGCCATCAACTACCAGTAGCTTCATGAGCCGATGAACCGCCACCCCGGCTGTCCACCCAGGCATCGACCCTGCCTGGGGCATGAATACGAGTTTCCCGCCCCACGAAAATCATCAGAAAGTCCAAGTATCCATGCAAATAGTGCCTTCATGAGCCGCCTGGATACCTCAAAAATACAGCTTCCAGTATTCCTGCCTTGCAAGCGGCAGTTACCCCAAGGGACAACAACAATGAAAACCCAAGTTGCAATCATCGGTGCCGGTCCGTCCGGCCTGTTGCTCGGCCAATTGCTGCACAAGGCCGGTATCGACAACGTCATCATCGAACGCCAGAGCCCCGACTACGTACTCGGTCGCATCCGTGCCGGCGTGCTCGAACAGGGCATGGTCGACCTGCTGCGCGAAGCCGGCGTCAGCGAGCGCATGGATCGCGAAGGCCTGGTGCACGATGGCTTCGAGCTGGCCTTCGATGACCGCCTGGAACGCATCGACCTGCGTGGCCTGACCGGCGGCAAGACGGTCATGGTCTACGGCCAGACCGAAGTCACCCGCGACCTGATGGAAGCCCGCAGCGCCTGCGGCGCGCCGAGCTTCTACGAGGCCAGCGATGTGCAGTTGCATGAGCTCAAGGGCCAGCAGCCCTATGTCACCTTCAGGCACGAAGGCCAGCTTATACATCTGGACTGCCAGCAAATCGCCGGCTGCGACGGCTTCCATGGCGTATCGCGCCAGTCCATTCCCGAGGGTGTGCTCAAGGAATTCGAGCGGGTGTACCCCTTCGGCTGGCTCGGCGTGCTGGCCGACACCCCGCCGGTGCATGACGAACTGATCTATGCCAACCATGAACGCGGCTTCGCCCTGTGCAGCATGCGCTCGCCGACGCGCACCCGTTACTACGTGCAGGTCAGCATCGAGGAGAAGGTGGAGGACTGGTCGGACGAGCGTTTCTGGGACGAACTCAAGCGCCGCCTGCCCAAGCAGACCGCCGCCAAGCTGGTCACCGGCCCCTCCATCGAGAAGAGCATCGCGCCGCTGCGCAGCTTCGTGGTCGAACCCATGCAGTACGGCCACCTGTTCCTGGTCGGCGACGCTGCGCACATCGTCCCGCCCACCGGCGCCAAGGGCCTTAACCTGGCCGCCAGCGACGTCAGTACGCTGTACCGCATTCTGCGCAAGGTGCATCAGCAAGGCCGCACGGATCTGCTGGAGAAGTACTCGGAAATCTGCCTGCGGCGCATCTGGAAAGCCGAACGCTTTTCCTGGTGGATGACCTCGATGCTGCACCGCTTCCCCGACACCGACGCCTTCAGCCAGCGCATGCAGCAGACCGAGCTGGACTACTTCGTCGGCTCAGAAGCCGGCCGTCGCACCATTGCCGAAAACTACGTCGGCCTGCCCTACGAAGCGGTGGAATGATGAAGAAGGCGGTGGATCGTCGATCCGCCGCCCTCCTCCATCATCTGCATCGCGGTCATCGCGGCTAAAGCCCCCACAGAAGATGGGCTGTGTGTGGAGCGGCTTCAGCCGCGCCAAGCTAGCGCGCTCATCGCGCACTAATACCTCACCGGCCAGCCGGATTTTCCAGCAACAAGGCCATGCCCTGCCCGCCACCGATGCAGGCGGCGGCGATGCCGTAGCGGGTGCCGCGCGCCTGCAATTGGCGGGCAACAGTATGTGCCAGGCGCAAGCCGGTGGCGGCCAGTGGGTGGCCGAGGGCGATGGCGCCGCCATGACGGTTGAGCCGGGATGGATCCAGCTCCAGCTCGCGCTGCACGGCCAGCACTTGAGCACCCTGGGCCTCGTTGATCTCCAGGCTGTCGATGACATCCAGGCTCAGCCCGGCGCCGTTGAGCAGCAGGCGGATCGCCGGTGCCGGGCCGATACCCATGATTTCCGGCGGCACACCGACCACCGCGCTGGCGCGCAGCAAGGCCAAGGGCGACTCAGCGGTTCGGGCATCGCCCACCAGCACGGCGGCAGCGCCATCGACCAGCGCGCAACTGTTGCCAGCGGTCTGCACCGAGCCTGGGCTGACCGGCGACAGCGCCGCCAAGGCTTCGGCACTGGTCTGCCGGGGATGGCTGTCACGATCCAGCTGGGTGACCTTGCGCGGCAGGCTCAGATGGCGAGGCTGATAGCCAGCCAGCTCGAAACGGCTACTGCTCACTGGTGCGATCTCGTCGTCGAACCAGCCTTCGGCCTGCGCAGCCAATGCCTTGTCGAAGCTGCCCAGGGCGAAGGCATCCACCTCTTCACGGCGCACGCCATAGCGCTGGGCCAGGTTCTGTGCGGTGTCGATCATGGTCTGGGCGATGGCCGGATCGAGCAGCGCCTCCCAGAGGAAGTCCTTGAAGCCCACTGGCGCACCGAGGCGAAAACCACCCCGATGCTCATAGCTGGCGATGGGATTGCGCGACATGGATTCGGCCGCCACGCACAGCGCCAGGCTGGCACTGCCGCGTTCGAGCTGGGTGCCGGCCTGGCGCAGCAGCTCCAGGCCAGTGCCGCAGATGCGCTGTACCGCCAGCGCCGGCACTTCGATCGGCACACCGGCGTACAGGCCGATATGCCGCGGCAGCATGTAAGCATCGAAACTGGCCTGGGCCATGCTGCCGGCCAGTACGCTATCGACCTGCTCGCCACCGATGCCGGCCCGTGCCAGCACGGCGCGGGCGACATGGATGCCCAGATCGATGGGCGACACCTGGGCCAGCGGCCCGCAGTAGCCGATCCAGGGCGTGCGCGCGGCAGCCAGCAGCGCGACCTGCTCGAAGGCCTCGAACTGGCCCTTCATGGCCGCGCCTGGGCTAGCACGCAATGCGCAGCCGGGTCGGCGTAGAGGCGCTCGATCAGCTCGGCGCGGCGGCTGAGCACCGCGCGCTGGTTGAGCGAGCCCTTGTCGGTGATCTCGCCGGCGTCCAGGCTCGGCGCCTCACTCATCAGGCAGGCCCAGGCGATATGCGAGGCCAGCCCGGTGGCTTCGCGGTTGAGTTCCTCCAGCAGCCCGGCCAGCCATTGGCGCACGGGTTCGGCGGCCAGTACCGCTTCGACACTGGCATCGCTCGGCAGCCCGGCCAGTGCGCGGCAGGCCGGCACGCTGGGAAATACCAGCAGGCCGATACGCTGACGATCCGGCCCGGTGACCACCGCGTCCTGCACATAGGGCGCGCCCTGCAGGATGACGCGGGTGCGCAGCGGCCCGACGCTGACGAACACGCCGGTGCTGAGCTTGAAGTCCTCGGCGATACGCCCGTCGAACATCAGCCCCCAATGCGGGTTTTGCGCATCGGCAAAGCGCAGGGCATCGCCAGTGCGGTAGTAGCCCTCCTCGTCGAAGGCCTCGCTGTTGAGTTCGGCCTGGCGCCAGTAGCCGGGCATCACATGCGGGCCACGGAAGCGCGCTTCCAGCTTGCCGTCCACCGGCGTCAGCTTGACCTCACAGCCCGGCGCCGGCAGGCCGACGTAGCCGGCCAGCGACAGCGGCCCGGTGGTGAAGGTGCAGGACGGCGCCGTTTCGGTCATGCCCAGGCCGGCCATCATGCGGATACGCTCGCCGCAATGCTGCTCGGCCACACGATCCAGGCGATCCCAGACCGGCTGACTGAGGCCGGCGCCGGCGAAGAAGAACAGCTTCATGCGCGCGAAGAAGCGCTCGCGCAGCTCGCCATCCTGCTCCAGCGCCGCCACCAGCTCCTCCCAGCCCTTGGGCACGGTGAGGTAGGCGGTGGGCGAGATGTCCTTGAGGTTGCGCAGGGTTTCGCCGAACAACTGCGGCGTCGGCCGGCCGTCGTCGAGGTACAGGCTGCCGCCGTTGTACAGCACGATGCCAACGTTGTGGCTGCCACCGAAGGTGTGGTTCCACGGCAGCCAGTCCACCAGCACCGGCGGCTCCTCACCGAATACCGGGAAGGTCTGTAGCAGCATCTGCTGGTTGGCGCAGAGCATGCGTTGAGTGGTGACCACCGCCTTGGGCAGCTTGGTCGAGCCACTGGTGAAGAGGAACTTGGCGATGCTATCCGGGCCGGTGCGGGCGAAGGCGGCATCGGCGGCGGCCAGGTCGCGCGGCGCCAGCAGCTCGTCGAAGCGCAGAGCCTGACGCCCCGCCACCTCGCCCTGCACCAGCAGCAAGGGCACGTCAGCCGGCACCACCGCTTCGATAGCGCGGCTGAAGGCGGCGCCATCGGCTGCCATCACCAGGCCCGGATTCAGCAGGTCGAAGATGTGCTGCAGCTTGGCGTAGTCGCGGGCCACGGTGGCATAGGCCGGCGACACCGGGCAGTACGGCACGCCGATGTACATGGCGGCCAAGGCCAGTTGCAGGTGCTCGAGGTCGTTGCCGGAGAGAATCACCAGCGGGCGTTGCTCGCTCAGGTCATGCTCGAGCAGATGCGCGGCAATGCAGCGCACCCGCGCCAGCATGTCGCGGTAGCTGATGTGCTGCCACTGGCCATCGCCGCCACGGCGGGCGACGAAGGTGTGCTCGCCACGCACCTCGGCCCAGTGCAGCAGGCGGTCGAGCAGGCGCGGCGGCAGTTCGGCCAGGGGCTCGCGGGCCTTGAGATAAACGCTGCCGGCCCGCTCCTCGATATGCACGTCCGGCGTGCCCAGGGCCACCGGGCGATAGCGGGCAGCGAGCGGTTGGGAGGATGCATTGTTCACTTGTTATTACCTCCGGTCGTGCAGGTTCGGGCACGACGCGACGCCGGGGGCTTCCCGGCAAACTCGATTCGGGGCGCTCACAGCCCGTTCAAAGACTCACGGGCTAGAGCTATGCAAGGCTGTTTCCGATTGTTCAGATCGGGTAATGGCGCGGGCCGTTCTGCATCGTCACCCAACGCAACTGGGTGAAGTGGTCGATGCTCGCGCTGGAACCGAAGCTGCCATAACCGCTGGACTTCACCCCACCAAAGGGCATCGGCGCCTCGTCGTGCACGGTCGGCCCGTTGATATGGCAGATGCCCGATTCGACCCGCTGCGCCAGATTCAACGCACGGGACACGTCACGGCTGAAGATCGCCGAGGACAGGCCGAACTCCGAGTCGTTGGCCAGGCGCAGCAGTTCTTCGTCGCCCTGCCCGCGCAGGATCACTGCCACCGGGCCGAAGGATTCCTCGCGGTACAGGCGCATGGCCGGGGTGACGCGGTCGAGCAGCACCGGCTGCATCACGCTGCCGTCGATCTGCCCGCCGGCCAGCAGCACGGCGCCCTTGTCCACGGCATCCTGCACCAGGCTCATGATGCGCTCGCCAGCGGCGGCGTCGATCAGCGAACCGAGCACCGCCTCACCCGGCAGGCCGGCCTTGAGCGTGGCGACCTTGGCGGCCAGGCGCGCGGCGAAGTCGTCGGCGATGCGCTCGTCGACCACCAGGCGCTCGGTGGACATGCAGATCTGCCCCTGGTTGAAGTAGGCGCCGAAGGCCGAGGCGGCCACGGCCTGCTCCAGGTCGGCATCGTCCAGCACCAGCAGCGGCGCCTTGCCACCCAGCTCCAGCACTGCCGGTTTCAGATGCTTCGCGGCGAGCTGACCGATGATGCGCCCGACATGGGTGGAGCCGGTGAAATTGACCCGGCGCACCGCCGGGTTGCCCACCAGCCGTTCGACGATGGCGGCGGCATCGGCCGGTGCATTGCTGATGACGTTGACCACGCCATCGCCGAGGCCGGCCTGCTGCAGTACTTCGCCGATCAGCGCATGCACCGCCGGGCTGTTTTCCGACGCCTTGAGCACCACGGTGTTGCCGCAGGCCAGGGGCATGGCCAGGGCGCGAGTGCCGAGGATGATCGGCGCGTTCCACGGGGCGATACCCAGCACCACGCCACAGGGCTGACGCAGCGCCATGGCGAAGCTGCCCGGCACGTCGGAAGGAATCACCTCGCCCTTGATCTGGGTGGTCATGCCGGCGGCATCACGCAGCATGTTGGCCGCCAGCTTGACGTTGAAGCCATACCAGTCGGCAGTGGCGCCGGTTTCCACGGCCATGGCCATGAAGCGCTCGCGGTTGGCCTCGAGCAAACGCGCGGCTTCCAGCAGGCGCGCGCGGCGCTCGCCCGGCCCCAATGCGGCCCAGGCCGGAAAGGCCGCCTGCGCGGCAGCGACGGCGGCATCGGCGTCTTCCAGGGTGGCGGCGGCGACGCGGCTGACGACCTCGCCGGTGAAGGGGCTACGGCGCTCGAATACCGCGCCGCCCGTGGCCGGGCGCGTCTGCCCGGCGATCAGCAAAGGCACATCGAACATGGTCTGGCTCCATCTTGTGATTGTTATCCAGGGGGCGGGCACGACCGCCCCAGCACAGCTCAGCGCTTGTAGGCTTGCAGGCCCGGCTTGATGCTCTTGTCGTCGAGGAACTGCTTCATGCCCTGCTCGCGGCCACCTTCCTTGTCCAGCAGGCGCGACTGGTCGAGCTTGGCGTACAGGTAGTCTTCGTTCTGCTCCCAGGTCAGCTCGCGGCAGCGCTTGAAGCCGATCTTCGCCGCGCGCATCACCACCGGGTTCTTCTCCAGCAGATTACGCGCCAGTTCGATGGTGGTCTCGCGCAGTTGCGCCAGCGGCACGCTCTCGTTGACCAGGCCCATCTCGGCGGCCTTCTGCCCACCGAAGGTCTTGCCGGTCATGATGTAGTACAGCGACTGGCGGTGGCCCACGGTGTCGGCCATGGCCTTGCTCACCAGGTTGCCCGGCGGGATGCCCCAGTTGATTTCCGACAGGCCGAAGGTGGCCTCGTCGGCGCAGATGGCCAGGTCGCATGCCACCAGCGGGCTGAAGCCACCGCCGAAGCACCAGCCATTGACCATGGCGATGGTGGGCTTGGCGTACATGCGCAGCAGCTTCCACTGCCAGGTCGAGGCCTCGCGGCGAATCTTCTCCTGGAGGATTTCCGGGCCGGCGTCGACTTCACGGAAGTATTCCTTGAGATCCATGCCCGCCGTCCAGGACTCGCCTGCGCCAGTCAGCACCAGCACGCCGACGTCGGCATCCTGCTCCAGGGTTTCCAGCACATCGACCATCTCGCGGTTGAGGGTCGGGCTCATGGCGTTGCGTTTTTCCGGGCGATTGAGGATGACCCAGCCGATGCCCTCTTCGACTTCGACCTTCACGGTTTGCCAGCGCGATTCGTACTTGCTCATTTGGGTGTCCTGCATGTGTGGGTAGATGTGCTCAAGGTAGGCTGAGCATATAGTTATGTCAATTAACTATTTTCGCGAAATGTTCGATCATCGCCCGAATAAATGGTGAGCCAACGAGGATAAAGGTTATCGAGCTAACAAAATCAACGGCTCAGCCATCTGAAGCCGGGCGCGCTTCCGTCCGCTCAGGTCGCAGCCAAGGTGCGGCGCTCGCGACTGCCCATGGCCACCACCACCAGCGCCGCCACCAGCAGGCCAGGTGCAGCCGCCATCAGCACCCCTGCCGTACCAGCGCCTGCGGCCAGAATGTGCCCGGCAGCCAACGGCCCGCTCACCGAACCCAGGCGGCCGATGGCGACGGCCGCACCAACGCCTGTGGCACGCACCTGAGTGGGGTAGTAGGCCGGCGCCAGGGCGTAGAGCAGCAGTTGCGCCGCCATGACGAACACGCCAGCGGCAAAGCCTGCCGAGGCCATGCTGGCCAGGCTGCTGGACAAACCGATACCGGCCAGCGCCAATAGCAGGCCCAGGTAGATCGACAGCACCACCGGGGTACGTTGGAAGCGATCGAGCAACACCCCACCGAGCAGCGAACCCAGCGCGCCGCCGATGTTGAAGGCCATCTGTACCAGGCCAGCCTGCGGCTTGCTGAAACCCAACTCCAGCAGCAGCGACGGCAGCCAGTTGAGCAGCATGTACATCACCGTCAGGGTGAAGAAGTAACTGATCCACAGCGACAGGGTGATGCGCGTGCGCCCTTCGCCGCAGAGGGCCTCCAGGGTCGAAGGCCGTGCCTGCGAGAGATTGCCCTGCTCACGGTTGAAGGCCGAGGACTCCGGCAGCAGCCAGAGCATCAGCGGTGCGATGGCCAAGGGCGCCACGCCACCGACGATGAACACCCATTGCCAGGCTTCTCCGGCCAGCATGCCGATCACCGCCGCACCTGCGCCGCCCAGCGGCACGCCGCAATACATGATGCTGATGGCCGTGCTGCGTTGACGTTCCTCCACGGCTTCCGCGCACAGCGCGATCAGGTTGGGCAACGCCGCGCCCAGGCCCAAGCCGGTGAGAAAACGTGCCGTCAGCAGGCCGGACAGGCTGCTGGTATAGGCCGTCCACAGGGAGAAGATGCCGAACAGCACCACAGCGGCGACCAGCACCTTCTTGCGCCCGATGCGGTCGGCAACATAGCCGCCAATAAAGGCGCCAGGCAGCAGGCCGATGATGCTGGCACTGAACATCCAGCCCATCATCCCCGGCTCCAGATCGAAGGCAGCGCGGATGCCGGCAGCCGCGATGCCAGCCGATTGCAGATCGAGCCCTTCGATCAGGGCAACGATGAAGCAGATGACGATGGTTAGCCGGGATCGGCTCGATGACGTAGTCATGAGGGCCTCGCTCTTGTTGTTTTTGTAAGGGAGTCGCAATGAGGCATTGGCAGCCTCGACAAGAAAGAGATTAACAAAGAAAACTAAAAAGACACCTCCGCGAAAACCTTACGAAAAATCCATATAATTCTTATAAAACAAATAGATAAATTCATATCAAGGCATGAAAGGAGAAAACATAGCGACGTTTTATGGGCGGTAATCGACCACTACAATTTGATAAGACCTCTAATCAAAACCATGCTCCCGAGCAGCGGCCACCTCTCCAGCGCCCGCAAAACAACAACAAGAAAGGATCTCGAGCATGTCCAAAGCTTCCATCGATGCCACCGCACGTCCGCTCTCAAGATTCATCGCCCTGAGCACGGCTGCCTTGGCCACGGGCGCACAGGCACAAGGTTTCATCGAGGACAGCCACGCCAGCCTGACCCTGCGCAACTACTACATGGATCGCGACTACCAGGATGGCGGCGCCAAGTCCGAGGCCCGCGAATGGGCGCAGGGCTTCATCCTCAAGTTCCAGTCCGGTTTCAGCGAAGGCCCGCTCGGTTTCGGCCTGGACGCCACCGGCCTGCTGGGTCTCAAGCTGGACTCCTCGCCGTCGCGCAGCGGCACCGAACTGCTGCCGGTATCGCCCAGCAGTGGCCGCGCCGCCGATGAATATTCACGCCTGGGCCTGACCGGCAAGATGAAGTTCGACAAGACCCTGCTGCAAGCCGGCGACCTCAACCTGGCCCTGCCCTCGGCCCTGTCCAGTCCGTCACGCCTGCTGCCACAGACCTTTCGCGGCGGTTACCTGAGCTCCGCGCAGATCGACGGCCTGACCCTGCACGGCGGCTACGTGGATCGCATCGCCAAGCGCAACTCCACCGACTACGAGGCCATGACAGTCGCTTCGCCCAACGGCCGTTTCAATGGCCGTGCCACCACCTCGCACATGGCCTTCGTCGGCGGCGACTACGCCCTGAGCCCGGAACTGACCCTCAAGGCCCATTACCTGGAAGTGGCCGACCTCTACGACCAGGGTTACCTCGGCGCCCTGCACAAGATGCCGGTCGGCCCCGGCACCCTGAGCACCGACCTGCGCGCCTTCTTCAGCGGCGAGAACGGCAGCGCCGATGCCGGCAAGGTGGACAACCGCCACCTGTCGCTGCAATTCGCCTATGCCCTGAACGGCCACCGCTGGACGCTCGGCTACGCCCACCAGAGCGGCGACACCGCCACGCCCTACATCTCCGGCACCGAACTCATGGGCATCAGCGAAATGACCATGAGCTCCGACTACCTCAACCCCAAGGAGCGCATGTGGCAGGCCATCTGGGACTACGACTTCGCCGCCGCCGGCATCCCCGGCCTGACCGCACGCCTGCGCTACGTGCGCGGCGACAACATCGAGCTGGCCGCCTTCAACCTCGATGAACGCAAGGAGCGCGAGGCGCAGTGGGAAATGGGCTACGTGATCCAGAGCGGCCCGCTGCGCGGCGTCGGCCTGCGCGTGCGGCAATCCTTCTACCGCAACGACTTCCCCGCCGGCGCTGCCTTCCGCGACGAAAACCAGACGCGCCTGATGGCCACCTATACCTTGCCGATCTTGTGAGGCGCAGGTAAGTACCTCATCAGCAATTGGCCCGCTGAATGGCGGGCCAATTGTTTATGGCGCATGGCTGCGCTTATCAGGTTGGCTGCATTCGCACGCACTACAGCGCGACCGGGGTGAACAGCATCAGCTCCGCCGACATTCCTCTTACTTCACAACCATCCACGTAATGGATAGGTCACATAGCTCTCAACTATCTGGTTGGATACCTAACGAAGTCCTACGCTGATGCCTCCATGCTCAGGAGTACATCATCATGCACATGAACAGCCGCTTCGCCGCTGCCTTATTGGCAGCCACCTTGTGGCAATTCCCTTTAGCGCACGCCCAGCAGACGCCGCCCCCCGTACCCAGCCATGCCGTACAGCAGGAGTCAGGCAGCTACAACGTGAGTGTCGGGGATATCAAAGTAACCGCGCTTAGGGAAAGTCTGAAGAAGACTTCCCGTTTCAGGTGAAATAGGCCAATCCCGTTGCCCGAGTTTCTCAATGAAGCAGATGACTTTCGCCGACGCCGAATACGCCGGTAA
>NZ_JBQLIX010000012.1:0-132238 GCF_052156495.1 Pseudomonas sp. NCHU5216 | reverse complement strand
TTGCTTCATCGGGCTATCATCCAGGGCTACCAGGCCAACTATTTCACCAGATTCTGGAAGTTAAATTCAGAGTTTCCTTAAAGAAAAATTATTAACCGTGAGCAATGCCGCACCGGGGTTTTCAACGGAAAGTGCGAGATATACCACAGGAAGCCCCATGTAATGCCCCGCTACAACCTCACGATCAGGCAACCTTACCATATCAGACATCTGATATTGCGCTGGCTGAAGCTCGAATCTCACGAACATGCGTGACGCATTATTGAGCGTTTTCGTTGCCTTGTTGTAGCCGGTAAGCACCGCGCTAATCTCGTAGGAATCACTTACCCGAGACGCGGGAATTGCCAGTACAAAATCGCCTGTATCGCTTGTCATGCCTCGCGCATGGCCGCCTGCATCGATCTTGACATTCGACAGGTAATGTCCATCATTATCAACAACACTCCCAAATATTATCACTTCGGATGTTTGATAAATCCCATACAGATATGCAGCATTACCCAAAAGACCAAATATAATTACAACAGCAAATCCGTAATGAGTAATAAGCCTACTAAGGGCATTATTCTTACCCGCAACAATGAGCTTGAGAAGACCCACTCCTGCAATGATAACGAGCGACGCCAAGGCAAGAGGTGTTGTTGCATAAGCAAGTGACGAGTCCACGAATCTTCCCCTTACTTGATAGCAAAATCAAAACAGTCAGGCCATCCAACGATAAGCTAATGGATCAGCTTTAGCCCGCCCCAGCGAACGAAGCAAGCGACTTGAGCGTGTAGCCAGGTGCTTACTCATAAATTTTCCCGCAGTAAAGGAAAGCAGCAAACTGCTTCCACGGATTTGACTGAGAGAGGCCTTGAGTCATACCGAAATCACTAGCTTCAGCCCATGCGATTGCACTTTCAAGAAAAGACTCGATGGTAGTGTTTTGCCAGTCATTAGCGTCAGAGCCATAGGGTGAACTCGGATTTTCCTTTTCCTGTACAACAGATGCAGCACGATCTGTTGCTAATGCGCGCGTAAAGACCAAAAAGCTTTCAATGTCTTTGACATCCTCAAGTAGCTTGCTTACGTCCATTTTTTAGCACCTACAGATGGAGGTGTACTTACCCGATAGTAAAGCCTTCCATATAACTCTGCACTCTCCAGCTCAAGGTCTTTTCAAAACATCCTGAAAAATCAAATCCTTGCACATACACCGACACAGCACGACGTACTCGTTTGACTTGCGCTTTTGCCCCACCCATTACGACTGGATAGAAGCATAGTCCACGAATTGTATCCTTCCTTTCCTTATGGGCAGATCACGCTCGCCCCTGCGGCGTCTTGCCGCGATAGCGCTAATAAGCCTCAGCGCCCCGCAAAATGCCGCTTTCAGCGCTTAAATACCTTGTAAATGAGAGCTTTTTGACATCGTCAGCGAGCGGCACTATCGTGCTCAGTCCTGCCTATTCCAGGCTCGACCCCGCTCTGCCAAGGAACCGGAATATGTTGCTCCGCCGCATGCTGATCATGCTGGGTGCCGTCTTGCTCGTGGTGCTCGCCCTCGCTGCCTATAAAGGCTTCTCGATCTATAAACAGGTGCAGATGTTCTCGGCGCCACAGCCGGCCATCGATATTTCCGCCGCAGCCGCTATCGAGCAACCCTGGCAAGGCCGCTTGCCAGCCATCGGTACGCTCAAGGCCTATCAGGGCGTGGATTTGTCCGCCGAGGTCGAGGGGATCGTGCGTGAGGTGCTGTTCGAGTCAGGGCAGAAGGTTCAGCGCGGTCAGGCGCTGATTCAGCTCGACAGCGAGGTGGAGCGCGCCAGCCTGGCCACCGCCGAGGCCGAGCGCAGCCTGGCACAGATCGAGTACGAACGCGGGCGCAGCCTGGTCAGCCGCTCGAACATCTCCAAGAGCGAATTCGACCGCCTGGCCTCGACCCTGCAGAAGGCCACCGCCAGCGTTGCCCAGCTCAAGGCGCAACTGGACAAGAAGCGCATCGACGCGCCCTTCTCCGGCACCATCGGCATTCGCCAGGTCGACCCCGGCACCTACCTATCGCCGGGCGCTGCCATCGCCACCCTGCAGGATCTGTCGCGTCTGAACGTCGACTTCTTCCTGCCCGAGCAGCAGGCGCCAAAACTGGCCGTCGGCCAGCACGTGCAGGTCAGCGTCGCCGCTTACCCTGGCGAGACCTTCGCTGGCAGCATCAGCGCCATCAACCCCAAGGTGGAGAAAGACACCCGCAACCTGCAGGTACGTGCCACCCTGGCCAACCCGGATGAGAAGCTGCTGCCCGGCATGTTCGCCAACCTGCAGGTGGAGTTGCCGGCCGACCAGGCGCGGATCACCGTGCCGGAGACGGCCATCACCTACACCCTGTATGGCAACTCTGTGTACCTCATCAGCGAGAAGCAGGACGACAAGGGCGAGGCGGTGAAGACCGACGACGGCAAGCCCTATCTGGTGGTACAGCGCCATTTCGTCACCACGGGCGAGCGGCGTGACGGTCGCGTGGTGATCCTCGAAGGCTTGAAGGCCGGCCAGCAGGTGGTCATTTCCGGCCAGTTGAAGCTGGACAACGGCTCCCATGTGGCCATCGTGGATGACCCCGTGCAGCCCAGCATCGAGCCGAGCGCCAACTGACGAGCCCGGTGGCCGCCACTATGGAGGCGGCCACCGTCAGCAACAGCCAAGGAACCCATCATGGCTTTCACCGATCCTTTCATCCGTCGCCCCGTGCTGGCCACCGTGGTCAGCCTGCTGATCGTCCTGCTCGGCATCCAGGCGTTCGGCAAACTGGTCATCCGCCAGTACCCGCAGATGGAAAACGCCCTGATCACGGTCACCACCGCCTATCCCGGCGCCAATGCCGAGACTATCCAGGGCTACATCACCCAGCCACTGCAGCAGAGCCTGGCCAGTGCCGAAGGCATCGACTACATGACCTCGTCGAGCCAGCAGAACCTGTCCACCATCTCCATCTATGCGCGCATCGGCGCCAACAGCGACCGCCTGTTCACCGAGCTGCTGGCCAAGGCCAACGAGGTGAAGAACCAGCTACCACAGGACGCCGAAGACCCGGTGCTGAGCAAGGAAGCCGCCGATGCCTCGGCGCTGATGTATGTCAGCTTCTACAGCAAGGAGCTGTCCAACCCGCAGATCACCGATTACCTCTCAAGGGTGATCCAGCCCAAGCTGGCCACCCTGCCCGGCATGGCCGAGGCGCAGATTCTCGGTAACCAGGTATTCGCCATGCGCCTGTGGCTGGATCCGGTGAAGATGGCCGCTTACGGCGTGACAGCCAGCGACCTCAACGACGCCGTGCGCAAGTACAACTTCCTCTCTGCCGCCGGCGAGGTGAAGGGCGAGTACGTGGTCACCAGCATCAACGCCAGCACCGACCTGAAATCACCCGAGGCCTTCGGCTCCATTCCGGTGAAGACCGAGGGCGATAGCCGCGTGCTGGTGCGTGATATCGCGCGGGTGGAAATGGGCGCCGCCAGCTACGACGCGATCAGCTCCTTCGACGGCATACCATCGGTGTACATCGCCATCAAGGGCACGCCCAGCGCCAACCCGCTGGACGTGATCAAGCACGTGCGCGCGGCCATGCCCGACCTGGAGGCGCAACTGCCGCCGAACCTCAAGGTGGCCATCGCCTACGACGCCACCGAGTTCATCCAGGCGTCCATCGACGAGGTGGTGAAGACGTTGGGCGAAGCGGTGCTGATCGTCATAGTCGTGGTGTTCCTGTTCCTCGGCGCCTTCCGCTCGGTGCTGATCCCGGTGGTCACCATTCCGCTGTCGATGATCGGTGTGCTGTTCTTCATGCAGTTGATGGGCTACTCGATCAACCTGCTCACCCTGCTGGCCATGGTGCTGGCCATCGGTCTGGTGGTGGACGACGCCATCGTCGTCGTAGAGAACATCCACCGCCATATCGAAGAGGGCAAGACGCCGTTCGACGCGGCCATCGAAGGGGCGCGCGAGATCGCCATGCCGGTGATCTCCATGACCATCACCCTGGCCGCGGTGTACGCCCCCATCGGCTTCCTCGAAGGCCTGACCGGTGCGTTGTTCAAGGAGTTCGCCCTGACCCTGGCCGGTGCGGTGATCATCTCCGGCATCGTCGCCCTGACCCTGTCGCCGATGATGTGCGCCAAGCTGCTGCGCCACGAGGAGAATCCCTCGGGCTTGGCGCATCGCCTGGATCAGCTATTCGACAAGCTCAAGCAGCGTTATCAGAAGATGCTCCACGGCACCCTGAACACTCGCCCGGTGGTGGTGGTGTTCGGCCTGATCGTGATGGCGTTGATCCCGGTGCTGCTCAGTTTCTCGCAGAACGAACTGGCGCCCGAGGAAGACCAGGGCATCGTGTTCATGATGACCCAGTCGCCACAGCCCACCAACCTGGACTACATGAACGCCTACACCGACCAGTTCGTGGAGATCTTCAAGACCTTCCCCGAGTACTACTCGTCGTTCCAGATCAATGGCTTCAACGGCGTGCAGTCGGGTATCGGCGGCTTCCTGCTCAAGCCCTGGGATCAGCGTTCGCGCACGCAGATGGAGATCCTTCCGGAAGTGCAGGCCAAGCTCGACAAGATTCCCGGGCTGCAGATCTTCGGCTTCAACCTGCCGTCGTTGCCGGGCACGGGCGAGGGCCTGCCGTTCCAGTTCGTGGTCAACACGCCGAACGATTACGAGTCGCTGCTGCAGGTGGCCGAACGGATCAAGGCGCGCGCGCAGGAGTCCGGCAAGTTCGCTTTCCTCAATATCGACCTGGCCTTCGACAAGCCGGAAATCGTCGTCGATATCGACCGCGAGAAGGCCGCCCAGATGGGCGTGTCCATGCAGGATCTGGGCACCACCCTGGCCAGCCTGCTGGGTGAAGGCGAGATCAACCGCTTCACCATCGACGGGCGCAGTTACAAGGTGATCGCCCAGGTGGAGCGCGCCTACCGTGACAATCCGGGCTGGCTGGACAGCTACTACGTGCGCAGCGAGAGCGGCCAGATGGTGCCACTGGGCACGTTGATCAGCATCAGCGACCGCGCACGGCCGACCAAGCTCAACCAGTTCCAGCAGCTCAACTCGGCGATCATCCAGGGCTTCCCTATCGTCAGCATGGGCGATGCCATCGACACCGTGACCCAGATCGCCCGCGAGGAAGCGCCGCGCGGCTATAGCTACGACTACGCCGGCGCTTCGCGCCAATACGTGCAGGAAGGCAGCGCGCTGTTCCTCACCTTCGGTCTGGCGCTGGCGATCATCTTCCTGGTGCTGGCGGCGCAGTTCGAGAGCTTCCGCGACCCGCTGGTGATCCTGGTTACCGTGCCGCTGTCGATCTGTGGTGCACTGGTGCCGATCTTCCTCGGCCTCTCCACCATGAACATCTACACCCAGGTGGGCCTGGTGACGCTGATCGGCCTGATCAGCAAGCACGGCATCCTCATCGTCGAGTTCGCCAACCAGTTGCGTCGCGAGAAAGGGCTGAAGGTGCGCGAGGCCATCGAGGAAGCCGCCGCCATCCGCCTGCGCCCGGTGCTGATGACCACTGCTGCGATGGTCTTCGGCATGGTGCCGCTGATCCTCGCCACGGGTGCCGGTGCGGTGAGCCGCTTCGACATCGGCCTGGTGATCGCCACCGGCATGAGCGTCGGCACGCTGTTCACCCTGTTCGTGCTGCCCTGCGTCTACAGCCTGCTGGCCAAGCCGGACGCCGAGCCGCAACAGCAAGCGCAGGCCTCGCCCGCGCACTGATCGGGGCCTTGACCCGTAGGGTGCGCCGTGCGCACCGCCTCTCGGCTTATGGGGAGCGGTGCGCACGGCGCAGCCTACGATGACCAAACGACAGAAGGTCGCAATTAACTCTTGCTATTTACGTAATAGGAATTATTCTCAGTTACGTAATGACGGCCAAGGAGAATTGCCATGACCTACCTGATCGATGCCTGGCTGGATCGGCCACATCCCTATCTGCGCATCCTCAACCGCCAGACCGGCGAAGTCTGCGCCGTGCTGGAGGAAGACGCGCTGGACGAGCTGCGTGACCAGGGCGACCTGGATCTGCACGAACTCAACTCCAGCGAGCCCGGTGTACTCAAGGAGCTGGTGCGCAGCCTGTTCCTGTTCTGCTATGCACGGGCCTTGCGCCCGTCCTGAAACGAAACGGCCCCCTGCCATGCAGAGGGCCGCTCGTTCGTAGGGTGGACGACGCTTCACCCGTCCACCGCCGCCAGGGTGGAGAAGAACAGCGCTTGTAATTGTTCGGTGCGCACAGCGCACCCTACTGCGCAAACGCAAACGGGGCGCCCTGTTAGCAAGGCGCCCCGTTTCGTTGGATCAGGCTGCCATTGTAAGGTGCGCTGTGCGCACCGAAACGACGGCCTGCCTCTCAAGGCTTACAGAATGTCGAGCAGCTCGACATCGAACACCAGCACGCTGTGCGGCGGGATGCTGCCGACGCCCTGGGCGCCATAGGCCAGCTCGCTCGGTACGTGCAGGCGCCATTTGCTGCCGGTACCCATCAGTTGCAGCGCCTCGACCCAGCCCGGAATCACGCCACCGACCGGAAATTCCGCCGGCTGGCCACGCTCGTAGGAGCTGTCGAACACGGTGCCGTCGATCAGGGTGCCGTGGTAGTGAGTACGCACCTGGTCGTCCGCCGAGGGTTTGCTGCCCTCGCCTGCTACCAGCACTTCGTACTGCAGGCCGGACGGCAACACGGTCACACCTTCGCGCTTGGCATTCTCGGCCAGGTAGGCGCGGCCTTCGCCCGCAGCGGCTTCTGCCTTGGCAGCGGCCTCGGCCTGCATGATTTCGCGGATGACCTTGAAGCTGGCGCCCAGTTCAGCCTCGGAAACGCGGCTGGCCTGGCCGGTGAAGGCATCGGTCAGACCGGCGAGGATGGCCTGCAGGTCGACGCCCGGCGGTGGGTTGTCGCGCAGTTGACCGCCAAGCTGGCGGCCGATGCCGTAGCTGACGCGGCCCTCATCGGAGGACAGATCGGGGCTGAAGGTGAGTTCGGACATGAAAAGGCTCCGCTAGGGGCTGCAAAAAGGCCGGCCAGACTAGCACAGAAGCCAGGCGCAGGGTCATGCCTGCGTGCCTTGCCCGTCGCGGCTAAAGCCCCTCCCACAGCAGATTCCGTGGGAAGCGCTTCAGCGACGACAGCCCGCTTCTATAGCGACTTGCGCCCGCGCCGGCAGCGCTCGGAGCAGTAGCGCACCTCATCCCAGCAGCGCGCCCACTTCTTGCGCCAGGTGAACGGCAGGCCGCAGACCAGGCAGGTCTTCACCGGCAACTGGCTCTTCTTCATAGACTCTCTCCGCCATCGAGCCGGGCCAGCAGATGCTCGCCCCAATCCCACAGCGCCTGCTGCTTGGCCTCGCTCATGCGTGCCAGGTTGCGGTAGACCATACCGATGCGCGGGTTGCGCTCCAGCCGCTCGCGATGGCGCATGAGGAAGTGCCAGTACAGCGCATTGAACGGGCAGGCGGAGTCGCCGGTGCTCTCGTTCACCTTGTAGCTGCAGCCCTGGCAATGGTTGGACATGCGCTTGATGTACTGCCCGCTGGCGCAGTAGGGCTTGGAGCCGAGGTAGCCGCCATCGGCGTGCATCACCATGCCCAGGGTGTTGGGCAGTTCGACCCAGTCGAAGGCGTCCATGTACACGGCCAGGTACCAGTCGCAGATGGCCTTGGGCGCGATGCCGGCGAGCAGGGCGAAGTTGCCGGTGACCATCAGCCGCTGGATATGGTGCGCGTAGGCATGCTCCAGGGTCTGGCCGATGGCCTGGCGCATGCAGTTCATGCGCGTCTCGCCCGTCCAGTAGAACGCCGGCAGTGCCCGCGAATTGCCGAAGGTGTTGCCCTCGGCGTACTCCGGCATGCGCAGCCAGTAGATGCCACGCACGTACTCGCGCCAGCCAATCAACTGGCGGATAAAGCCTTCGGCGGCGTTCAGCGGCACCTCGCCGGCACGATAGGCCGCCTCCACTTCGCTGCACAGCCGGCGCATGTCGAGCAGGCCGATATTCAGCGCGGCGCTGACGCGTGAGTGAAAGAGAAAGGGCTCGTCATCGGCCATGGCGTCCTGATAGTCGCCGAAGTCAGCCAGGCCATGAGCGAGAAAATGCTGCCACAGGCGCTCGGCCTGCGCGGCGGTCACCGGATAATCGAAGCCTTCCAGGCGGCCGTAGTGACCGGCAAAGCGCTGCGCCACCAGCTCCAGTACCTCACGGCTGATGGCATCCGGCTCGATCTGCAACGGTGGCGGCGGGCGCACGCCTTTAGGTAATGCCTTGCGGTTGTCGGCATCGAAGTTCCAGGCGCCGCCTTCGGGGCTGCCGTCCGGGTTGAGCAGCAGACCACTGGCGCGACGCATTTCGCGGTAGAAGAACTCCATGCGCAACTGCTTGCGCCCCTGCGCCCAGGCAGCGAAGGCTTCCCGCGAACAGAGAAAGCGCGTGTCCGGGTGCCAGTGAATCGGCACGCCACAATGACGCAGCGCCTGTTCCAGGCGCCAGTCGCCGCACTCGGTCAGATGCACCTCGGCCGGGTTCAACTGCTGCGTCCAACGCTGCAACTCACCGGGCAGCGAGCCGCTGTTGGCAAGATCGTCCAGGGTCACGTAGTGCACCTGCAGACCCTGCCCACGCAGGGCCTCGGCGAAGTGGCGCATGGCGCTGAAGATGAAGGCGATCTTCTTGGGGTGATGGGGCACATGGCTGGCCTCCTCCATCACCTCGGCCAGCAGGATGCGATCATGCTGTGGGTCAAGGTCTTGCAGCGCACCGAGCCCAGGGGTGAGCTGGTCACCCAGCACCAGAATCAGGCGGCGCACGCTCACCTTGGCCGTCACCAACCGGAACGAAAGGCGATGGGTACGCGCAGGCTGTTGTCAGCCGATGGCATGCCGCACATCTCGTCATGCACCGAACTGTGCACCAGGAAGAACGGCATTACGGGCATCTCCTGCAACAGGTCGCGGGCATGCTCGACCGAGCGCAGGTTGAGCATGCTGCCCTGCTCATCGCGAATCGGATGAGCATGACCATCCATGCGTGCCTCGAGCAGGTAGATGCCGCCCTCCAGGGAGATCAGGTTGAGTTCGTCGATGCGACCGGCCTGGGCGTGGGTGGAAAGATCATTGAGCTTCATGGCATATCCTCGTTTTCGCGAAAACTATACAAAAACCTATACAAATACAATTCTTGTACAGCAATGCAAAAGCACAAGGCACAAACGAAACCGCCCATCCGTTTTGCAACGGACGGGCGGTGGTGAAGCGCGGCGAGCGGATCAGTGGTCGTGCTTGGTCAGCTTGTCCAGATAGCCCATGGCGAAGGCGGACACCACGAAGGTCATGTGCATGATCACGTACCACATGAGCTTTTCGTTACTGATCTGCTGGGCATCCATGAACATGCGCAACAGGTGGATCGAGGAGATCGCCACGATGGACGCCGCCACTTTCATCTTCAGCGAGCCGGAGTCCATCTTGCCGAGCCAGCCGAGCTTCTCCTTGTCGTCGCTGATGTCCAGTTGCGATACGAAGTTCTCGTAACCGGAGAACATCACCATGACCAGCAGGCCACCGACCAGCGCCATGTCGATCAACGACAGCAGCACCAGAATCAGCTCGGCTTCGGTCTTCTCGAAGACATGCGGCAGAATGTGGAAGATCTCCTGGAAGAACTTCAGCGACAGCGCCAGCAACGCCAGGGACAATCCAAAGTAGATGGGCGCCAATAACCAGCGCGAGGCATACATCGCGTTCTCGAAAAAGCGTTCCATGGGAGCGGCTCACTGCAAGGAAGGAGTAAAAACGGCGGCGAGTATAACCAGCGGCGCGGGGCATACAAAGCCTGGCACGGCATTGTGGATAACCCTGTGGCCAGAATGCCGCCCGTACTGGCCGACAAGGCCTGCGCAGGGGCGCCTCAGCTCTGCCCGTCGGTATCCGGGCGGAAGCGATACTGCCCAGGGTAGCGACGCTGTGCGTCATTGAGGCGACGTAGTTCGGCCTGGATGTGCAGGCTCCAGATCGGCAGTTCGTCGCACTGTTCATAGCCTTGCACGGCCAGGCTCTCGACGATGGCCGCGAGTACCTCTTCGGCGGCCTGAGGCCCGTAGAATGGGCCTTGCGCCTTGATCGCCGAGGGTTGCGCAGCCGACATACCCGCCGCACAGATCAGCGTCCAGCGGCCACTTTCCCCGGCCAATGGGCGAATCGAGCACTCGATGCGGGTCACGAGTCCCAGGCATTGACGGGTAAGGCAGAGGCTGCGCGGCATGGCGGCTGTCCCTCGCAATGATCAAGCACCAGCCTACACCCCGAATGGCTGAACAGGGAAGCCAAAGTTATCCACGCAAGCTGTGGATAACTCTGTTGATGACAGGTGTGCAACGGGCGCCGTGCGGCTACCCCTGCGGGTCAGGGACAGCCGTGCAAGAACTGATCAGTTCGTCGTCTCGTCATCGGCTTTCTTGCGACGCGGGGCGCGGGCCGGCTTGCTCGCTTCGGCAGCCTTGTCCTTGGCTTCGGCTGGCTTGCCCTCCTCTTCCAGGCCGATTTCGGCGATCTCGCGCAAGCGTTCGACCACGCGGGCATTGATGCTGCCCTTGGGGAAACGTCCCTTCTCGTCCGGGTGCCCGGCCGGCTCGCCCACCAGCAGGCTCAGCGCCTCGTCGACATGACGCACGGCATAGACGTTGAACTGCCCGTCCCTGACCGCCTGCAGCACACGCTCGTCGAGCATCAGGTTGGCGACGTTGGAGTGCGGGATGATCGCCCCTTGCTCGCCGGTCAGGCCACGTGCCTCGCACAGGCGGAAGAAGCCTTCGATCTTCTCGTTGACCCCACCGACCGCCTGCACCTCACCGAACTGGTTGATCGAGCCGGTGATGGCGAAGCACTGCTTGAGCGGCGTGCGCGACAACGCCGAGATCAGCGTGCATACCTCGCCGAGCGAGGCGCTGTCACCGTCGACGTAACCGTAGGATTGCTCCAGGGCGATGCTGGCGGAAATCTCCAGGGGGAATTCCTGAGCGTAACGACTGCCGAGAAAGCCGGTGAGGATCATCACCCCCTTGGAGTGGATCGGCTGGCCGAGGCTGACCTCGCGCTCGATGTCGACGATGCCGCTGCCGCCCGGATAGACGGTGGCGGAAATCCGCGCCGGCACACCGAAGGCGGAGTCGCCCACTTCCAGCACGGTGAGGCCGTTGCACTTGCCGACGGCGGCGCCGCTGGTGTCGATGAGGATGATGCCGGCCAGCATGTCATCGATGATCCGCGCCGACACCCGGCCGGTACGGGTGGCCTTGGCCTTGAGCGCACGTTCGATATGGCCGGCGTCGGTGATCTTCTCGCCGGCGAGCTGGCGAATGAAATCGGCCTCGCTGACCAGTTGGAACAGGTCGCCGATGCGTGCCGACAAGCGCCCCTGGTGCTCGGCCAGGCGTGCACTGTAGGTGGCCAGGCGCGCTACGGCTGCGCCGGTCAGCGGGGCCAGGCCCTCCTCCGAGGTGCGCGTCTTCATCAACTGGGCGAACTGCTCCAGGCTTTCCTCGGCCAGGGGGATGTCTTCGTCGAAGTCCACCAGTACGCGGAACATCTCCTGGAAGTCCGGATCGGCGTCCTGCAGCGCGTAATAGAGCTGACGCGAGCCGATGATAATGACCTTGAGCTGCAGCGGGATAACCTGCGGGTTGAGGGTGACGGTGGCGATGCGGCCGAGATCGCCAAGGGGCGATTCCATCTTCAACTGGCGCGAATGCAGGGCGCGCTTGAGCGCCTCCCAGACGAACGGCTCGCCGAGCAGCTTTTCCGCCTCCACCACCAGGTAGCCGCCGTTGGCCCGGTGCAGCGCGCCGGGGCGCAACTGCCGGTAGCTGGTGTACAGCGCGCCCTGGTCGGAGTTGTATTCGATACGGCCGAACAGGTTGTCGTAGGTCGGGTGCGGCTCGAACACCACCGGCGCGCCGCCGTTGGCGTGGTGGCCGACCACCAGGCTCGGGCAGTAGATCTCCTCCAGCAGCTTGCGCAGTTGCGGGTCGGCCTTGTCCACATCCACCAGTTGCTCGACCACGGTTTTCAGCAGGTTGACCTGCATGGCCTGCAGGTAGGCGCAGACGCCGGCGTTCTCCGCGTACTTCTCCGACAGCGGCGCCAGCAGCGGCTGCAGGGCGACGGTGATGGTTTCCTCGTTGAGCTGACGCAACTGGTTGCTCGACTCGCGCTTCCACTGCGGCAGGCTGGCCAGCTCCTCGTTGAGGCGCTCCTCCAGGGCGGCGATATCGGCATGGAAGCGCTCGCGCTCGGCCTCCGGCAACTGGGCGAATTCGGCTTCGTCCAGCGCCTTGCCGTCGGCCATGGGGGTGAAGGCGATGTTGCTGCTGTCGCGGTACAGGGCGATGCCCTTCTCCAGCGACAGACGCTCGATCACGTCCAGTGCCTGGTCGTAGCGCTTGTTGAAGGCGCGGTCGATGGCGCTCTTCTTCTGCTGGTAGGTGGGCGTCTCGAACACCGCCGGGAAGGTGGCCAGCAGGTTGTCGATCAACTGGTTGATATCGGCGATGAACTCACCTGCCGTGCCGGCGGGCAGCTCCAGCGCACGGGGCTCGCGCGGCTCGTCGAAGTGGTTGACGTAGACGCGGTCGGCCGGCGTCTCCATGCGCTTGGCTTCGGCCTTGAGGTAACGCTGGACGAAGGAGAAACGGCCGGTGCCGGGCTCGCCCATGACGAACACGTTGTAGCCGGGGCGCGGCATGGCCACGCCGAATTGCAGCGCCTCCACGGCGCGGGACTGGCCCAGCACGCCACGGAAGGGTTCGAGTTCATCGGTGCTGGTGAAGTTGAACTGCTCGGGGGCGAAGGGGCGGGTCAGTGATTCGGGGGCAAGGCGCAGTGCATCGAGGCTACGCTTGGACATTGGCGATCCTTACTAGCGGGCGGAGTGTTCCGCAAAACATGGGCTGATTCTGGGCCTGGGTCGCCGACAGGATCAAGGCTTGATTCACGGCAATGCACAAAATCGGGGCTGGGATAAGCTGCCAGCTGATCCACCATCGAGCCTGCACCCATCACAGGCAGCCCCAGCGCCAGGAGACCTGCCCATGAGTGCCTTCCAGGAAATCGCCGCTCTGCTCAGCCTGTCCGCCGTGCTGGGCATGCTCGCCGTGAGGTTGCGCCAACCGCTGATCATCGCCTACATCCTGGTGGGCATTCTCGCCGGGCCGGCGGTGATGAATCTGTCGGGTGATCACAGCTCCATCAGCCTGCTGGCGGAAATCGGCATCACCGTGCTCTTGTTCGTCGTCGGCCTCAAGCTGGACATGCAGTTGGTGCGCACCCTGGGCAGCGTCGCCCTGGCCACCGGCCTGGGGCAACTGAGCTTCACCATAGTGGCCGGCCTGCTGCTGTGCCGCCTGCTCGGCCTGGACTGGATGAGCGCCGGCTACGTGGCCGTGGCGCTGACCTTTTCCAGCACCATCATCGTCGTCAAGCTGCTCTCGGACAAAGGCGAGATCGATTCCCTGCACGGGCGCATCGCCATGGGCTTTCTCATCGTGCAGGACATCGCCGTGATCCTGGCCATGCTGGTGATCAGCCTGTACCAGCCGGCCAATGGCAAGCCAGGGCTGTCGCCACTGACGCTGATCGCCGCCCTGCTGGCCAGCTTGGCGCTGCTCTATCTGCTGGTGCGCTTCGTCCTGCCGCGCCTGCTGGCCTCGATGGCGCGCTCGCCAGAGTTGCTGATGCTGGTGGCGGTGGCCTGGGGCACGCTGCTGGCCGGTGGTGCCGAGGCGCTGGGGCTGTCCAAGGAGCTGGGGGCCTTCATCGCCGGTTTCTGCCTGGCCTCCACGCCCCTGCGCGAGGCCATCGCCAGCCGCCTGAGCAGCCTGCGCGACTTCCTTCTGCTGTTCTTCTTCCTGCACCTGGGCATTCAACTGGACTTTTCCTACCTGCACCAACAGATCGGCAGCGCCGTGCTGCTGTCGCTGTTCGTGCTGATCGGCAACCCGCTGATCGTCATGGCCATCATGGGCGCCATGGGTTATCGCAAACGCACCGGCTTCATGGCCGGGCTGACGGTGGCGCAGATCAGCGAGTTCTCCATCATCTTCGTCGCCATGGGCATCAGCCTCGGCCATGTCGGTGGCGCGGCACTGGGCCTGACCACCCTGGTAGGCATCATCACCATCACCCTGTCCACCTACCTGATTCTCTACTCGCAGCCGCTGTTCGAGCGGCTTTCGCCCTGGCTCGGCATCTTCGAGCGGCGCGTCGCCCACCGCGAGAATGCCGAGGACAACGCCCCCAGCCAGACGCAAGCGGAAGTCATCGTCTATGGCCTGGGGCGCTACGGCCGGCAACTGGCGCTGCGCCTACAAGAGGGTGGCCTGCGCGTACTGGGCGTGGACTTCGACCCGCAGGCCCTGGCCAGCGCCCGCCAGGCCGGGCTGGGCGTATGCTATGGCGATGCCGAGGATGCCGACTTCATCGCCCACCTGCCGCTGCAACAGGCCCGAGCGCTGGTCAGCACCATCCCCCAGCGCGAGGTCAACGCGCTGCTGCTGCGCGCCGCGCGCCACGCCGGCTTTCGTGGCAGCGTAACCCTCAGCGCCTTTCGCGAAGGGGATCTGGAAGCCTTCAACCGCGCCGGGGCGGCCAGCGTCCTGCAGCCCTACATCGACGCCGCCGACTCGGCTGCCCGGCGCCTGCTGCAGGAGGTCACGCAGCCGCTCAGTTGAACTGCGCGCAGCTCAGGCAATATTGAGCGACCGGCATGGCCGCCAGACGCGCCGCCTCGATCGGCTCGCCGCAGCACAGGCACTGCCCGTAGCGCCCATCGGCCAGACGTTGCTGCGCCTGCTGTACGAGTAACAGACCATGTTCGGCCTCGGCCAGCAGGGCTTCCAGTACCTCGTCATTCTGCCGCTGCTGCGCCTGTTCGGCGAAATCCGCCGAGTGGCTGCGCGCCAGGTCGCGGCGAATCGCCTCGGCGCGGGTGGCATAGTCACGGAACAGCGCATCCAACACATCACGGTGAGCCATGAGCGATCTCCTTGGATAAACGGGCGCCCAGTGTGCTGCGCCTCGCAAGGTTCATGACTGACGCCGATCAGTAGTTGCAGAAAATCCCCCGCTGCACTGCCTTGACACCCGGCACGCCACTGGCCAAAGCTCGGCCATCGCCACAAGACAGAAGAACAGCGACCTTGAAACGGATAGTCACCGTCCTCGCCCTGAGCCTTAGCCTTCCCCTACACGCCGCCACGCTGGAACGACTCGCCGACGATCCCTACTGGATCGCCCTCGGCCACTATGAAACCGGCAAGCTCGGCGGTTGGCGCAGCTATGTCGACGACGATGATTTCTTTCTCGCCGAGAACGGCGCCCACGATCCCGCTGCCGAACTCGCGGCCACACTGAAGGCGCTGTACCAACCCGCCAACCTGGGTGACCGCCACCCGCAATGCATCTACCCGGCGCGTACCCGCTGGCTCAAGGCGCAACTGCAGCTCACCGACCTGCCGACGCCCGACTGCGCCGAGTACCGTCGCTGGATCAGCGACATCAATCCGCACAGCACGGTGCTGGTATTCCCGGCTGCCTACCTGAACAGCCCCTCGTCGATGTTCGGCCATACCCTGCTGCGCATCGACCAACCCGACATCGACAGCCACAACACCGCGCTGCTGAGCTACGCGCTGAACTTCGGCGCCTTTATCGAAGGCAACGACAACAGCATCCTCTATGCCTGGCGTGGGCTGATGGGCGGCTACCCCGGCCTGTTCGCCCTGGTGCCCTACCATGACAAGCTCAGCGAATACAGCCGCCTGGAAAACCGCGACCTGTGGGAGTACCGGCTGAACCTGACGCCGGAAGAAACCGCGCGCATGGTCGAGCACGTCTGGGAGCTCAAGCAGATCCGCTTCGACTACTTCTTCTTCGACGAGAACTGCTCCTACCGCCTGCTGGAGCTGCTGGAAATCGCCCGCCCCGGCATCGAGCTGACCGAGCACTTCCCGCTCACCGCCATCCCCACCGACACCGTGCGCGCGGTCAAGGACGCTGGGCTGATCGAGCGCATCGACTACCGCCCCTCGCGCGAGCGTGAACTGCTGGCCCGCGCCGAGCCGCTGGATGCCGACGAAAAGGCCTGGGTATTGCGCCTGAGCGAAGACCCGGCGCAACTGAACGATGCCGCGTTCACCGCCCTGCCCAGCGAGCGCCGCGCGCTGATCCAGGACGCCGCCTTCCGCCTGGTGCGCTACCACGCCAACGACAACGAACGCAGCGTCACCGCACAGCGCAGCTTCCAGTTGCTCGGCGCGATCAGCCGCAACCCGCCGCCAGCACTGGACATAGAGCGCCCGCCACTGCCCGAGGAAGGCCACCAGTCACGCACCTGGCAACTGGCTGGCGGCAGCCGCGACGACCGCGCCTTCGCCGAGTACGGCCTGCGCATGGCTTACCACGACCTCAACGACAACCTCGACGGCTTCCCCCTCGGTGCACAGATCGAGATTCTTCAGCTCAAGCTGCGCCAGTACGAAAACAATCACTGGCAAGTGCAACGCCTGGACTTGGCCAATATCCGCTCGCTGACGCCGCGCAACGCCCTGCTGCAGCCGCTGTCCTGGCAGGTCGGCGGCGGCCTGGAGCGGGTGCTCGGCGAAGACGGCGACACACCACTGGTCGCTCATATCAGCGGTGGCGCCGGGGCCAGTTGGCAACTCAGCGACCACCTGCTCGGTTTCACCCTCGGCACCGCACGGCTGGAGTACAACGAAGACTTCGCCGCTGTCGTTTCCCCCGCCCTGGGCTTCAACACCGGCCTGCTGTGGCGCAACCCGCTGGGCAACATGACCCTGGAGGCGGCTGGCGACTACTTCCACAACGGCGAAGTACGCCGGCGCCTGTCGCTCAACCAGCAATGGGAAGTGTCACGCAACCTCGGCCTGCGCCTGAGCGCCCAGCGCGAATTCAGCCAACTGGCCAGCCCGGTCAACGAAGTGAAGCTGGAGCTGCGCTGGTATCACTACTGACGCAGCGGCTCAATAGCCGCTGTAGATCAACCCCAGAGCAGCCTGGCGCACGGCCTGCAAATCCACGGGTTTGCTCAGGCAGAGCGAAGCGCCACGCGCCATCGCGTCCTCGAACAGGCGGGTATCGGCCACCGCGCTGATCACCATGACCGGCACCTCGCGCAGGCGTGGTTCGGCGCGCATCGCGTCGAGCACCTCCAGGCCGCTGCCATCGGGCAGGTCGATGTCCAGCAGCACCAGTGCCGGCACGCTGCCCTGCAGCTCGGCCAGGGCACTCTGCCGCGAGCTCACGCCACGCACTTCGGCGAACTCGCGCAATGCCTCCTGCAATATGCGCTGGCAAGCCGGGTGATCTTCGACGCAGAGCACCTGCACCAAGCTGGGCGCCAAACGTGCAGGCTCCTGCCCATCGCCCACCACGGGCTCATCGGGTCGCGCCGCGCTGGGGAGATCGAGCCAGAAGCGGCTGCCCATGCCCACCTCGCTCTGCACCCCGACTTCACCCTGCATCAGGCTGGCCAGCTCACGGCAGAGCACCAGGCCGATGCCGCTACCGGGGATGTTCGAGCTTTCCCGCCCAAGACGCTGGAAGGGCTGGAACAGTTGCTCCAGTTGCTCGTCGGACAAGCCCGGCCCGGTGTCCTCGACCCACAGGCGCACGCAAGCGGCACGCACTTCATAGCCCATACGGATCATGCCTTGCGGGCTGTTGTACTTGATGGCGTTGGACAGCAGGTTGAGCAGAATCTGTCGCACTCGGCGCGGATCGCCCTGCACGTAGAGCGAAGGCTCGTCCGGCGCCATGACCTGGAGGTGCAACTGCCTCTGCTGCACCTCCGGCTGTACCAGCTCGGCACAGCCATTGAGCAAGGTGGTGATCTCGATGGGCTGCAACTGCAACTGCTGACGCCGGCTCTCGATGCTGGAGAGATCGAGGATATCGTCCACCAGCGAGGTCAGGTGGCGGCTGGCATTGACGATCTCGTGGGCATAATCGGCCTCCTGCGTTGCATCGGGTTTGTCCTGTGTCTCGATCTCGATCAACTGGGCGAAGCCATGAATGGCGTTGAGTGGCGTGCGCAGCTCATGGCTCATGCTCGACAGGAATCGGCTCTTGGCCTGGCTGGCGGAATGGGCCTCGAGGCTGGCCCGGCGTAGTTCTTCCTGCACCTGCTTGAGGCGGGTGATATCCACATGGGTGCCGGCAATACGCTGCGGCCAGCCACTTTCGTTGCGCGCCAGCAATCGCCCACGGCTGAGCAGCCAGGCGTACTCGCCATGGCGGTCGAGGTAGCGGTATTCGGCATCGAAGTACTCCTCGCCCTGCTCGGCGAACAGCAGGCGCAAATGGCGCAGGCGCTCGAGATCGTCCGGGTGTACCCGGCGGTTGAACTCGCTCAGGGTCAGTTGACGAGCCCCGAGGCCGAAACGCTGGACGAAACGCTCGCTCAACTCGATGGTCTGGCTGCATACGTCGATCTGCCAGAGGCTCTCGGTGGTGCTGTCGATCACCAGTTGCAACAGCTCGTGGGTCTCCTGGCGCTTGCGCTCGCTGGCCTGCAATTGCAGACCAGCATGCTGCATCGCCGCTGCCAGACGGCTGACTTCGCGTATCGGGGTTTGCGGTACCGTCGGCAGGTAGTCACCCTGACCGAGGCTGCCGGCCATCTCGACGACACCATCGATCGGACGCGCCAGTTGAGCACTGAGCTGGCGCGAGCGCAGCCACATGCCCGCGAAGAACAACAGGTAGAAGAACAACAGCCCGGCAATCAGCAGATAACCGATCTGCAGATAATGCTCGGCCAGCAGATTGGTTTCCTCGAAGATCTGCGCTTCGTCGACCACCAGCATCAAACGCCAGCCGGTTTGCGGAATCTCGCTCCAGGCCACCAGTTGCTGACGCCCACCGAGCACGACCTCCTGCACATCGTTGGTGGCCACCTGCATGGCTGCAATCAAAGGCGCCATGCCGTTGTGCTTGCTCAGGTTGAAGTCCTCGGGTTTGAGCACTTCGCGGCGCACCGCCTCGTCGTAGGAATAGTGGGTCAGCTCGCGCAGGCCGAAGTCCTGCTCACCCGCCCTGGGCAACGCCATGATGCGATTGTCCGGGCTGACCAGCATGGCATAGCCATGCCAAGGCACGTTCAGCTCCTCGATCTCGCCCAGCATCTGGTCGATGGTGATGTCGAAGCCGACCACGCCTTCGAGAAAATCGTCGCGGTAGACCGGCGCAATGGCCGAGATCATCCAGCCCTGACCTGCCGGGTCGAGGTAGACCTCGGTCCAGACCACTTCACGCAGCGGATTGTGCTGAGCATCGGCCAGGTAGTAGAAGTTGTAATCCGGTATCACCATGTCGTGGGGATACTGGGCGGGTGTGTCGAACCAGGGATAGATGCGGTTGTAGCTGTCCCAGCTATTGAAGTAGAGCCCCGCCACCATGGGGTTGGCCTGGTGGATCGAACGCATCAGCGGATCGACCTGCGACAGGCGCAGCGCCTTGTCATGATCCTGCTGGGCCAAGGGCGTGCTGTTGGCATAGAAGGAAGCGGCGCGGCCATCGTCGCTACGGCTGTAGAACACACCACTGGACGTCACCGCATGACGCTGGCGTTCGGTGTCGTCGGGCTTGAACTCCTTATCGAGCAAGGCCCGCAGCACGGCGTCGCGAAATACCGGCACCTGCACCTCCACCGAACGCAGACGAGCATCGATGACCTGTGCCTCGCGCTGCGCTGCGGAGGTCAGGTCACGTACCGCCGCTTCTTGCAGATGGGCGATCTGCTCGTCACGAATGGCCTGGTTGCTCAGCAGATAGACCGCGATCAACACCGACTCCACCAGAATCAGCGGAATCAGCGCGCTCTGCACGAACGCCCGCCAGATCCATCGACGCAGAGGGTAACCGCTACTCGGCATGAGACAACTCCTCGATTGGCCCACCCGGGGCACAGAGGCCATCATAGCCGTCCTGAACCGAATACGCAGTCGACGCGATGGAACCTTTGCCGTACACTCTCGTCCCATCTGTAACCGCAAAGCTTTGGGGCCGATTAGGATTCGACGCCGGTAGCGAAGCTCGAGGTGCATGCCGACTTGGTAACAGAAGTCGTAAATCAACTGTTGCAACTTTCTATAGTTGCCAATGACGAAAACTACGAGGGCTACGCTCTCGCTGCGTAAGCGGCGCGACTAGTCCTTCTGGTAGCTTCGGCTCCAGCGATCACTAGGGGATGCCTGTAAACCCGAAGTGATTGTCATGCAGAACAGGATCGCCGCGTAGTACGTTGTGGACGAAGTGGCTAAAACTTACACAACTCGCCCAATGCACCCTGCCCGTCGGGCGGCTGAGGGTTAACTCAATAGACACGGCTAAGCATGTAGTACCAACAGTGGAGAACTGGCGGACGGGGGTTCAAATCCCCCCGGCTCCACCAAATAAGCCCCTGATTTTCCTAGAGAAAGTCAGGGGTTTTTCTTTGGGGTGTCGAAAAAGTGTCGACACCTATCATTAGGGCCGAAGGACAGCGATGCACTATGGACAACCTACAACCTAACCAAGAAGGTTTTGACAGCTTAGACAAGCTCTCTTTAGTCGTTAAAAGAAACCTCAAAAGCATTATAAAATCCGCGCCAGCCATAATAGGATTTTCGCTTTTCCTAATATACTTCTGCGAGAACCATTTCTTTCCCAGCTTTGATATATTCTCCTTAGGCTCCCTACTAATAGCAGCCTCAATACTAGGCCTACTTGTATTTGCAACACTCACATTTGGCATTTCAATGCCAGGCCTGATGTGGACAGATATATTCCTAAAAGACAAAGAAGTAAGCAACGAGTTCAAATACTACTTACCCAAAGACAACAAAAGAAAACTTAGCCAAGCACAACTACGGATAATTAGAGTCTATTTTTTTCTACCAGCCACCCTCTGCGCATACATTAATATCTATGCAATCACAAGCAACAGTGACTATGCGCTATATTCATTTGCCGCCCCTGTGGCAGTATGCTTAGCGCTCGCAACCTGCCTAAAACTTGAGTACCGCCTCTCAGCCCCAAGCCTACTGAAATTCGTACTCGCCAGCCTGATCTCATATTCACTCGCAAGCATAATAAGCCTGTTATTTGTAGTAATCTCTCTTAAAGGACACTTCCCCGACGCCCCAGAGCACCTGCAAATCATACTAGCTTTAATAGTAACACTCGCCATGAATGTTACATTTACCGTATGCGCCATCTCCTTTCAAAACTTAAAATATAGCCATACGATATTTTTTAGCATGCTGTTTGCTTTTTTCCTTTCATTCATCAGCAACATGTGGTTCACCCTACCTGGAGGCATTGCAAAAACATTAGGCATTGGAAACTACACCGCAACTGAGATTCACGTTAGCGGAGATCCATGCAAAATAAAAAGCATCCCCTGGGAAAACAATAACGACCAGTCTTGCACGCTGATAAATGCAAAAGTCGTATGGAGTCTTGGCGACACTCACCGAATCAAAGCGTATAACAAAGACATCAGCCTACCTACAAAGAATATAATTTCAGTAATCAAGGAAGGACAACAAAAGAATCCTGGCTAACTATATAACTAGGCCCATACCTCACCGCATCCTGCAGATGATCCGGAGCCAAGTGCGCATAGCGCATGGTCATGGCCAAGCTGGAGTGACCCAGGATTTTCTGCAGGGTGAGGATGTTCCCGCCGTTCTGGATAAAGTGGCTGGCGAAGGTGTGCCGCAGGGCGTGGGCGGCCTGCCCTTTCGGTAGGCGGATGGTTGTCCTGGCCAGGGCGCGGCGGAACGAGGTGATGGCCGAGTTCGGCTGGCAGTATTGCTTCCAGTGCCTGACGATCCTAGCTTCTAGCTCTGCAGTGATCGGCACCGAACGAACCTTGCCGCTCTTGGTTCCACTGAAGGTGATCACGCCATTACGCAGGCCGGTCGGTTTCAGCTTTTCAGCCTCTGACCATCGAGCACCGGTGGCCAGGCAGATCAGAGCGATTATCTCGACGTGTGGGTTGCCACAGCGGCGCCGGATTTCTTCCAGCAGCTCGACAATCTGTTCGGTGGTCAACCAGGGCAGCTCACGCTCTTGAACCTTGAGCGCACTGCCACCAACTGCTTTGCAGCTATATCCGAAAGCCCTACCCCATCTCCCCCAATTGCTGCAGCAAGCCCTTGCGCGCCTCGCGCGGGGCCACGCCGGTCCAGCGTTTGAAGGCACGGCGGAAGTTGCGTACGTCGCTGAAGCCGGTCTGCACCGCCACTTCGGCGAGGGGCAGGTCATCACGCCCGAGCAGAACCAACGCACGGGCGCGGCGGCTTTCGTCGATGATGCCCTGGTAGCTCAAACCCGCCGACTCGATGCGCCGACGCAAGGTGCGTTCGCTGATGTTGAGCTGGCGCGCCAGTTGCGCCAAGGAAGGCGGCGCGTCCAGTTGCTTGCGCACTTCGCGTTGCAGCCCTTCGATCAGTTCCGAGCGCTCCTGGTCGAGCCAGCGCGCTTCCTTGAGCAGTTCAACCACTTCGGCCGCCACGGCGTCATCCCGCGTCGCCAGCGGCATGGCCAGCCAGGCGGAATCGAACTCGATGGCGTTGACCTGCTCGGCAAAGCGCACCGGGCACTCGAACAGCGCCTCGTACAGTTCGGCGTGAGCCGGACGCGGGTAGTCCAGGCATAGCAGGCGTGGCCTCAGCCGCGCAGCGCTGAGGTGGCGCACGATGCTGAGCGAACTGGAGAAGGCTTCCTCCATGTAGAAGGCCTGCACGTCCGGCTCGTAGAACAGGGGCGTGAGCAGCAAGCGTGCGCTGTCGCCCTGAATCTCCAGGTCATGGCCGAGCATCGCTCCGGCATGCCGTTGGAATTGCAGCCCCAGCTCCAGGGCCTCACCAAGGGTCGCGCAGGCCTGCATGCCAAGGCCGACCAGCCCGAGGGATACCGCGCTCTGCCGCCCACCGACAAGCAGGCCCAGGCCGTTATCGCCGACCTGCTCGATCACCCGCCGCACCAGCAGGTAGCTCTGCCGATGCGACAGACGAAAGCCTGGCCTGGCCAGGTCGGTCGGGGTGAAGCCCAGCCCCAGGCAAACCCGCTCGGCATTGCCCTGGCGCTCGGCCACGACGCGCAGCAAGGCGCGCGAGACATGAGCGGGCGCCGAGGCGTTGGAAAAGCGCGGATCGGCAATGTCTTTCATGGCGGCATGAGTCCTCACGATGGCGGCGTGCTGTGCCGATGATAAACGACAATCAGGCTGTCCGTTCCGGCCCCCTTTGCTGTCCGTCAGCGACCTGATCAAGGCGACTGGCTGGGGATAACGTGAGCGTCACGATTCCAATAACGGAGGCGATCATGCCTAACGACGTGCCTTATGTGGATTGCGGCGACAGCGTCTGCATCATCGGCGGCGGCCCCGGCGGCCTGTGCATGGCCCGCGCCCTGAAACGCCAGGGCCTGGATTACCAGCAGTTCGAGCGCCACAGCGATTTCGGCGGCGTGTGGGATCTGGAAAATCCCGGCACGCCGATGTACGAGTCCGCGCATTTCATCTCCTCGCGCGACCTTTCCGGTTTTCTCGACTACCCCATGCCCAAGCACTTCCCGGACTACCCGAGCAACCGGCAGATCCTCGAATACCTGCGCTCCTTCGCCCTGGCCTTCGGCCTCTACGACAAGGTGCGTTTCAACACTGCAGTGGAGCGCGTGGACAAGGATGAGGACGGCCGCTGGATCGTCACCCTGAGCAATGGCGAACGCCGTCGCTACCGCGCGCTGGTGTGCGCCACCGGCTGCAACTGGGATCCGAACATGCCGGAGATCAAGGGCCATTTCAGCGGCGAGATTCGCCACTCGGTGACCTACCGCCGCCCCGAGGAATTCAAGGGCAAGCGGGTCATGATCATCGGCGCGGGCAACTCCGGGGCGGATATCGCCTGCGATGCCGCCGCCAACGCCGACAAGGCCTTGATCAGCCTGCGCCGGGGCTACCACTTCATTCCCAAGCACATCTTCGGCCTGCCGGCGGATGAAGTCGGCGAGAAAGGCCCGCAGTTACCCATGTGGCTGACGCGTCTGCTGTTCGGCGGCATCTTGCGCCTGGTCAACGGCAACCTGACCCGCTTCGGCCTGCCCAAGCCGGATCACAAGTTGTTCGAGAGCCACCCGCTGCTCAACAGCCAGTTGCTGCATCATCTGCAGCATGGCGATATCCAGGTGCGCCCGGACGTTTCCCACTACGAAGGCGACCAGGTGGTGTTCAAGGACGGCAGCCGCGAAACCCTCGACCTGGTGCTCTACGCCACCGGCTACAAATGGAGCTGCCGCTACGCCACCGACTACTTCGAGTGGAAAGGCGGGCGCCCGCAGATGTACCTCTCCATCTTCAGCCGCCAGCACCACAACCTGTTCGGCATCGGCTATCTGGAAACCAACTCCAGCGCCTACAAGCTGTTCGACAACGAGGCCCATCTGATCGCCTGCTACCTGGCCGACCAGCTCCAGCGTCCGCTCCTGGCCAGGGAGTTCGAGGGGCTGATCCAGCACGACGACCCCGATCTGTCCGGTGGCATCCAGTTCGTCAAATCGCAGCGCCACGAGGTGTACCTGGAGGTGCACGCGCTGAAGAAGCACATGCAGCGGCTGCGCCACCGCATGAACTGGAGCGACCTGAGCGAAGGCTATTTCGCCCCCGTGCGCCAGCAGCCGGGCTACGTCGCTGTCCCCCTGTCACGAGCCTCCTGAGCGAGAATCCCCATGAGCGAAGTCATTCTCATCACCGGCGCGGCAGGTGGCATCGGCCAGTGCCTGTGCCGGCAACTGATCCAGCGCGACGTGCAACTGATCCTGGCTGATCGCGATGCTGCGCGCCTGCAAACGCTGTGCGCCAGCCTGGGCGAACGGGCCACGCCCTTCTCCCTCGACCTCACCGACGAGCAGCAGGTCGAGGCGCTGATCAGCTTCATCGGCGAACGCTTCGGCCGCCTCGATGCCCTGATCAACAACGCCGCCATCGTCCATGTCGAGCCCTTCGCCACGCGCAGCCATACCAGCATCCGCCGCGAGCTGGAGATCAACCTGCTGGCTCCGTTGCTGCTGACGCGCCAGGCGGTCAGCCTGCTGGAGGCCTCGCGCAATGCGCGGGTGGTCAGCACCGTGTCGATCGCGGGTATCTTCCCCACCGCCGAAAGCCCCATCTACAGCGCCAGCAAGTTCGGCCTGCGCGGCGCCATGCTGTCGCTGGCCCTGGAGTTGGAGCCGCGTGGCATCAAGGTGTGCTGCGTGCTGCCCTCGGCCACCGACACGCCCATGCTGCGCCAGGAAGCCATCGATGGTGGCAATGCCCTGCAGTTCATGGATCCACCGCAAGCGCCGCAAGCGGTGGCCAGCAATATCGTGCGCATGCTCGACAAGCCGAGCCTGGAGAGTGCGCCGAAACGCAGCGAACTGTGGCTGACCAAGCTGGTGATGCTCTTCCCCAACCTGCTGCCGCGCCTGCTGCCGTTTTTTCAGAGCCGTGGCGAGCGTGGTCTGCAACGCTATCTGCAAGGCCTGGAGGCGCGCGGCCTGGCCGAGCGCAAGGACGGCAAGTGGCAGCTTATCGGCGAGGCCCTCGACTGACGCCTGGGTTTTGCCAGGGATGGTGTTTACCTGCTCCGGCCTCTACAGCCCGCTGCCGGCCAGTCGAAGACGCCACAACGCGCTGGCTGGTGCGTGGAACGCTTCTTGAATGCCGTGAGAGACCTGCGTTCCAGCGGAGCATCAAGGTGTCCTACACAGCAACGGACAGGTCTCATCGTGTTGGCGTTCTGGCCTCGGCAGCCACGGGCCTGGTGGCGTTCATCCAGCGGAGCGGGGGTGACCCGGATCGTATCCTCGGGCGCGCCGGCATCGACCCCGAATGCCTCAGCCAGCCGACCCTGAGCCTCGATCTGCACCAGTATTGCGCAGTGTTCGAGGAGGCCGCACGGCAGACGCACGACGCGCACTTCGGCCTGCGCTATGGGCGCCAGTTCAAGCCCGACGCCCTGGGCCTGCTCGGCTACATCGGCATGAGCTCGGCCACCCTCGGCGACGCCCTACGCAACGTGGTGCGGGCCTTTCCCTACCACCAGCAGGGCAGCCTGCTCAGGCTCGACGAGCAAGGCCCGCTGTGCCGGCTGGACTATCAGGTACAGCACGGCAGCATCCTGCACAAACGCCAGGATGCCGAGCTGTCGCTGGGCATGTTCTTCAACCTGATGCGCCACGCCCTCGGCACGCGCTGGGCACCGGAGCAGGTGCATTTCGAGCACGCCCGACCGGAGGCCTGGTATGAGCACTGCAAGGCCTTCGATGCACCGGCCTTCTTCGATCAGCCAAGCAATGCCCTGGTGTTCCAGCGCAGTGTGTTGGAACAGCCTATGCCGGGGCGTGACGCTCGCCTGCTGGCGCTGATGTTCGACAACCTGCGTCAGCTTGCCGGCAACACGCCTGAAGGCGCGCCACGCCCCGGCCTGATGGATGAGGCCAGGCGGCATATTCGTCTGTTGCTGGAAAGCGGCGAACCCAGCCTGGAGAAACTGGCCGACGCCCTGCGCCTGCCCAGCTGGACGCTGCAACGCCGCCTCAACGATGAAGGCCTGAGCTTCTCGACCCTGCTCGACCAGACCCGCCGCGAACTGGCCGGCCTGCACCTGGAACAGGGCGTTTGCCTGGCCGAGATCACCGCCCTGCTCGGCTATTCCGAGCTGAGCGCCTTCTCCCGCGCCTTCC
Source organism: Pseudomonas sp. NCHU5216 (assembly GCF_052156495.1). NCBI lineage: Bacteria > Pseudomonadati > Pseudomonadota > Gammaproteobacteria > Pseudomonadales > Pseudomonadaceae > Pseudomonas > Pseudomonas sp. NCHU5216. Next base: position 105,427 of record NZ_JBQLIX010000012.1, on the reverse strand, counting down.
GCCGCTGGCATGGGCTCAGCCCACGGCAGTGGCGGCAGGCGCGCCAGGGCACTGGACGCAATTAGCTTCTGGCCAGGACGGTTTCAAGCACTTGCAGGAAGCGCTCGCCCTGGGCTGCGCTCAGGCACAGCGGTGGGCGGATCTTGAGCACGTTGCTGGCCGGCCCGGAAGCACCGATCAGCACGCCCTCATCACGCAGGGCATTGACCAGGCGCCGCGCGCCACGGGTATCGGCGCGCCCCTCGCCATCGAGCACGTCGACGCCAATGAACAGACCAGCGCCGCGCACCTCGCCGAGCTGCGCATAACGCGCGGCGAGGCTGCCAAGCCCGGCCTGGAGCAAGGCCCCGACCCGCGCCGCATTGGCCTGCAAGCCTTCCGCCTCGATCACCTCCAGCACCGCCAGGCCCACCGCCGCCGCCACCGGGTTGCCACCGAAGGTATTGAAGTAAGCCGCGCACTGGCCGAAACGCTCGACCAGGTGCGGCTGGCAGATCACCCCGGCCAGCGGGTGACCGTTGCCCATCGGCTTGCCCAGGGTCACCAGGTCGGGCACCAGGCCATGCCGCTGGAAACCCCAGAAGTGGCTGCCGGTGCGGCCAAAGCCGGGCTGCACTTCGTCGGCGATGAACAGCCCGCCCGCTGCACGCACGGCGGCCACCGCCTCGGCAAGAAAGCCCGGCGGGTCGGCGAATACGCCATCGCTGGTGAACAGGGTATCGACCAGCAGGGCTGCCGGGCGGATGCCATGCCGGCGCATGTCCGCCAGTGCCGCGCGCACCTGCGCGGCGAACTGCGCGCCCACCTGCTCCGGCTGCTGTGGCCGGTGCAGCGGCGCATCGACCAGGCGCGCATCGCCGGCCAGCGGCACGTACTCGCCCATCGACGGCGACAGCTCGGCAATCGCCGTGGTGATGCCGTGGTAGGCGTAGCGAGTGACGATCACCCCCGTGCCGCCGCTATGGTCGCGAGCGATGCGCAATGCCAGGTCGTTGGCCTCGCTGCCGGTGCAGGTGAACATCACGTGCGCGGGCATCTCCGGCAGGGTCGCCAGCAAGCGCTCGGCATAGTCGAGGATGCCGTCGTGCAGATAGCGGGTATGGATGTTCAGCTCCCCCGCCTGGCTGGCCATGGCTGCCACCACGTGCGGATGGCAATGCCCCACCGAGGGCACGTTGTTGTACAGATCCAGGTAGGCGCGCCCCGCGCTGTCGAACACCTCGGCGCCCCGCCCGCGCACCAGGTGCAGCGGCTGGTCGTAGAACAACTGGTAAGCCGGCCCCAGCAGACGTTGCCGCCGCTCCACCAGGCGCTGACGCGCAGCATCCAGGCTGGCGATCTGTTCACTCTCGAAGGCATTGACCTTGAGCATCCTGCGCCTCCGCCTCAGCCCAGCGCCTGCAACGACTCGGGCAGGATCTGCCCACCGTCGATGATCAGGCTCTGCCCGGTGATGTAGCCCGCCTCACGCGAGGCGAAGAACAGCGCACCGGCGGCGATGTCGTCGACACTGCCGAGGCGCCGCAGCGGCACCGAGGCGGCCATGCTCGCCACATAGTCCGCGCCCATCTCCTGCAGCCCTTCGGTCAGCACGTTGCCGGGCAGCACGGCGTTGATGGTGATGCCGTCGCGCGCCAACTCGATCGCCGCGGTGCGCATGAAGCCCAGTTGCGCCGCCTTGCTCGCGCCGTAATGGGCCCAGCCGGGAAAGCCGGTGACCGGCCCGGTGATCGACGAGGTGAGGATCACCCGCCCGTACTCGGCCTGGCGCAGATAAGGCAACGCCGCCTGCACGCAGAGGAAGGAGCCCTTGGCATTGGTCGCCAGCACCTGATCCCAGTCCGCCTCGCTCAGTTCGTCGAGGCTGCCGGAGGGGAAGATCCCGGCATTGCAGCACAGCACATCGAGGCCGCCGAAGGCCTGCGCCACCTCATCGACCAGGCCACGCACCGACGCGGCACTGGCCACGTCGGCGACGAAGCCGTGCACGTCCAGCCCCTCCTCGCGCAAGGCCGCGACGCAGGCGGCGAGCCGTTCGCCATTGCGTGCGCTGAGCGCCACGCGTGCGCCTTCGCGGGCAAAGCCGCGGACGATACCCAGGCCAATGCCGGCACTGCCGCCGGTAACCAGTACACGCTTGCCTTGCAGGGAAGTGAACATGGAGGGCTCCTCATCGAATGGATGACGCCATCCTCGCCCTCCCCCACGCCAAACACTTGACCGCAGAACACAAGTTGCGCGGCGAGCGATCAAATCCACCCTTGCCGGGGCGCTGTCTGTGCCGAGCGGTCAAGTTTTCGCCAGGCGCGGTCAAGCCGCCTGCTCGCGCCATGGCGATGCTGGCCTCATCGTCAGCCATCAGGAAAGCTCGCCATGATTCAGGCCGCCACCTTCGATCACCTGGCCGAGGCCATGCTCGCGCGTTATCCCGCGTCATGCCGGGGCCGCCTGCAATTGCTCTGCCTGTCGGAGAACGCCACCTACGCCGTGCATGGCGACGGCGGGCGCCATGTGCTGCGCCTGCACCGCCCGGCCTACCACAGCGCTCAGGCGATCCGCAGCGAACTGCACTGGCTCGACGCCCTGCGCGCCTCGGGCGTGGAGGTGCCCAAGGCCCTGCCCGGCCTGGATGGCGACTGCCTGCAGCAGCTCGAACTGGCCGGCCAGCCCCGCCATGCCGTGCTGTTCGAGTGGATCGAGGGCACGGAGCCGGATCCTCGGCAGGATCTGCTGGCCTCCTTCGAGCGCCTGGGTGCGATCAACGCCCGCCTGCATCGCCAGGCCCGCGACTGGCGCTTGCCAGCGGGCTTCGAGCGCCTGCGCTGGGATCACGCCAGCATGCTCGGCGCCGATGGCCACTGGGGCGACTGGCGCCAGGCGCCCAACCTGAGCGCGGCGCAGCAGCCGCTGATCGAGGCCACGCTGTTGCGTCTGGCCGAGGAACTGGCCGCCTATGGCCAGAGCAGCGAACGCTTCGGCCTGATCCACGCCGACCTGCGCCTGGCCAACCTGCTGGTGCAGGGCGAACGCACGCGGGTGATCGACTTCGACGACTGCGGCTTCGGTTGGTACCTGCACGACCTCGCCTCGGCCCTGAGCTTTCATGAGGATCATCCAGACGTGCCGCGCTGGGTCAGCCACTGGCTGCAGGGCTACACCCGCGTGCACAGCCTGAGCGACGCCGAGCTGGCGATGATTCCGGCCTTCGTCGTGCAGCGCCGCCTGCAACTGTTGGCCTGGACGGGCACCCATGCCGAAACGCGCACCGTGCAGGAACTGGGGCCGGACTGGGCCAGCCGCTGCCTGCCGCTGTGCGAGGCCTATCTGGAGGGGCGGCTGCGCCTCTACTGAGCCGGGCGCAACAGCACCTCGCTCAAGGCCTGCGCTGCGCTGGATAGCTGGCGCCCAGCCAGGTGCAACAGGCCGACGCGGCGCGACACCTGCGGCTCGCTCAGCGGCAGGCAGCGCGCGCCGAGATCCTCCATCTGCTGCCGGCACAGTTGCGGCACCGCGCTGACGCCCAGGCCTTCGGCGACCATGCGCCCGACCGTGACCAACTGGTGGCTCTCGAAGGCCACCGGCAGCTTGCCGTGGCGGGCGATCACGCTGTCTTCCAGCAGCAGGCGCACTGCCGAAGGCCGTTGCAGGGTGATGAAGGGCTGCTCCAGCAACTGCGCCCAGGTCAGCACTTCGTGGTCGGCCAGATGGCTGACTGCCGGCACCACGGCGACGAAACGATCCTCGTACAGCGGCGTGAATTGCAGGCCATCGAGGGTTGCTGGCTCGAAGGCGATGCCCAGCTCGACGCGACCGTCGCGCACCATCTCCATCACCTGCTCGTTGATCACGTCGTGCACCGCCACATTGACCCTAGGGTAGGCGTCGCGAAACGCGCGCAGCACCGCCGGCAGGCGGTTGCCGGCGAACGACGGCATGGCCGCCACCGCCACCTTGCCCATCTGCAGGGTGAAGTGCTGGCGCAGCAGGTCCTCGGCGTTGTCCCAGTCGGCCAGCAGGCGCACGGCGATCGGCAGCAACGTCTCCCCCTCGGGCGTCAGCGCCACGCTGCGGGTGGTGCGCACCAGCAACTGGCCGCCGAGCGACTGCTCCAGGTTCTTGATCGCCAGGCTCAACGCCGGCTGCGACAGATGCAGGCGTTCGCAAGCCTGGGCGAAGCTCAGGCTCTGCGCCACGGCGAGAAAGGCGCGTAGCTGCTTGACGGTCATTGATTTATTTACCTGATCAATCAAGAGAAAAAACAAACTTAACAAATAAGCTCACAGCGCAGAAGCTTGGCCTCACACCCGATAACAACAAAGAGGCAGCCTCGAATGAGCGGACTCGACAAACGCGTCGCCAGCTACGCAGAAGCCCTGGACGGCCTGCAGGACGGCATGACCGTGCTGGCCGGCGGTTTCGGCCTGTGCGGCATCCCCGAGAATTTGATCAATGAGATCCGCCGCCGTGGCGTGCGCGACCTGACCGTGGTGTCCAACAACTGCGGTGTCGACGGTTTCGGCCTCGGCGTGCTGCTGGAAGACCGGCAGATCCGCAAGATGATTGCTTCCTACGTCGGCGAGAACGCCCTGTTCGAGCAGCAACTGCTCTCCGGCGAGCTGGAAGTCGAACTCACCCCGCAGGGCACCCTGGCCGAGAAGCTGCGCGCTGGCGGCGCCGGCATCCCCGCCTTCTTCACCGCCACCGGCTACGGCACCCCGGTCGCCGAAGGCAAGGAAGCGCGCGAGATCAATGGCCGCCACTACATCCTCGAGCCGGCCATCACCGGCGACTTCGCCATCGTCAAAGGCTGGAAGGCCGACCACTTCGGCAACGTGGTCTACCGCCACACCGCGCAGAACTTCAACCCGGTGGTCGCTACCGCCGGGCGCATCACCGTGGTCGAGGTCGAGGAGATCGTCGAACCCGGTGAACTCGACCCGACGCAGATTCACACCCCCGGCATCTACGTCGACCGGCTGATCTGCGGCAGCTTCGAGAAACGCATCGAAAAACGCACCCTGCGCGCCTAGGAGAGACCGGCATGGCACTGACCCGTGAACAAATGGCCCAGCGCGTGGCCCGCGAGCTGCAGGACGGCTTCTACGTCAACCTCGGCATCGGCATCCCCACCCTGGTGGCCAACTACGTACCCGAGGGCATGCAGGTGATGCTGCAGTCGGAGAACGGCCTGCTCGGCATGGGCGCCTTCCCTACCGAAGACGAAGTGGACGCCGACATGATCAACGCCGGCAAGCAGACCGTTACCGCGATCAAGGGCGCGGCGATCTTCGACTCGGCGCAATCCTTCGCCATGATCCGTGGCGGCCACGTCGACCTGACCGTGCTCGGCGCCTTCGAGGTGGACGTGCGCGGCAACATCGCCTCGTGGATGATCCCCGGCAAGCTGGTCAAGGGCATGGGCGGTGCCATGGATCTGGTGGCCGGCGCCGACAACATCATCGTCACCATGACCCACGCCTCGAAAGACGGCGAATCCAAGCTGCTGGAACACTGCAGCCTGCCGCTGACCGGCTGCGGCTGCATCCGCAAGGTGCTGACCGACCTAGCCTACCTGGAGATCGACAACAACGCCTTCATCCTGCGCGAACGCGCGCCGGGCGTAAGCGTAGAGGAGATCGTCGCCAAGACCGCCGGCAAGCTGATCGTTCCCGAGCACGTGCCGGAAATGAGCTTCTAAAGTTGTCTACCGTCTCGAAGGCGCCACCACGCATGGCGTCTTCGGGGCGTTTTTCTGCATTGTGGGAGGGGCTTTCGGCTCGGGCATCCTGCTTCGCTCTACCTCCTGCATCCATGCAGTCGTAGCGGCGAGCCTTTCTCGTCGCGGCTAAAGCCCCTCCCACAATACGCGGCCCATCAGCCGAGAGGAGTCACCCCATGCAAGACGTCGTCATCGTCGCCGCCACCCGCACCGCCATCGGCAGCTTCCAGGGCAGCCTGGCGGAGATTCCCGCGCCGGAGCTCGGCGCCATCGTCATCAAGCGCCTGCTGGAGCAGACCGGCCTCGACGCCGCCCTGGTCGATGAAGTGCTCCTCGGCCAGGTGCTGACCGCAGGCTCCGGCCAGAACCCCGCACGCCAGGCCGCCATCCGCGCCGGCCTGCCCCATGCCGTGCCGGCCATGACCCTGAACAAAGTCTGCGGCTCGGGTTTGAAAGCCCTGCACCTGGCCACCCAGGCCATCCGTTGCGGCGACGCCGAGGTGATCATCGCCGGCGGCATGGAGAACATGAGCCTGTCACCCTATGTGCTGCCGAAAGCGCGTACCGGCTTGCGCATGGGCCACGCTCAGATGCTCGACAGCATGATCGTCGACGGCCTGTGGGACGCCTTCAACGACTACCATATGGGCATCACTGCGGAGAATCTCGTCGAGAAGTATGGGATTTCCCGTGAAGCCCAGGACACTTTCGCCGCCGCCTCGCAGCAGAAGGCCGTGGCGGCCATCGAGGCCGGGCGCTTCGATGCCGAAATCACCCCAGTACTGATCCCGCAGCGCAAGGGCGACCCCATCGCCTTCGCCCGTGACGAGCAACCGCGTGCTGGCACCACCGCAGAATCCCTGGCCAAGCTCAAGCCCGCATTCAAGAAAGACGGCAGCGTCACTGCCGGCAACGCCTCCAGCCTCAACGACGGCGCCGCTGCCGTACTGCTGATGAGCGCAGCCAAGGCACAAGCGCTGGGCCTGCCGGTGCTGGCGAAGATTGCCGGCTATGCCAATGCCGGGGTCGACCCGGCGATCATGGGCATCGCCCCGGTATCCGCCACTCGCCGCTGCCTGGACAAGGCCGGCTGGAGCCTGGCCGATCTGGATCTGATCGAAGCCAACGAGGCCTTCGCCGCCCAGGCCCTGGCCGTGGGCCAGGAGCTGGGCTGGGATGCCGACAAGGTCAATGTCAACGGCGGCGCCATCGCCCTTGGCCACCCCATCGGCGCCTCCGGCTGCCGCGTGCTGGTGACCCTGCTGCACGAGATGATCCGCCGCGACGCGAAGAAGGGCCTGGCCACCCTGTGCATCGGTGGCGGTCAGGGCGTGGCCCTGGCCATCGAGCGCTGATCCGTAGGGTGGATCACGCTTCATCGATCCACCGTTTTGGTGGATGTAAAAAGCGACATCCACCCTACACCGTAGCCCGGATGAAATCCGGGGAAATCTGGCAGGGAATTCCCGGATTGCATCCGGGCTACGCCAAACCGCTCGGCCTGGTGTCGGGCGTTGTCATATCCATTGCAACGACCAGGCGCAGCTAGAATCCCTGGTCAAAGCCACACAACCATAAGAAAGAGGCATCCCCCCATGTTCAACACCCTCACTCGCATGAGCGTGAGCCTGGTACAGAAGTACCTGCCTTCACCCTTCGTCTTCTCCGCCTTGCTCACGCTGGGCGTCCTGCTCGCCGGCATCGTCTCCACCGGGCAATCCTTGCCGGCCATGGTGCAACACTGGAGCAGCGGTTTCTGGACCTTGCTCGGCTTCGCCATGCAGATGGCGCTGATCTTCGTCACCGGCCATGCCCTGGCCAGTGCACCGATCATCAACCGCCAGCTCGACCGCCTCGCCGGCATGGCGCGCACGCCGGGCCAGGCGATCATCATGGTCACCCTGGTGGCGCTGGTCGGTTGCTGGCTCAACTGGGGCTTCGGCCTGGTGATCGGCGCCGTATTTGCCCGAGCCCTGGCGCGCAAGGTCAAAGGTGTCGACTATCCGCTGCTGGTGGCCTCGGCCTACTCGGGCTTTCTGGTCTGGCACGGCGGCCTGGCGGGTTCGATCCCGCTGTCGATGGCCACCGGTGGCCCGGATCTGGCACGCATCACCGCCGGCGTGCTGACCAGCCCGGTGAGCATCAGCGACACCCTGTTCAGCCCGCTCAACCTGACCATCGTCGCCCTGCTGGCCATCGGCCTGCCGCTGCTCAACCGCGCCATGCACCCCCGGCAGAACGCCAAGGTGGCCGATGCCGCGAAGCTGGTGGAATCGCGCGCCGAACTGCCGACCCGGGAAACCCCGGCGCAACGCCTGGACGACAGCCGCATCCTCGGTCTGGCACTGGTGGCCATGGCCGGCATTTACCTGTTCAACCACTTCGCCAGCAAGGGCTTCGTCCTCGGCCTGGACGTGGTCATCGCCATCTTCCTGTTCTGCGGCCTGCTGATGCACGGCACCCCGGAGCGCTACATGCGCGCCGTGGACGAAAGCGTGCGCGGCATCGGCGGCATCGTCCTGCTGTTCCCCTTTTATGCCGGGATCATGGGCATGATGATGGGCGCCAACGCCGACGGCATCTCCCTGGGTCGGCAGATCAGCGAGGCGTTCATTTCCTGGTCGTCGGCCGACACCTTCCCGCTGCTGGCCTTCTTGAGCGCCGGCGTGGTCAACGTGTTCGTGCCGTCCGGTGGTGGCCAGTGGGCCGTGCAGGGGCCGATCATGCTGCCAGCCGCTCAGGCCCTGGGCGTCTCGCCCACCGTCACCGCCATGGCGATTGCCTGGGGCGACGCCTGGACCAACATGATCCAGCCGTTCTGGGCGCTGCCACTGCTCGGCATCGTCGGCCTCGGCGCGCGCGACATCATGGGCTACTGCCTGATCATGCTGCTGTATTCGGGCGTGGTGATCTGCGGCGCGTTCTACTTGCTCGGCTGAATCACGCTGCAGCAGACCGAACTCAATCCCCCATCAGCCCCTGCGCCTTGGCCATGGCCACGGCCTGGGTGCGCCGCTGCACACCGAGCTTGACGTTGATTCGCCGTGCATGGGTCTTGACCGTGTGCAGCGAGATGAACAGGCGATCGGCGATCTCCTGATTGGAGCAGCCCTGGGCGATCAACTGCAGCACCACCAGCTCCCGCGAGCTGAGCAGCGCCGTCCCGGCACTGGCCGGCTCATCCAGTGCAGGCGCCGGCTGCAACAGGCGTCGATGCAAGTCATGCGTGGCCTCGCCCGGCAGCAGGCGCTCGAGCCAGTGCTCATGGCGCTGCCGCAGCTCCTCCACGGGGCGCAGCAAGCGCAGTTGCCGCGCCTCGCCCAGCGCCTGTTGCAGCAAGGCATCGGCCTGCTCCTGCCGCCCCTGCAGCAACACTCCCTCGGCCAGCGCGAAGCGGCACTCGCACGCCATGCTGCGATGCCCGGCGCGCAGGCACTCCTCCAGCAACAACTGCAGCGCATGCTCGCCCGCAGCATGATGGCCGAGCAGCAGATCACTGATCGCCAGATAACGGCGTAGCCGTGGCAGCAGGTCGTAGAACTCCGAAGGTGCCAGTTGCTGGCGCTGTTGCAATTGCTGCAGGGTCTGGGCGAACAGCTCGCGCGCCCGTTCGTTCTGCCCCTGGCGCAACAACAGACGCCCGGCGTGCAGTTGCAGCACGCCGCGGTAACGCACCTCCGGCACGTGCGACCATTGCATGACCCGCTCGGCCTTCTGCAGCCACTGGTAGGCCTCGTCGAGATCGCCACGCACCTCGGCCAGCTCCAGCAGGCCCAGGTAGCCGGAAATGGTGTAGGCATCCTCGCAACGCTCAGCCTCCTGCAGGCCTTGGCGATAAGCCTGCTGCGCCACCTCGTCCAGCCCCTGGCGGGCGAGCAGGCTGGCTCGCAGCAGGAGCAGACGGCCGAGCACCGGGCTGTGATTGCAGTGCTCGCGGAGAAAGGCCAGGGACTGCTCGGCCAGCTCGGCGGCGCGCCCGGTCTCGCCAAGCATCTGCAGCAGCAGGCAATGATCGGTGTTGAGCAAGGCCTCGAAGATCAGGCTGCCATGACGGCGCGCCAGATGCAGCCCCTGATCCAGCGCCTGCTTGGCCTGGCTCAGTGCCTGCTCGGCCATGTGCTGCTGCGCCAGGGCCTGGTAGCAGAGCACGCGCTGCGACCAACTGCCCTCGTCCAGCATCGGCAACGCCTCCTGGCAATGCAGCCGTGCGTCGCGACGCCCGCACTGGCGCGCCAGCACCCCCATCAAGGCCTGCCAGTGGGCGACCAGCTTGCGCTGGCGGCGGGCATCGGGTTGCGGCATGAAGTGCGCCAGCCCCTGCATGCAGGTGCGGGCCTCGTCGAAACGGGCACAGATGATCAGCGCCCAGGCCTGCAACACGATCAGCCGTGGCGAACTGGCGAACAGCCAGGCCGGCAGTTCCTCGCGCCATTGCAGCAGTTGCGCGACCGAATGCCCCTGCAGCAGTTGCTCCTGATCGAAACGCTGCAGGTAGTTGACCGCGACTTCCACCTGCCCGGCCTGCAGGGCATGTTCGACGGCCTCACGAATGTCGCCGCGCTGGGCGAACCACTGGCAGGCGCGCACATGGATCGCCGCGGGCAGCGGCGCCCCCGGCAAGCGCCGCAGCACCTCGCCCAGTGGCCGCCACAGGCGGAACCAGGTACCGCTGCTGTCGAGGCTGCGCACGAACAACTGGCGTCGTTGCAACTCGGCCAGCAAGTCGTTGCCGTGCCCTTCCAGCAGGTATTCGCAGAGCGCCGCAGAGAAGCGTGGCAGCAGGGCCAGGGCGTGCAGGTGGCTACGCAGCTCGTCGTCCAGCTCGGCCAGCACTTCGTGCTGCACGTAATCGCGCAGCAGTGGGCAACCGTCCTGCAGACGCTGGCGCAGCGCTGCCTCGTCGGCATCGAGCAACAGCAGGCGAATGGCCGCCAGCCAGCCCTCGCTGCGCTGCAGCAGCAGTTGCCGACCGTCATCGGCCAGCTCGATGTGCAACTCGGCCAGCAGCTCGCTCAATGTGTCTGCGTCCAACGCCAGTTCCCCGCCCTCGATCTCCAGCAGATCGCCCTGCAACAACAGGCGCGGCAGGTTCCAGGCAGGCGTGCGGCGGCTGGCGACCCACCAGGTGACCTGCGCTGGCGCAGCCGCGAACAGCCGGTCGAAGCAGGCATCGAGTGCGTCATCGGCCTGGCGCGGGTAGTCGTCGATGAAAATCCACAGACGCCCGGCGCGCTCATGCAGCCGCTCCAGCAGCGCGGTTTCGTCGGCGTCGTCCAGCGACACCTGCAGCGCCTTGGCCAAGCGCTTGCAGAATTGCGCGGGCGTCAGGCTGCGCCCGCCGAGGTCCAGCCAGACCCGCTCGATGGCCGTTGGCGTCTGCCGGGCGCACTGACCGAGCAACACGCTCTTGCCAGTCCCGGCCGGCGCACAGAGCAAACGCAGGCGCGACTCACTGCAGAGCAGGCGCTGGAGCAAGGCAGGGCGGGAAACGACGCACGGCGGCAGGCGTGGCAGGTCGGCAGGTTGCAGCTGCTGCGCACTCGGGCGAGCGATGGCAAGGGTCGGCATGGCAGCGGTTCTCTCGGCTTGTCATTGTTGAACCACCCGACGATGGTACCCCGCTCACCTCACACCACCACCCCTTGGTGCTTATGGTGTGAGATTCACGTGGGCGAGGCGCGCAGAAAAAAGCCGGCGACGCACAGGGCGACGCCGGCTTGTCTGCAGCGGCAGCAGGATCAGCGCACGCCCGCATTGCGCAGCGCTGCCGGCGTGAAGTCCTTGGCCGAAGCCTCGGTGCCGTACTGAATCGCGCTACGCTCCTCGTTGGCCATGCCGATGGCCAGATAACGTCCGGCAATGATGTCGTAGAGCGCCTCCAGGGCGTACACCGGCACCTGCTTGTCGTATTGCTGGAACAGCATCGCTTCACCAACCCGCCATAGCTGGCCACGCCCGTCGTAGTGCTCGGACAGGGCGATCTGCCAGGAGTCCTCGTCGACGAAGAAACGGCGCTTGGCGTAGATGTTGCGCTCGCCCTCCTTGAGCGTGGCCTCCACCTCCCAGACCCGGTGCAATTCGTAACGCGCCAGATCCTGATTGATATGGCCGGCCTTGAGGATGTCGCTGTACTTCACCTGCGGCGAGGCCAGGCGGAAGTTGTTGTAGGGGATGAAGGCCTCGCGCTTGCCCACCAGCTTCCAGTCGTAACGATCCGGCGCACCGTTGAACATGTCGAAATTATCCGAAGTGCGCAGGCCGTCGGCGGCGGTGCCAGGGCCGTCGTAGGCCACCTGCGGAGCACGACGCACACGGCGCTGGCCGGCGTTGTAGAGCCAGGCCATGCGCGGCTCCTTGACCTGGTCGAGCGAGTCGTGCACCAGCAGCACGTTGCCGGCCAGACGCGACGGCGCGGTGACCCGCTGCTTGAACAGCAGCAGGGTGTTCTCGGCCTTGGCCGGATCGAGATCCGGCACATTTTCGGGGAAGGCCACCTCGTCCTCGAAGTGCACCAGGGTATAGCTGCCGTTGGTCTGCGGTGCGGCCTGCACGATGCTGCGCTTGAGGTTGCCGCCGCGATAGCGGGTGATGTGGTTCCACACCACTTCCAGACCGTTCTGCGGAATCGGGAAGGCGTAGTAGCGGCTGTCGGTGAAATCGGTCAGGCCGTTGCCACCGTCGCGCAAGCCGGTCTTCAGAGCGCTGGTCTTGGCTGCTGCATAGATCGCATCCGGCACCGCTGTGCTGCGGTGAGCCGGGTAGACGGCCATGCGGTAGCTCTCCGGGTAGCGCTTGAACATCGCCAGTTGCCCGGCGGTGAGGCGCTCGCGGTATTGCTCCAGGTTCTGCGCGGTGATGGTGAACAGCGGTTGTTCGTTGGCGTAGGGGTCAGCCAGGAAGCCGCGCTCGTCCACGGCGCCGGCGTCGACCGGCAGGCCGCCGTTCCAGGCCGGGATGCTACCAGCGGCGTTGCCGGCCATCTCGGCGCCCAGCGGGGTGAGGCTGGTGCCGAGCTTGGCCGCTTCCTCGGGGCTCACCGCAGCTTGCACGCTGCAGGCCAGCAGGCCGAGGGAAAGCGCGCCGATCAAGTTCAAGGTGGTGTTCATCTGCATGCCTCTGATCCTGTACGTCTTAGAAGCTCACGCCGAAGCTGAGCGCGAGGAAGTCGCGGTCGACCGCGGTGTTGTAGTCGCCACCGAAGAAGTCGGTGTACGACAGGCTGGCGCTGTAGAGCTGGCGGTAGTCGGCATCGATGCCGAAGCTCACGGCCTTGGCGCCCTCGTTGAACAGGCCGTTGGGGCCGTAGCCGTCGACGTCGTGCGACCAGGAGATGTTCGGCTTGAGGTTCACCCCGGCGAACACGTTGCTGTACTCCCAGATGCCGCGCACGCGATAGCCCCAGGAGGTGCTGGTGACGAAGCCATGGGTGTCGCCACGGAAGCCATAGGCGCCGAACAACGAGTCACGGCCATAACGCAGATCCTCACGGCTCTCCAGCCCGCCAACATGGGCCATGCCGACCTCCCCTACCAGGGTGAAGCGCCCGGCGCCCATCACCTGGTCGAAGAAGTGGGTGAAGGTGGTCTGCACCTGGGTGACTTCCTTGCGCCGGTAACCGACGTTGTCCTGCCCTGGCCCTGCCGAGACCGGCGCGGTGCCGGGTGCGATGGGGTTGAGCAGGCTCAGGGTCATGTCGGTGGTGTTGATCTGCAGCGGCAGGTTCGGTCGATAGCTGATCTCCCCCGCCCAGGCGGTGCCGGTGGGCAGCGTGGTGGAGAAGCTCAGACCGTAGAGGCGAATATCCTCGGGGTACTCCAGGTAGTAGCGACCGTTGCCGAGCATCACGCTCTGCGCCAGGCCCGCGCCGCTACCCGGGGCGATACCATTCGCCGTGCCGATGATCCCCGGCAACGCATTCAAGGTCGCCAGGCCAGCGTTCTGCGTGCCGACGATGGGCGTACGGCTGTGGTAGTTCATGAAGTAGGCGCCGTACTCGGTCTCGTCCCCCAGCCAGCGCAGGGCCAGGCCCCACTGGCCGCTGTCGCGGGCATCGCGATCACCGCCACGCGGCAGGATCACCCCTTCACGGTCGACCCGGAAACCCTGGCCGAATGCGGCAGCGACCGGCTGCAACGGCGCGATGGCCGGCGAGCCGATGTGATAGCCATCGTCACAGCCATCGGCGGCCACGTCGGCGGTGGAGAAGAAGGTGCCGCAGTTGTCGATGATGGTCTGATCCCACTCCAGTTGGTAGAAGGCCTCCATGCTCAGACGGTCGCTGAGGCTCTGCGACAGGTAGAGCATGTTCACCGGAATCAGACCTTCCTTGATCTCCGCACCCGGGCGGCGGAAGGCAGCCACGTCGATGGGGTTGATGGAGTTGATGCTGTTGCCGATGAAGGTGCTCTCGCCCCAGCTCACCACCTGCTTGCCGACGCGCACCGTGCCGGGCAGGTCGCCGATGGCGTAGTTGTGGTAGACGAAGGCATCGAGGATCTCCGCTCCCGAGGACTTGGCGCCCTCCTTGCGATTGTGGTCATCGATATCCTTGAAGCGGCGGCCTTCGTCCTTGAGCTCGAAGTCGTACCAGTACTTGCCGCGCACGAAGACGCCGGTATCGCGGTAGCGCAACTCCAGATCGTGGATGCCCTTGAAGATCTTCGAGAAAGTCTCGCCCTTCTTGAAGTTCAGGCGGCCGTCGTCACCGGTCTGCGCCTGGCCCTGACCACCGTTGTTGGGGCCGATCAGGTCGCGATCCGGGCTGCGCATCGACCAACTGGCGCCGACCGACAGCGAGCTGTCGAACTGCCCTTCGATCTCGCCGATGTTGAAGGTGACGGCCTGCGCCGGCGCGGCGCAACCGAGGGTGACGGCCAAAGCCAAGGTGCGTGGCTGGAATAGTCCGGGCCCTGTTGTTCTTGTCATGCGGGTCTCCTAGGTGTTGGGTACGGCAACGCCAACCCTAGGCGGGCAGAAGACGGCGGATAAGCGCACCAAGGAGGGATTTCGCCTGTCGCCCGAAAGGATGAACGGCGCCCTGACACGGGCGCAAACGGGCCGACCTCAGCTTGCTGAATGATGGGTCATCAGGTCGGTGGGGAACTATTTTGCCAGCGGTCGCGAAGAGCACGGCCAGAGCCAAAGCAGAGCCTGGATCGACATGATCCAGCCGCTCTGGACGCTGCCACCGCCCGGCAGCGCACCCAACGTCATGGGCTACTTGCTGCCGCATGCGGGCTTGGGTGTTCTGCAGCGCGTTTACAGGCTCGGCTGAACGTCATCCTGCTCGCTCGCGCTGATCGAAGGGGCTGATGCCGGGCTCGCCCACTGAGCCAGAAAATCGCGCACTTTGCTCTCGATAGCGCTCTCGACCGTACGCACACGAAGAATGGGAATGCCGCTTTTCGCCAGAATGCTGTTCTTCAAGGCATCCCGCTCGATCTGATCGGGTTTGTCATGCGAGCCGCCGTCCACCTCGATCACCCCAACCGGCCGTTTACCGACCCTGAAATAGATCACGAAATCACAACTGGAACGGCGCATGAACTGGCGCTCGCGATCAGTCAACGCAGGATTTTCCGCGACGGCGATCCCGTTCAACGCCACCTGCTTGTGCCACTTCAGCGCCTGCAACGAATCGTCTGCCAATGCTTCGCGTAGGATCTGCGCCATGATCTGCTCGGAGACGTAGCGTGAATCCTCCTGCCTCAAGCGGCCGCGCAGACGCTCCAGAGATGCGTCGTACTCCTTGTAGAGCAGGTCGAACGCCGACACCACTGGCGCACGCTGGATCTCTTTATCCTCGGCGTAGTATTCGATGTAGCGGATCAGGGCCGCGACAGGGCCATTGTTCCTGGCGAAGACCTCGTCCCCCGTTACCAGGGTGAAACGGTGCTTGGCCCGCGAAACGGCCACGTTGACCATACGTGAGTCATCGACGAAGCTCAGGCGAGTTTGGCTCTGGTTGTACTGTTTTTTATCCAGCACCGTGGAAAAGACGATTTCATCGCATTCACGCCCCTGAAACTTGTGCACGGTATCGGTCACGAAATCATCGGGCAGGTGTGCCTTGGAAAGCGTGGCCTGCGCTCTGAACGGTGCGATGAAGCCGCGCCCATCGCCGTCTACCCACGCACCGTCACCATCGCCCTCGAGCACCTTGAGCAAGGATTCCACTTCTCTGAGGTTGATGTTCTTGCGGGCATGATTGCCCTTGGCAGTCACCACCAGACGCAAGGGTGCTTCACCCTTGTCCACGGTCATGGGCACCAGGGCATCAGCATAGAACTGCTGGTTACAGAACTGGATGATCCTGGGGTGGCAGCGGTAGTGCTCCTTGAGCAAGGTCTTGGGCAGTGCGTCCTTGAACACCTGCACGCAGGAGTCGAGCAAGCTGTAACGCTCGCAATCGTAGCTCGGTACTGGCGCGCTCAGGCCCGTCGGTGCAGGGATATGCGCCAACTGCTTGCGGTCACCGACCACGATCAGGTTCTTCGCACAACCCAGGGCGAGGATGCCCGGCACGATGTCCTGCTGTGAGGCTTCGTCGATGATGACGTAGTCAAGCACTGCCCCAGACTCGATCGAATTGACGATCGAATGGGTGCTGCTGCCGAGTATGGGAAAGCGCTTCACGAATGCATCGAAATTCCTTCGATAGGTCTTGGCGTCGAAGGCGTGGGAGTCCTGTACCTGCTGATGCAAGCGATACTTCAGAAAACGCATCGAACCAGCCATGAGCTCTTCCAACAGGGCGCTGAAGTTACCGCGAGCCAATGCCTCGTTGCACTTGCGCAGTTCATCCTCTTTGTTGCGCAACAGTTCGTCGTAGAAGTGCGACTGCAAGGCATTGAAGAAGGACAAACGCGCGCCTTCATCGGCAAAAGGCCCGGTGCGCCATATCCTGAACTTGAAGAGCAGCTCGAAGCGATCCTTGAGCCGCAGCCGCTGCCCATCCAGATAAGCCAGGTAGGCCATCAGATCCGTGGTCTTGCTCGGTGAGAGGTGATACCTGGCCAGGGACGAAGGTTCCTGGACGCCATTGTCCTTCTGCCATTGCTTCAGATAACGCCGCTCGATCTGCAACTCGTCGATTTCCGCCTTGAGTTGAGCTGCCCGGTTCTGGTCGTGCAGGAGGCCTTTCAGTTGCTCCAGCACGCCCTGGATCGACTCCATGGTAGGCGCAGGCTCGGGCTCGCCCGACGGTATGGGCAATACACTGGCGAAGAAGCCTTCGCGATTCTCCTGGTTGCCCAGTTTGGCCACCAGATAATCCAGGCCAGACTTGCCCAGTTTCTCGTAGACGTTTTCCACAGCGGCATTGTTGTTGGACAGCACGGCAACGGTCTGTCCCCGCAGCAGGATATTGGCGAGAATATTGAGAATGGTCTGGGTCTTGCCGGTGCCTGGCGGCCCCTCGATCAGACTGATTTGCGCACTGAAGGCTTGCTCGACCGCCATGAGCTGGCTTTCGTTGATACCGAAGGGATAGATCAAGCCTTCGCCCGTTGGTTGCACACCATTGCTGGCCGAGCAATAGGCCTGCAAGGCACTGCCCGCAAGCACAGGCAGCGCTTGCAGTTGCTTCACCACGTTGGCGGCAATCTGCTTGTCGTTGGCGGTTTTCGCGGTATTGACCCGAGCTTCGGCGACCGACCGGAAATAGTGGAAAACGGGTTCGTTCTTGACGTGGGTAGGCGCAACGAACCGGGTGCCGTCCATGTTACGGATATAAGGCCGTTTCCCATTGGGGTAATAGACCACGGCATAACGCTCATCGTAGATCTCGACCCGCTCAACAGGTTTGCTGACGATGCTGCCCTGCTCCTCCAGCAGTACATTAAACAACTCGCGCATGGGTTCGATGCGACAAACACTGAGTGGGCGAATGTATTTCTTCGTGGACGGGTAATGGCACGTCAGCTTCAAGAGCTTGGCTTTTTCATCCCACCAGATGCGCCAGTCGCTGATCTGCTTAGTCTTGTCTTGCCCATCGACATAAATCGAAACCATACGTCCCTTACTCATACCTGAGTGCTATCCACAGCTAACCCAATGGGTTAGCACGGATCTCACAGCTTCCTGAAGCCGGGCATCTTGCCATCATTTGCAGCTATGGGCAGCTAGGACATAAGTCGGCACGCAGCCGGCGTCAGCATCGCGCCCTCAGCGCCAACGATCCAGCAGGTTCACCGCCAAACGATCCAGCCAGCCCCATAGCCTTTGCTGCACGCGGCGCCACCAGGGGCGCTGGCGCCAGTCGTCGAGGGTGATCTCGCGGCTGGCGGTGAAGTCGGCGATGAAGCTGCTCGCCACCGCCTGGGTGAACGCGGGGTCGAGTGCCTCGACGTTGGCGTCGAGGTTGAAGCGCAGGTTCCAGTGGTCGAAGTTGCACGAGCCGACGCTGACCCAATCGTCCACCAGCACCATCTTCAGGTGCAGAAAGCGCGGTTGGTACTCGAAGATACGCACGCCCGCCTTGAGCAAACGCGGGTAGTAGCGCTGGCCGGCGAAACGTACCGGCGGATGATCGGTATGGCGCCCGGCCAGCAGCAAGCGCACTTCCACGCCACGGGCGGCGGCGCGGCGCAGGGCGCGGCGTACCTTCCAGGTGGGCAGGAAATAAGGCGTGGCCAGCCAGACTCGCTGCTTGGCGCCACGCAGGGCGCGCAACAGCGACAGCAGGATGTCACGGTGTTGCGCCGCATCGGCATAGGCCACCCGCCCCAGACCCAGCCCGGCCGCCGGGCGCTCCGGCAAGCGCAGAGGCTCGGGCGTGTGATTCGGTCGCCAGGAGAAGCGCGTGCGCCACTGGTGCTCGAACAGTTGCTGCCAGTCCTCCACCAGCGGCCCTTCGATTTCCACCATGGCCTCGTGCCAGGCGCTCTGCGGTGCATCCGGCAGCCAGAATTCGTCGGTGGAACCGGTGCCGCCGACATAGGCCAAGCGCCGATCCACCAGCAGCAGCTTGCGGTGATCGCGATGGAAGTTGCGCATTCCCCGCCGCCAGCGCACCGGGTTGTACCAACGCAGTTGCACGCCCGCCACCAGTAGCTGCTGGCGCAAGGCAGCGCCCAGACCGGCTGCGCCATAGGCATCGAACAACCCACGCACGCTCACGCCGCGTGCAGCGGCGCGGCACAGGGCCTGCACCAGACGTTCGCTGCAGCGGCCGTCCTCAATCAGGTACAGCTCCAGCTCCACTTGGCGCTGCGCCGCCTCGATGGCCGCCAGCATGCGCGGAAAGAATACCGGCCCGTCGAGCAGCAGCTCGAAGCGGTTGCCACCGCGCCAGGGGAAGATGCTGCCGCGCACGGCCATGCTCAATACGCCATCATGATGGGCAAGGCAGCGGTCAGCAGCGGTGCGAAAGGCGAAGGGTGCATAAGAGCTCGGCGAACGGAGTATCCAGCCGGCAACGATAGCCGCCATGCCCGACGTTGCAAAGCCTGGCAGGCGCTCCCGGAAAGAAGCAGCGCGGATGCAATCCGGGAGCCTTTTACCAAGCTGCCCCGGATTTCATCCGGGATTCGCGCTATTCGTTGGGCAGCAACTGGCAGCCCTGACGCTCGCCCAGCCAGGCCGCACTGTGGGTACGACCGAGGCCACTGGCGGTCACGCGTTTGCTGCTCTCGTCGTCGATCAGGCTGCTGATCGGCACGTACTGCTTCACGTAACCAGCGCAATAAGGCGCTGGATTGCCGCTTACGTAACGGCAGGAGCAGTATTCCTTGGCCGTATAGGCACCGATGATGTCGGGGAAGGCCTGCAGGTAAACGCGGTTCGGCCAGGCCCAGGCCAGCAGCACAACGAGCAACAACGCCAACACGCTGAGAATCGGATGACGGCGGATCATGGCTGCACCTCCGTGGCGAAAGCCGCCTGCACGCGCTTGAGCAGTTCGTTGTGCTGGAAGCTGCCGTCGCGGTCATCGGCGTAGCGCACCACCACCAGCTTCTCCTTCGGCATGACGTACAGGCCCTGGCCCCAGTGACCCAACGCGGCAATGGTGTCGGCCGGGGCATCCGGCCAGGGCCGCGAACTGCCGGGCAGTTCGACATTGAGCCACCACTGCCCGCCCGGCACCGCATCGCCCGGTTTGGCGGTCTGCGGCTGATAGGCAGCGAAGGGTGTGGAGACGAAATCGACCCAGGCGGTCGGCAGCAACTGCCGCTCGCCCCAGCGCCCGCCGCGCTGCATCAAGAGGCCGACACGGGCCAGATCGCGCGCGCTCAGGTAGGCATAGGACGAGGCGATGAAGGTGCCGCTGGCGTCACGCTCCCACACCGCGCTGTGGATACCCAGCGGCTCGAACAACGCCGTCCAGGGGTAATCGGCGTAGGCCTGCGCGCCGACCATGCCACGCAGCGCCGCCGCCAGCAGGTTGCTGTCGCCGCTGGAATAGCGAAAGCGCGTGCCCGGCGCGGCATCGGCCGGGTGCGCGGCGGTGAAGGCGGCCATATCGCCCCGGCCACGGGTGTAGAGCATGGCGATCACCGAAGATTTCAGCGGGGCGTACTCGTAGTCCTCTTGCCAATCCAGGCCCGAGGCCCAGTTGAGCAGGTGGCCCATCTTGATCTGCGGGTGCTCGGCCATCGCCGGGTAGTACTGCACCACCGGTGCATCGAGCTTGAAGCGCCCTTCGCCGTAAGCCACGCCAAGCACGCTGGCGAACAGGCTCTTGGCCATCGACCAGGTCAGGTGCGGCGTCTGCGCCGTGGTCGGCGCGGCATAGCGCTCGTAGACGATCTGCCCATCGCGCACCACCAGTAGGGCGTCGGTGCGCACACCCTTGCGCTCGGCATCATCGCGCGGGACGAAGGCGTAGGCTTCCAGCTCGGCGATGGCGGCGGACGGTGGCGCAGCCTGGCTGTGCCAGTCGGGTTGCGGCCAGTTTTCTGCCTGAACGGCCCCGGCCAGCAGGCAGAGGCCGAGCGTCAGGCTCAGACGACGAAGGGATAAGGTGGGCATGGGCGGCCTCGATGGGGAACCGAGGCGCACCCTAGCATGCCGACGATGACGACTTGAAGCGTCGGCCGCGCCACTCATTTGGGCAGGCAGTAATCCTCGGGGCCCATCAGGTCGAGGCCGCATTCGAGGTTCTCGATCCAGTGCAGGAAGGCGCTGATCATTTCCGGGCCAACGAAGGGCCGGCCGTGTTGCGGCACGATCATCGCCACATCCATCGTGCGCACCATCGCCGCCCACAGGCGACAGGCCTTGTTGCCGGCCATGTAACGGCGGTGGAAGCCCTCCATGTTCGGCACATGGTTGACGAAGTCGCGCACCGGCGTGGCGTCATCGACCATGGACGCGCCCATGTCGCCGGAGAAGAGGATCTTGCTCACCGGGTCATAGAGCTGGAAGTTACCCACCGAGTGCAGGAAGTGCGCTGGCACCGCCTTGAGGTTGCACTTGCCCAGCGGCACGCTCTGGCCGCGATCCGGCAGGGCGATGATGCGGTCGAAGGTGTTGATGCCCCGGCTCAGGGCCAGGTAATTGGCCGTCAGGTGCGGCAGAAAGCGCGCCCACAATTTGGAGCAGATCACCCGCGCACGGGTGTGCAGCAACCATTTGTCCAGCGAGGCGATGATGTCCGGATCCTGGTGGGAGGCGAAGATGTAGGTCAGATCCTGCACCGGAATGTGCTTGGACAGCTCCAGCGACAGCGGCGTATAGGTCAGGTCACCACCTGGATCGAGCAACAGGTAGTGCTCGTGGTCGGTGATCAGGAATTGGTTGGATTGCACGCCTTCGCCGCTGACCAGGTCATCGAACATCAGGCATTGGTGGCTGCCGTTATCGAACAGCACGATGGGCTCGCGGCGCATGGAAACCTCACAGGTGAATCGCCAGGTCACCTTATGTGCACGAGGACCAGCCAGTACTGATATGGGTCAACGCGCGGCGACAATCTGCCGCGCTTTCTCCAGGCGTTTGCCGCGCGCCGCCTCGGCAATGCGCAGCAGGCCCTGGTCACGCCGCCACAACTCGGTCCAATGCGCCGGCCCCGCAGCCATGGCGGCCTCCAGCTCGTCGGCCAGGGCCTGCTGCTGGGCAAACAGCCCAGCCAGCAGCAGGTGAGTGGTGGGCGCATTGGGCGCCTGCCGCGCCACCTCGGCGCAACCGGCGAGTAGTCCCTGCAGACGCAGCAGCAGGGACTCCGGCCAGGCGCTTTCGCGGCCGATACCGAACAACCAGGCACAGACCGCCGTGAGCACGTGCACGTCTTCCAGGGTGCGGAAGGGTTTGACGTAATCATCCCAGCCGTCACCGGCCAGACGCTCGCACTGCGCCTGCTCCAGATGCAGGCGGGCATGGCCGATATCCGGCATCAAGGGCAGTGCCGGCAATGGCTCGATGCGTACGCCCGGCGCGCCCTGGCGCACCACGCCCAGGGCCAGCCGCGGCGACTCGTCGGCCTGCTCCTCACGTGCCGCCACCAGCAGCCAGTCGGCGCATTCGGCGGCGGTGACGAAATCCTTGCGACCGCTGATGTACAGGCCGTAGATGCGCGTGCTCATGTCCGCCGGGCGGGTGCTGCGGTTTTCCGTCACGCACAGGGCGCCGGCCGTCCACGGCGCGGCCGGCCACAACATGCGCAAAGCGGCTTGGTAACCGGCGAGGAAGGCCAGCCCCGGTGTCGCGGCCTGCAAACCGCCCGCCAGCGCCAGCTCGAAAGGCTGCGGCGTGCCGCCCAGGTGCGCCAACAGGCGGGCGTACCAGTCTTCCAGGCCCTGCTCGGCCGACAGGCGTTGGCTGGGCTGATACAGGCTCGACCAGGGCATCGCAGACCTCCTCACCTAGTGTTTTCAGAGGTGCCCGTCCGGGCCACCGTCATATAAGCATCAAATAATCGTCACAGTGATGACATTGCCTCGACCTAGCCTGAGCTTGCCCAACAAGATCGACCGGCTGCAAGTATCCAGCCGGCACACGGAGGATCCGGCATGACTCAAACCGCTCGTAGACTGCAGGCCGAACGCTTGCACGGCCCCGCTGCCCTGCAGGAAGCCCAGGCATTGCGCTACCGCGTATTCAGCGCGGAGTTCGACGCCAAGCTCAACGGCGCCGAACTGGGTCTGGACATGGACGATTACGATATTCACTGCAGCCATATCGGTGTGCGCGACATGAACAGCGGTGAGCTGGTCGCCACCACTCGCCTGCTCGACCACCAGGCCGCTGCCGGCCTCGGTCGCTATTACAGTGAAGAAGAATTCGCCCTGCATGGCCTGGCCAAGCTGGAAGGCCCGGTGCTGGAAATCGGCCGCACCTGCGTCGACCCCGCCTACCGCAATGGCGCCACCATCGCCGTGCTCTGGGGTGAACTGGCCGAAGTGCTCAACGAAGGCGGCTACCGTTATCTGATGGGCTGCGCCAGCATCTCCATGCAGGATGGCGGCATCCAGGCCCAGGCGATCATGCAGCGCCTGCGCGAACGCTACCTGTGCACCGAGCACCTGCGCGCCGAGCCCAAGCACCCGCTGCCCAAGCTCGATGTGCCGGGCAACGTCATCGCCGAGATGCCGCCGCTGCTCAAGGCCTACATGCGCCTGGGCGCGAAGATCTGCGGCGAGCCCTGCTGGGACAAGGATTTCCAGGTG
The DNA here is from genome assembly GCF_052156495.1 of Pseudomonas sp. NCHU5216. Lineage (NCBI taxonomy): Bacteria > Pseudomonadati > Pseudomonadota > Gammaproteobacteria > Pseudomonadales > Pseudomonadaceae > Pseudomonas > Pseudomonas sp. NCHU5216. The sequence continues at coordinate 82,102 of NZ_JBQLIX010000012.1, read as the reverse complement.
GCCGACGTGTTCATCCTGCTCAAGCGCGACGAGCTGTGCCCGCGCTATGCCCGCCACTTCAAGGCCGCAGTCTGAAACCAGACGGCATGACGCCCGATAATGGCCAAACGACGCTATCCATGGATAATGCCGTCATTCATCCTCAAGCGGAGACCTCGATGGCCAAACTGCGCCTTTCCCTGCGCCTCGCCCACCTGGCCCTGGTGATCCTCTTCGGCACGCTGCTGGCTGGCATCGTCAGCCTCTGCGAACGTGTCGTCCGGCACGATCTGATGCCCTTGCGTCAGCGCCTTACGCGCTGGTTCCTGGCCCGACTGGGCGGCGCCCTGCCGTTTCGCGTGCGAGTCGAGGGCGAACTGCCCGAGCGGCCGATGCTGTGGGTCGCCAATCACGTGTCGTGGACGGACATCCCTCTGCTCGGCGCTCTGCAGCCGATCTCCTTCCTGTCCAAGGCCGAGGTGCGTACCTGGCCGGTGGCCGGCTGGTTGGCGCACAAGGCCGGTACCCTGTTCATCCGACGTGGCTCGGGCGACAGCAGCCTGGTGGGTCAGCAGCTCACCCGCCATCTGCAGCAAGGCCGCCACCTGCTGATCTTCCCCGAAGGCACCACCACCGACGGTCGCGCCCTGCGCACCTTCCATGGCCGACTGCTGAGCAGCGCCATCGACAGCGACGTGCCCCTGCAGCCGGTGGCCATTCGTTATCTGCGCGACGGTCAGCTGTGCCCGGTGTCGCCCTTCATCGGTGATGACGACATGCTCTCGCACCTGCTGCGCCTGCTTTCCAGCCCGGCCTGCGAGGTGGAGATCCGCCTGCTGCAACCGATTCCCTGTGAAGCACGCAGCCGTAACGAACTGGCCCGTCACAGCCAGGCCATGATCGCCCGCGCCCTGCAGCTCGAAACGCCGGTAGTGGTTGTGCCCGAAGCCGAAGCCGCCTGATCCGCCGCCCGGGGGCTTACCAAGGCTCCCTGGATTGCCTCCAAGGCTAGCAGGTCATTCAGCCAGCCGGCGGCACGATCAGCGCATCGACCTCCACCGACGCCAGCAGGCGGATGGCCACGCTGCCCAGCACGAAGCGTGACAGCCCCTCGCGGGCATGGGTGCCGAGCACCAGCAAGTCGGCACTGAAGCGTTGCAGGGCATCGCCAACCACTGCCTCCGGCGACCCCACCCGCACCCACAGGCGCTCAGGCGTCAGCTGCACGCCCACCTCGGCGAAGCGCTCGGTCAATTGCTTGCTCAGCATCTCGCACTGGTTCTCCAGCACCTCAGCGCTGATCCCCGCGTCCATCACCATGCCACTGGCCAGCGGCTCGACGGCGCTGGCCACGGCGCAGCGCTGTTCATCCAGCAAGCCCAGGTCGCGGGCCTGGGCCCAGGCCTGTTGCGACGTGCGCGACAGGTCGGCAGCCAGCAGCGCTTCACGGTACTCATGAGTGACCGGCCCATTGACCCGCAACACCGGCAGATGGCTGCTGCGCACCACCCGCTCCAGCGTGGTGCCGACGAAGAAATCACGCAGCGTGGATTTGCGATGGGCGCCCACTACCAGCAGGTCGGCGCCCATGCCCTGGGCGGCCTCGACCACCATGGACGGCACCTCGCCAGTGCTGACCAGCACGCGGGGGCGGCTGCCGGCCTGTTCGGCCAGGCGCTCGGCCTGGGCCTGCAGCAGCGTCTCGGCCTGCTGCACCTGGCGCTGCACGTGTTCGGCCGGCGCATCGTCATCGATCACGTGCAACAGGCACCATTCGCCACCACCCTGGCGCCGAATCAGTTGCGTGGCACGCTGCACGGCATGCGCCGAACGCTCGGACAGATCGGTCGCCACCAGAATCTTGATCATCTCGTTTCCTCCATGGGTTCGATACCGAGTTCCATTCAAGCCCTTTCTGCCGCCCTGCTCCTTGATGCAGGTCAGGCACGCCGCGTCGAGCCTTCAGCTCGCAGCAGGTGCAACGAATGAGCCCTCTCAGTTCTAGTGACAACACCTGGCCGCAGATGACTGCACGCCATCGGCACAGTTATCGAGCGCCCCGTGCCGCGCGAAGTTCGCCAGCGGCAAAGGCCATGAGTTCGGGATAGAAGGCGCGGAAATCCTCGCTGAGCGGCACGTACAAACGCTCCAGCTCGGCCAGGCTGCCGTCGAGCAGGTGCGGCCGCGACAGGCGCCGCTGCATGCCGGCGATCACCTGCTCCAGCACCGCGAACTCGCGGTAGCTGCCCAGCCAGTCCTGCGCTGCCATGCGTGGCGCCATCAGCGCCAGGCGCCCCGGCAAAGCCGGCTCGGAGGCCAACACCTGATACACCCGGCCGGTGAAAAGCTCCAGCGGCTGCGCAGCATAGGCGGCCCAGTCGCGGGCCAGGCAATGGTCGAAGAACAGATCCAACAGCATGCCGGCCATGCGCCGCCGCTCAAGGGGAAAACGCGCCCGCGCACGGGCCTGCAAAGGGTGACTGTCGGTAAAGGCATCGATACGCCGATGCAGACGGATAGCCGCTTCGATGTCCCTCGGCCAGCGCCCGTCCAGCGGCCCCTTGACGAAGTCGCCATACAGGCTGCCGAGCAGTTGTTCCCGGGCGTCACCGCCCAGGTGCAGATGAGCCAGATAGTTCATGCGTCGAGCTTACTCGCAGCAGGGCTGGAATCGAAATCGTTGATGACGAGTATCGGAACAAACGATCTGTATATCGCTCAGAGACGATATATGGTTCGCCCCATGACGATACGCAGCGACGCCAACATGAACCTCGATCTCGACGCCATCATCAAGGCCCTCGCCCACCCCGTGCGCCGCGACATCCTCGCCTGGCTGAAGGAGCCCGAACGGCACTTCGCCGAGCAGGATCACCCGCTGGAGATCGGCGTGTGCGCCGGCAAGATCTACCAGCGCACCGGGCTGTCGCAGTCCACCGTTTCCGCCCACCTCACCAGCCTGCAGCGTGCCGGCCTGGTGACCAGCCGCAAGGTCGGCCAGTGGCACTTCTTCAAACGCAACGACGACTTGATCCAGGCCTTCGTCGAGCGTCTCGGCCAGCAACTCTGAACCCACAGCAGGCCGTTGAAAAACGTAGGCGAGGCAGCCAGTGCAAGGCAAAAACGGGCGAAAAAGCGCAGTTTACGAGTTGTAAATGAGCATTTTGAGGCTGTTTTTAACGCAGCAATGGCAACGCAGGTAGTTTTTCAACAGCCTGATAGTTCCAACCGGAGGATTCACCATGCATACCCTGTTCGACCCTATCCAGATCGGTGATCTGCAACTGAACAACCGCATCATCATGGCGCCGCTGACCCGTTGCCGCGCCGACGAAGGTCGCGTGCCCAACGCGCTGATGGCCGAGTACTACGTGCAGCGCGCCTCCGCCGGCCTGATCATCAGCGAGGCCACCGCTGTGACGCCGATGGGCGTCGGCTACCCGAACACCCCCGGCATCTGGTCGGACGCGCAGATCCGTGGCTGGAGCAACGTCACCCAGGCCGTGCATGCCAATGGCGGCAAGATCGTGTTGCAGCTCTGGCACGTCGGCCGCATCTCCGACCCCATCTACCTCAACGGCGAGCTGCCGGTAGCGCCGAGCGCCATTCAGCCGGCGGGGCACGTCAGCCTGGTGCGTCCGATCAAGGACTATGTCACCCCGCGCGCCCTGGAAACCGAAGAGATCGCCGATATCGTCGAGGCGTACCGCCAGGGCGCCGAGAATGCCAAGGCTGCTGGCTTCGATGGCGTGGAAATCCACGGCGCCAACGGCTACCTGCTCGACCAGTTCCTGCAGAGCAGCACCAACCAGCGTACCGACCAGTACGGTGGCAGCGTCGAGAACCGTGCCCGCCTGCTGCTGGAAGTCACCGATGCCGCCATCTCCGTGTGGGGCGCAGGCCGCGTCGGCGTGCACCTGGCGCCACGTGCCGATGCCCATGACATGGGCGACGCCAACCGCGCCGAGACCTTCGGCTATGTCGCCCGCGAACTGGGCAAGCGTGGCATCGCCTTCATCTGTGCCCGCGAAAAGGCCGGCGACGACAGCCTGGTGCCACAGTTGAAGAAGGAGTTTGGCGGCGTGTTCATCGCCAACGAGCGCTTCACCAAGGAGCAGGCCAACGCCTGGCTGGCCGAAGGCAAGGCCGATGCCGTGGCCTTCGGCATCCCCTTCATCGCCAACCCGGATCTGCCGGCACGCCTGGAACAGGACGCTGCACTGAACGAGCCGCACCCGGAAACCTTCTATGGTTCCGGCCCGGTCGGCTATATCGACTACCCGCGTCTGTAATGGGCCTGACGTAGGGTGCGCTGTGCGCACTAACCGGGCGAGAAGAGCAATATCGGTGCGCACAGCGCACCCTACGCCTCAGCCCGTGGAAGGGGCTTTAGCCGCGCCCCATAAAAGAACGCCCCGCATTGCGGGGCGTTCTTTTGTCGAGGCATCGCCCCTCAGCGCAATGAGTCGATCTGCTGCTGCAGATTCACCACCTGACTACGCAGGGTATTGACGTTGCGCGTGACCTGCGCGCGGAAGGCATCGAACTCGGCGGTGTCCGGGCCAGCGCTGGCAGCCGGGCGGTTGTCCAGTTCGCTGCGCAGCACCAGCAGATCCTGCTCCAGGCTGCGAACGGCCTGGCTCTGATCGCCCTGCTTCTTCAGCTTGTCGATATCGCCACTGAGGCTCTTGATGCGCGTATCGAGCTTGGCCAGCTCGGCCTGGGTCGCCTTGGCGTCGCCCTGCGTGGCCTTGAGCGCCGCCTGCTCAGTGCTCAGCGCCTGCAGGCGCTTGTCCAGCTCGGCGCTGGCCCCGGCACCACTCTTGAGTTCCGCACCCAGTTGCTCGACGCGCTTGTCCAACGCGGCCTGGGCCGTGGCGCCCTGTTGCTGCTGCTTGGTCAGCTCGGCCAGTTGCCCCTGCAGTTGCTTGACCTGCAGCTTGAGCGCCTCGCTGTCCGTAGTGACGCTCGACTCGGTGGCCACCACCTTGCCGGAGATGTCCTGGATGCGCCCAGCCGCTTCTTCGCTGATACGCGCGAAGCTCTCCTGAGTGGCCACCAGACGCTGCTCCATCAGGGTGATCTGTTGCAGGCTCCACCAGCCCAGGCCGGCCAGGGCGATGCTCAGCGCACCGACCAGAGCCCACAGCGGGCCAGTGCTAGCCCCCTTGGCCACCGGCGCCTTGGCGCTGGCGGCACGCAGCGGGCGCGGTGCGGGTTCATCCACGGGTTCGGCGAATTCCTCACGGCGCTCAGGTGTCAGGCTGGGCAGGTTGTCGAGCTCATCGTTGGCATCGTTGCGCATGGTTGAACCTATGGTTGGAACGGGTAAACAGAAGTGCCGCGCAGTATACCGATTCGCCATCATGCCTTCAGCGTCGCGCCAAGCAGGTGCGCGGCGCACCGACGAAGGGCGCGACAGGGCCATCGACCCTGGCTGCAGGCCAGCAGTTCCGCAAAATTTGAACTGGTACGCACTTTGCTTTTCGCCTTGTCGTGAACGCACCACGAGCGCGTCGCAAACAGCCAGCAGACGGCACGAGAGTTCTGCATTGCACACAGATGCATCCCCAGCCGCTGGACGCCAGGCTGGTTCGGTTACGGAGGGCGACGGACGCCTGCCCCGTGATCCTTCAAGCAAAGGGGGTAGTGGTAATGGAACTGAACAAGGAAATTCTCGACTGCATGAAAACCCTGCGCCGTCGCTTGCGCGAGGAACAGGCCATCGACATCCGCCTGAGCCAGGTCGATGCGATCAACGCCCTGCTCGACGGCAGCCTGAAATCCACCGACGAAGAAATTCGCAGCCTGGGCCAACGCCTGGCACAACTCTCCGATCAGCCGCAGTACCTGGCGCCCAAGGCCGAACAGGCCGCGCCCCTCGCCACCGACACCCACGGCGGCTCGGTGCGCATCTATCGCGGCCAGCGCATCTACGCCTGAGCCCCCGTTTGCGCCTGCCACCAGGCGCAGAACTCATCCAGGGCCTGCCACAGGCTCACCTGCGGCTGGTAGTCGAGGTATTCGCGGGCACGGCCGATGTCGAGGGAAAAATCCCGCGCCATCACCGCCACGCCCAGGCGAAACAACCCCGGCTCCGGCCGGCCGGGTAGCAGGCGGCAGATGCCCTCGTTGATGCTGGCTGCGGCATAGGCTAGGGCAAATGGCAGATGCCGGCTGACCGGCGGCAGCTCGAGCCGGCGCAGCACGTAATTGACCACGTCCCACAGCGGCACCGGCTCGCCGTTGCTGATGTTGTAGGGTTTGCCCAGCGCGGCGCCCTCGACCCTGAGCGCGCTGAGCAGCGCGGCATTGAGGTTGTGCACGCTGGTGAAGTCGACCTTGTTCAGACCATTGCCGATGATTGCCAAGCGCCCCTTGCGCTGCATGGCGATCAGCCTTGGAAAGATGCTGGTATCCCCCGCCCCGGTGACGAAGCGCGGACGCAGGGCGATCACCTCCAGCCCATCGCGCTGGGCGGCGAACACCCGTTGTTCGGCCAGGTACTTGGTGCGCCCGTAGTGATCGGAGAATTGCCGTGGCAGTTGCTCTTCCCGCACACCGACATGGGCCCGCCCGTCGAAATAGATCGACGGCGACGACAGATGCACCAGGCGCCGCACCTTCTGCTTCAGGCAGGCGTCGACCACATGCTCGGTAAGGGTGACATTGCCCCGGTAAAAATGCCCGTAGTCGCCCCACACCCCGACTGCACCAGCGCAATGCACCACGGCCTCGATACCCTCGCATAGGTGCTGCACCAGCTCGGCATCGGCCAGATCACCCGGGATGAACTCAGCGCCCCGGCTGAGCAGATGCTGCACGCCCTCGGCACGGCGCCCGTTGACGCGCACCTCGAGTCCCTGCTCCAGGGCGAAACGAGCGAAGCGCCCGCCGATGAAGCCGCTCGCGCCCGTGACCAGAATCTTCATCCTTCCCCCTGTCCTCGCTCTACCCCTGCCTGGCCCAGACTCAGGCCTTCGCTACCAGCACACCAGCGGTCGCCTTGCGCAGATGCTCGGTCAAGCCGGCCAGCAGTTCACCGCCGTTACGCCAGTGGTGCCAGTACAGCGGCACGTCGATGATGTGTCCAGGCAGCAGCTCCACCAGCGCGCCGCGGGCCAGCTCCGCCGCCACCTGCAACTGCGGCACCAGCCCCCAACCCAGGCCGCTCTCGGTCAGACGCACGAAACCTTCCGAGGACGGGCACAGATGATGGACGAAGCTGCCCGTCACCCCCAGGCTGGCCAGGTAGCGGTGCTGCAACTGATCGTCCGGGCCATAGACGATGGCCGGCGCGCGCGCCAGGGCCTCGGCCGTGACACCGCCTGCGAAGTGCCGGGCGATGAAGACCGGACTGGCCACGGCCAGATAGCGCATGGCCCCCAAAGACAGGCTGCGCGCCCCCGCCACCGGACGCTCGGCGGCGCACACGCAAGCGGCCACCTCGCCAGCGCGCATGCGTTTGAGGCCAACCTCCTGATCCTCCACCACCAGCTCCAGCAGCAGGCGCTGCTCGGCGCAGAACCCGGCGACCGCCGCTGCCCACCAGGTGGCCAGGCTGTCGGCATTGAGGGCGATACGCAGGCGCTCGGGTGCAGCCTGCTCGTCCAGCCCCGGCACCTGCCCCTGCAGATCGCGCTCGAGCAGGCGCACCTGCTGCACATGGTTGAGCAGGCGCCGGCCTATGTCGGTAGGTGCAGGCGGCGTGGCGCGCACCAGCACCGGCTGGCCAACCCGCGCTTCGAGCAGCTTGATGCGCTGCGACACCGCCGACTGCGACAGCCCCAGCACCTGCGCCGCACGCTCGAAGCCGGCCTGTTCCACCACCGCCGCCAGGGCGGCCAGGAGTTTGTAGTCGAACAATCGATTTTCCTAATGAGAGATCAGCAGTATTGCTTTCTCTTATACATTCATAGACAGCAGAATCGCCAGCATTCAGCCCGATCAGGAGCCTGCCATGTCCGGCGAAACCAACCTCGCACGCCTGCTGCAGAGCATGACGCCGCAGCTCAACCCTGGGCAGTACGTGTTCTGCTGCGTCCCAACCACGCAGGACTGCACTGCCCTGCACCCCATCGCCAGCCTGCGTGAAAGCGAAGGCCTGAGCCTGGTGCTGGCGCGCGAAGTCGCCGACGCCCATGGCCTGAGTTACGACTACGTCGCCGCCTGGATCACCCTGCAAGTGCATTCGTCACTGGCCGCCGTGGGCCTGACGGCATCCTTCTCCGCGGCCCTGGCGCAGGCGGGCATCAGTTGCAATGTGGTTGCCGGTTTCCATCACGATCATATCTTCGTCCCCATCGAGCGCGCCGAACGAGCACTGTCCACCCTGCGCGCCCTGTCGGCCGCGTCAATGCCGGAGCCTGTGTGATGTGGCAGAGCTACAGCAACGGCCTGCTGGTGGCCATCGGCCTGATCATGGCCATCGGCGCGCAGAACGCCTTCGTCCTGGCGCAGAGCCTGCGCCGTGAACATCATCTGCCGGTGGCGGCGCTGTGCATTCTCTGCGATGCGCTGCTGGTGAGTGCGGGCGTGTTCGGCCTGGCCAGCCTGCTGGCACAGAGCCCTACCCTGCTGGCCATCGCCCGCTGGGGCGGCGCCGCGTTTCTGCTCTGGTACGGCAGCCAGGCGCTGCTGCGCGCCACAGGCTCGCAAGCCTTGCAGGCGGCCGACAGCCAGCCACGCTCGCGGCGCGCGGTGCTGCTCGCAGCCCTGGCGGTGACCCTGCTCAACCCGCACGTCTATCTGGATACGGTGGTGCTGATCGGCTCGCTCGGCGCCCAGCAAGCCGAGCCGGGCGCCTATGCCGCAGGCGCCGCCAGCGCGTCGTTGCTCTGGTTCAGTGCCCTGGCATTGGGCGCCGCCTGGCTCGCCCCTTGGCTGGCCAGACCGCTGACCTGGCGGCTGATCGATCTGGGGGTAGCGGTGATGATGTTCGCCGTGGCAGCGCAATTGATCTTCGTTGCAGACTAGATTCTAGCCTTACCTGACCCGCACGAACTCGGCACTGAAGCGCCCACCATCCGGACGGGTAAAGGTCTCGTACATCCGCTCACCTTCGACTCTGAGCTGCAACTCCTTCGTCGTGCGTATGCCGCCGATCCAATTGGGGAAGGTGGCGCCCTCGACACGGTTACCGGCAAAACGCCCCTGCTCGTCGACGCTGTAAGTGCCGAAGAAGCCGATGCTCGAAGCCATGGCGCGACGGTTCTCCTCGTCACTACCGCCGCCACGTGCCTCGGATGCAAAGCGCGGCGTATCACCGTCGGTCAACACTTCGACGAAATGCATATCGGGAGTGAATACCAGCATGCCCTGAGGGTTTTCGCCGTATGGGCGCTCGACCCTGCCATTTTCCGTCAAGGTCGCGGAAACCATACGCCACGTGCCCAGCACCTGATTGCCTGCATCGGCCGCACGTTCGCTGGCCGTGGCCGCCAGAGAATGGATCAGCAAGCCGGCCACCCATGCCGCCCGTGACAGCATGCTGGCTCTGTGAATCAGGCTGGGCCTGGATGGGGTTCGTGCGTTCGGCTCAATCTTCATCGGCAATCTCCTGTGTAGGTCATGCCGAGGGTAAGAGACGGTTGGAGCTATGATAAGACGCACCAATACGAATGACCTCGTGAAGAATATTCACCAATGAGCCACGCCAACCTCTCCGATCTCAAGGCTTTCACCCTGGTCGCCCAGCAGCGCAGCTTCCAGAAGGCCGCCGACTCCCTGGGCGTATCGCGCTCCTCCGTCAGCCATGCGCTCAAGGGGTTAGAGCGACGCCTGGGGGTGCGCCTGTTGCACCGCACCACCCGCAGCGTGGCCTTGACGCAAGCCGGGGAGCAGTTGCTACAACGCCTGACGCCCCTGCTTCGCGATCTGGACGCAGCACTGGACGCGGTCAGCCATGGCCCCGAGGAGCTCGCCGGCACGCTGCGCATCAACGCCAACAAGGGCGGCGCACGCTGGTTGCTCGAACATGTGGTGCCGACCTTCCTGCAGCGCCATCGACATGTGGAGCTCGACCTGGTCAGCGAGGGCAGGCTGGTGGATATCGTCGCCGAGGGCTTCGATGCCGGCGTGCGCCTGGCCGAATCGGTGCCCAAGGACATGGTGGCCGTGCCCTTCGGCGGTGACGTGCGCTTCGTCACCGTGGCCTCGCCGGCTTACATCGCCACCTTCGGCCGGCCCGCTACGCCTGACGATCTGCGCGCCCATCGTTGCATACGCCAGCGCCTGCCCAGCGGCAAGCGCTATCGCTGGGAGTTCCAGCGAGGCACGCAACAGCTCGCGCTCGACGTACCGGGTGCACTGAGCCTGGACGATAACGACCTGTTGGTCGAAGCGGCCTGCTCCGCTCTGGGGATCGCCTACGTTCCGCAGGCATTTGCCAGCAAGGCACTGAAAGCCGGCAAGCTGATCCTGCTGCTGGAAGACTGGACGCCACCCTCGGCAGGTCTGTGCCTCTACTACTCCTGCTATCGCCATGTTCCCGCGCCTCTGCAGGCCTTCATTGCCGTCATCCGTGAAAACACCTGATCCCGGCGAATGAAGCCCCAGGCCACTGGCCCGGTCTATTCTGCAAAAGTACGCCGCAATCGTACCAACGCTCGGCGCAGGGCACGCCGCTTAGGGTCTGTTGTCATTTCGCGCATGGTCGCGTCGAAACGAAAGGCCTAGTGCAGCACAACGCGCCTGGGTTGCACCATGCTGTCGCAGCCGGCGCTATCAGGCCAACAGAGCGAATCAGGCGGACATCCGTCGGGGCGCAGAAAATATTGGTTGCACCTGGTTGCACCTTGCGTATTCTCGGGTTTACTCTCCCGCAGCTTTTGCTGCCTGCCATCGAAGGCGGCAGCCCTTCGGGCCGTCGCAAGCGACGTAAAGATTGCCCAGGCAATCTTTTACCGTGCATAACCTGACAATAAGTAGGAATCACCCATGGCTACCACCACTCTTGGCGTAAAGCTCGACGATGCCACCCGCGAGCGTTTGAAGAAGGCCGCTGCACAGATCGACCGCACGCCGCACTGGATGATCAAGCAGGCGATCTTCAATTATCTGGAGCAAGTCGAGAGTGGCCTGACGCCCGCCGAGCACGCCGGCCTGGCTGCTGCCGCCGGTGAGGAGAGCCTGGAGTCGCTGAGCGATGCGGGCCTGCAGGTGTTCCTCGACTTCGCCGAGAGCATCCTCCCGCAGTCGGTGCTGCGCGCCGCCATCACCAGCGCCTACCGTCGCCCGGAAACCGAAGTGGTACCTGTGCTGCTGGAGCAGGCACGCCTGACCCAGGAGCAGGCCGAAGCCTCGCAAAAGCTGGCTCTGGGGATTGCCGAAAAACTGCGCAAGCAGAAGAACGCCAGCGGCCGTCAGGGCCTGGTGCAGGGCCTGCTGCAGGAATTCTCGCTGTCGTCGCAGGAAGGCGTGGCGCTGATGTGTCTGGCCGAAGCCCTGTTGCGCATTCCCGACAAGGCCACCCGCGACGCGCTGATCCGCGACAAGATCGCCAACGGCAACTGGAGCCAGCACCTCGGCCAGAGCCCGTCGATGTTCGTCAACGCGGCGAGCTGGGGCCTGCTGATCACCGGCAAGCTGGTGTCGACCCACACCGAAGCCGGCATGACTTCGGCGCTCAACCGCATCATCGGCAAGAGCGGCGAGCCGGTGATCCGCAAGGGTGTGGACATGGCCATGCGCCTGATGGGTGAGCAGTTCGTCACCGGCGAAACCATCGCCGAAGCCCTGGCCAACGCCGCCACCCTGGAAAGCAAAGGCTTCCGCTATTCCTACGACATGCTCGGCGAGGCCGCACTGACCGAGGAAGACGCCAAGCGCTACCTGGCCTCCTACCAGCAGGCCATCCATGCCATCGGCAAGGCCTCCCATGGCCGTGGCATCTACGAAGGCCCGGGCATCTCCATCAAGCTCTCCGCCCTGCACCCGCGCTACAGCCGTGCCCAGTACGAGCGCGTGATGGACGAGCTGTACCCGACCCTGCTGAGCCTGACCCAACTGGCCAAGCAGTACGACATCGGCATCAACATCGACGCCGAGGAAGCCGACCGCCTGGAGCTGTCGCTGGATCTGCTCGAGCGCCTGTGCTTCGAGCCATCGCTGGCCGGCTGGAACGGCATCGGCTTCGTCATCCAGGCCTACCAGAAGCGCTGCCCCTACGTGATCGACTACGTCGTCGACCTGGCCAAGCGCAGCCGTCATCGCCTGATGATCCGTCTGGTCAAGGGCGCCTACTGGGACAGCGAGATCAAGCTGGCCCAGGTCAACGGCCTGGAAGGCTACCCGGTGTACACCCGCAAGCCATACACCGACGTGGCCTACATCGCCTGCGCGCGCAAGCTCTTGGCCGCGCCGGAAGCCATCTACCCGCAGTTCGCCACGCACAACGCCCATTCGCTGTCGGCCATTTACCACCTGGCCGGGCAGAACTACTACCCGGGTCAGTACGAATTCCAGTGCCTGCACGGCATGGGCGAACCGCTGTACGAGCAGGTGGTGGGCGCACTCAAGGATGGCAAGCTGAACCGCCCGTGCCGCATCTACGCGCCGGTGGGCAGCCACGAGACGCTGCTGGCCTATCTGGTACGCCGCCTGCTGGAAAACGGCGCCAACACCAGCTTCGTCAACCGCATCGCCGACCACAGCATCTCGCTCAAGGATCTGGTGCTCGACCCGGTCGTGCAGGTCGAGCAGATGGCCGCGCAGGAAGGCACCGTCGGCCTGCCCCATCCGCGCATCCCGCTGCCGCGTGACCTCTATGGCAAGGATCGGGTCAACTCGTCGGGCCTGGATCTGGCCAACGAACATCGCCTCGGCTCGCTGTCCTCTGCGTTGCTGTCGAGCGTCAACCAGAGCTACCTGGCCGAGCCGATGCTCGGTTGCGATGGCGCCAATCCGGGCGAGCCGGAGCCAGTGCGCAACCCGGCCGATCACCGCGACCTGGTCGGCCATGTGCGCGAAGCCAGTATTGCCGACGTGGACAGCGCCATCCTCTGCGCCATGGCCAGCGGGCAGATCTGGCAGTCCACCCTGCCGGCCGAGCGCGCCGCCGTACTGGAACGCGCCGCCGATCTGATGGAGGCCGAGCTGCAGCAACTGATGGGCCTGCTGGTGCGCGAATCCGGCAAGACCTTCGCCAACGCCATCGCCGAAGTGCGCGAGGCGGTGGACTTCCTCCGCTATTACGCGATCCAGGCACGCAGCTTCGGCAACGACAGCCACCGCCCGCTGGGCCCGGTGGTGTGCATCAGCCCATGGAACTTCCCGCTGGCGATCTTCAGCGGCCAGGTCGCTGCGGCACTGGCCGCCGGCAACACCGTGCTGGCCAAGCCGGCCGAGCAAACCCCGCTGATCGCCGCGCAAGGCGTGCGCATCCTCCTCGAAGCCGGCGTACCGGCCGGTGCCGTGCAACTGCTGCCGGGCCGTGGCGAAACCGTCGGTGCGCGCCTGGTGGGTGACGAGCGCGTGCGTGGCGTGATGTTCACCGGCTCCACCGAAGTGGCCGGCATCCTCCAGCGCAACATCGCCGGCCGCCTCGACGCCCAGGGCCGCACCATTCCGCTGATCGCCGAAACCGGCGGCCTCAACGCCATGATCGTCGACTCCTCGGCGCTGACCGAGCAGGTGGTGATGGACGTGGTCGCTTCGGCCTTCGACAGCGCCGGCCAGCGTTGCTCGGCCCTGCGCGTGCTGTGCGTGCAGGACGACGTGGCCGACCGCGTGCTGACCATGCTCAAGGGCGCCATGGCCGAATACAGCCTCGGCAACCCGGAGCGCCTCAACACCGACATCGGCCCGGTGATCGATGCCGAAGCCAAGGCCGGTATCGAAACCCATATCGCCAAGCTGCGCGAAAAAGGCCGCAAGGTCACCCAGTTGGCGCGCGTCAATGGCGAAGAGATCAAGCGCGGCACCTTCGTCGTGCCGACCCTGATCGAGCTGGACAGCTTCGACGAGCTCAAGCGCGAAATCTTCGGCCCGGTGCTGCACGTGGTGCGCTACCAGCGCGCCAACCTCGGCAAGCTGTTGCAGCAGATCAACGACAGCGGCTACGGCCTGACCCTAGGCGTGCACACCCGTATCGACGAGACCATCGCCCAGGTGGTCGGCACCGCCAAGGTGGGCAACCTGTACGTCAACCGCAACATGGTCGGCGCCGTGGTCGGCGTGCAGCCCTTCGGTGGCGAAGGCCTGTCCGGCACCGGCCCGAAAGCCGGTGGCCCGCTGTACCTGTACCGCCTGCTGTCGACCCGCCCGCAGGAAGCCGTTGCTCAACACCTGCAACAGGCCGAGGTGCAGGCACTGCCGGTACCGAGCGAGCTGGACAAGGTGCGCAGCGCCTTCGCCGAGTGGGCGAGCAAGCAGGAGCCGGCCATCGCCGCGCTGTTCGAGCAGTACCGTGCGCTGTCGCAGAGCTACAGCGCCCACACCCTGACCGGCCCCACCGGCGAGCGCAACAGCTACACCCTGCTGCCGCGCGAGCACGTACTGAACCTGGCCGACGAGCGCAACGACCTGCTGGCGCAACTGGCCGCGACCCTGGCCGTCGGCAGCCAGGCGATCTGGCTGGAAAGCCAGCGCGCGCTGTACAGCGAGCTGCCGAAAGAGGTGCAGAAGCACGTCAAGCTGGTGGCCGACTGGAAGGGCGTCGACGTGGAGCTGGACGCCATCCTGCACCACGGCGATTCCGACCAGTTGCGCGCGGTCAGCGAACAGGCGGCGCAGCGCAAGGGCGCCATCGTCGGCGTGCACGGCCTGAACAAGGGCGAAACCGACATCCCCCTGGAGCGCCTGCTGGTCGAGCATGCCCTGAGCGTCAATACCGCAGCCGCTGGTGGTAACGCCAGTTTGATGACTATTGGTTAAGCGCAAGAGCCATCAACAAGGATAGACCGTTTAGAAACGCAGGTAGGGACGTAGGCCGTACCGGGACGCCAGCCGCTCGGAAGCAGTACGCCGTTGGTAGGAGTATGAATTTGAGCCGTGTGCCGAACTCGGCATGGCCCGGCGGACTGTTCGCTGGCGCTCCTGAGTCCGCCCTACGGCTGATCTCGTACTCAAGCACTCTGTGCTGCGTCTGGGTTACCTCGGGTTCAGGCGCGTGCAGAGCCCGCCCAGGAGGGCGAACGCAATCGTCGTGGAAGAGGTTGAGCGACACGGATGTCGCGAGAGCCGCGATGGGCCAGGGATGGCCCACCGCGGCGGGCCTCTGGAGCGGCGATGGAGTGAGCGAACCCTCGCGCAGCGAGGGCCGGATGATCGGGCGGAGGGTTTTGGTTACTTTGCCCGCAAAGTGACTCGCCCGGGAGGGCGAAACCAAAAACATCAACAAAAATGCGGCAATTCGGAACAGGCACAAGAACAACTCACACCGTATTGCCAGTCCGGTCTCAAAACTGGCTTTCCCGAGATTCCGCGAAGAGCCATTTTTAAACGGACTGTCATGCCGTGGAAAGCTTACTGAAAGCTTTCCACGGCATGCTGTAACCACATGACGCAACTGCCTGCAGGGGTTACCCACCCGGCGTCGTGCTCCTTCCTTTGACCTTAGGGTCTGCGCCAGCCTACCCGGCCGGCGCGTCGAGCGGGGCCAACCGCCCCGCCCGCTCCCTCCCACTCCCCATCGCAAAAAGCCAGCATTGCATCCCGGAAATTCAGGGCTATGGTATTGGCACTGACGTACCATCTACGCCAGCCAGAGCAGCAGTCCTGATGCTTCTCGGGTGCTCGACAACGCCTGCAACAGGGATGTGCGTTGACGAAACCTGACCATTGATTCAAGTCAGGATGCAGTGCTCGCCAAACGCGCTCAATACCCATGTCCCCCTGGTGACACGGAGGTAATTGAGATGTCTGACTCGACGCAAAAACTCCACCTCGGCGCGCTCGTCGCGCTGGTCGTCGGCTCCATGGTCGGCGGCGGTATCTTCTCCCTTCCCCAGAACATCGCGGCCAGCGCCAGCGCCGGCGCCACCCTGATCGGCTGGCTGATCACCGGCGTCGGCATGCTGACCCTGGCCTTCGTGTTCCAGACCCTGGCCAACCGCAAACCCGAACTCGACGGCGGCGTCTACGCCTACGCCAAGGCCGGCTTCGGCGACTACATGGGTTTCTCCTCGGCCTGGGGCTACTGGATCAGCGCCTGGATCGGTAACGTCAGCTACATGGTGCTGCTGTTCTCCACCCTGGGTTACTTCTTCCCTGTGTTCGGCGAAGGCAACACCCTGCCAGCGGTGATCGGCGCCTCGATCCTGCTGTGGCTGCTGCACTTTCTGGTGCTGCGCGGGATCAAGGAAGCGGCCTTCATCAACACCGTGACCACAGTGGCGAAGATGCTGCCGCTGGCGCTGTTCATCGTCATCGCCGCCATCGCCTTCAAGCTGGACGTGTTCACCCGCGACTTCTGGGGTGCTGGTAATCCCGAACTGGGCAGCGTGCTGGATCAGGTGCGCAACATGATGCTGGTCACCGTCTGGGTGTTCATCGGCATCGAGGGTGCAAGCATCTTCTCCGCGCGTGCCGAGAAACGCAGCGATGTCGGCAAGGCCACGGTGATCGGTTTCGTCGGCGTGCTCCTGCTGCTGGTACTGGTCAACGTGCTCAGCCAGGGCATCCTCGCCCAGGCCGAACTGGCCGGGTTGAAGAACCCGTCCATGGCCGGTGTGCTGGAGCAGGTGGTCGGCCCCTGGGGTGCGCAGTTGATCGCCATCGGCCTGATCGTCTCACTGGCAGGCGCCTTGCTGTCGTGGACTCTGCTGTGCGCCGAGATTCTCTTCGCCAGCGCCCGCGACCACACCATGCCGGAGTTCCTGCGCAAGGAGAACGCCAATCACGTCCCGGCCAACGCGCTGTGGCTGTCCAACGGGCTGATCCAGCTGTTTCTGATCATCACCCTGTTCAACGCCTCCACTTACCTGAGCCTGCTGTACCTGGCCACCTCGATGATCTTGGTGCCGTACTTCTGGTCCAGTGCCTATGCGGTGCTGCTGGCCGTGCGTGGCGAGACCTACGAGAACGCCGCCGGTGAGCGCAACAAGGATCTGCTGGTCGCCCTGATTTCCACCCTCTACGCGGTGTGGCTGGTGTATGCCGCCGGCGTGCAATACCTGCTGCTTTCCGCCCTGCTCTACGCCCCCGGCGCAATCCTTTTCGCCAAGGCCAAACACGAGCTGGGGCAACCCATTTTCACCGGCATCGAGAAACTGATTTTCGCGGCCGTGCTGATAGGCGCCGCCATCGCGGCCTATGGGCTGTATGACGGTTTCCTGAGTCTGTAAGACCCTGTTTGCGAGCTGCTGCGCGTCGGCCCTACTGCGTTAAAGGCGGGCTCGGACTGCTCATTTACAGCTCGTAAACTCCGCATCCTCGCCCGTCTTTGCCTTGTATGGCTCTAGCTCGCGAGGTCGAAAACACGCTCTACGAGAAGGAGTTCTTTCATGAGCAAGAAGCCCCTCGGCGTTCATTCCGAAGCCGGCAAACTGCACAAGGTGATGGTCTGCTCCCCAGGCCTGGCCCACCTGCGCCTGACCCCCGCCAACTGCGACGAACTGCTGTTCGACGACGTGATCTGGGTGTCGCAGGCCAAACGCGACCACTTCGACTTCATGACCAAGATGCGCGAGCGTGGCATCGAGGTGGTGGAGATGCACAACCTGCTCGAAGAAACGGTGCGTGATCCGCAGGCACTGAAGTGGATTCTCGACCGCAAGATCACCGCCAACAGCGTCGGCCTTGGCCTGCTGACGGAGGTGCGCGACTTCGTCGAGGCCCTGGAGCCACGGCGTATTGCCGAGTTCCTCATCGGTGGCGTGTCCGGCGCGGATCTGGCCAAGCACAAGGATTCCGAGGCGGCGAAGATGTTCAACGCCTACCTGGGCGAGTCCAGCTTCATCTTCCCGCCGCTGCCCAACACCCAGTTCACCCGCGACACCACCTGCTGGATCTACGGCGGCGTCACCCTCAACCCCATGCACTGGCCGGCGCGTCGCCAGGAAACCCTGCTGGCCAGCGCCATCTACAAATTCCACCCGGACTTCGCCGGCGAGCAGTTCGAGATCTGGTACGGCGACCCGGACAAGGATCACGGCTCGGCCTCCCTGGAGGGCGGCGACGTGATGCCCATTGGCAACGGCACCGTGCTGATCGGCATGGGCGAACGCAGCTCGCATCAGGCCATCGGCCAGGTGGCCCGTGCGCTGTTCGCCAAGGGGGCGGCGGAGAAGATCATAGTCGCCGGCCTCGACCGCTCGCGCGCGGCCATGCATCTGGATACGGTGTTCAGCTTCTGCGACCGCGACCTGGTGACCATCTTCCCGGAAGTGGCCAACTCCATCGTGCCCTTCACCCTGCGCCCGGACGAGAGCCGCCCCGGTGGCATCGACGTGCGCCGCGAGGACAAAGCCTTCGTCGATGTGGTCGCCGAGTCTCTCGGCCTGAAGCAACTGCGCGTGGTGGAAACCGGTGGCGACGCCTACGAGGCCGAGCGCGAGCAGTGGGACGACGGCAACAACGTGATCTGCCTGGAGCCCGGCGTGGTGATCGGCTACGACCGCAACACCTACACCAACACCCTGCTGCGCAAGGCCGGCGTCGAGGTCATCACCATCAGCGCCAGCGAACTGGGGCGCGGTCGCGGCGGCGGCCACTGCATGACCTGCCCGATCATCCGCGACCCCATCGACTACTGATCCAGCCAACCCCGGTGGCCATCCGCTGCCGGGGTGTTTCGACAGCCCAAAAGGAGAGAGAACCATGGCGCTCAACATGCACAACCGCAACCTGCTCAGCCTGATGCACCACAGCACCCGCGAGCTGCGTTACCTGCTCGATCTGTCGCGCGACCTCAAACGTGCCAAGTACACCGGCACCGAGCAACAGCACCTCAAGCGCAAGAACATCGCGCTGATCTTCGAGAAGACCTCCACCCGCACCCGCTGCGCCTTCGAGGTGGCGGCCTACGACCAGGGCGCCAACGTCACCTACATCGACCCCAACTCGTCGCAGATCGGCCACAAGGAATCGATGAAGGACACCGCCCGTGTGCTCGGGCGCATGTACGACGCCATCGAGTACCGTGGCTTCAAGCAGGAAATCGTCGAAGAACTGGCCAAGTACGCAGGCGTGCCGGTGTTCAACGGCCTGACCGACGAATACCACCCGACACAGATGCTCGCCGACGTGCTGACCATGCGCGAGCACGCCGACAAGCCGTTGCATGACATCGCCTACGCCTACCTGGGTGACGCGCGCAACAACATGGGCAACTCGCTGCTGCTGATCGGTGCCAAGCTCGGCATGGACGTGCGCATCGCCGCGCCCAAGGCGCTGTGGCCGAGCGACGAACACGTCGCCGCGTGCAAGCAATTCGCCGAGGAAAGTGGCGCACGCCTCCTGCTTACCGAAGACCCGAAGGAAGCGGTCAAGGGCGTGGACTTCGTTCACACCGACGTCTGGGTTTCCATGGGTGAACCGGTCGAGGCCTGGGGCGAGCGCATCCAGGAACTGCTGCCCTACCAGGTCAATGCCGAGATCATGAAAGCCGCCGGCAACCCACGGGTGAAGTTCATGCACTGCCTGCCGGCCTTTCATAACAGCGAAACCAAGGTGGGCAAGCAGATCGCCGAACAGTACCCGCACCTGGCCAATGGCATCGAGGTCACCGAAGAGGTCTTCGAGTCGCCCTGGAACATCGCCTTCGAGCAGGCGGAAAACCGCATGCATACGATCAAGGCGATTTTGGTCTCGACCCTGGCGGATATATAGGTTCACGTAGCCCGGATGTCATCCGGGGATGGGCTTGTCTCCCCTCTCCCATTCATGGGAGAGGGGCCGGGGGAGAGGGTCTGGCCGGCGACGCCGAACGCCACACCACGCCCCGGATTCAATCCGAACGCCAAGGAGAAAACCATGCGACTCGTCATCGCCCTGGGCGGCAACGCCCTGCTTCGTCGCGGCGAAGCCATGACCGCCGACAACCAACGTGACAATGTGCGTATCGCCTGCCAGCAGATCGCCAAGGTGGCGCCCGGTAACGAGCTGGTTATCGCCCATGGCAATGGCCCGCAGGTCGGCCTGCTGGCCCTGCAGGGCAACGCCTATGATGCCGCCAACCCCTACCCACTGGACGTGCTAGGTGCCGAGACCGAAGGCATGATCGGCTACATGATCGAACAGGAACTGGGCAACCTGCTGCCCTTCGAGGTGCCCTTCGCCACCATCCTCACCCAGGTGGAAGTGGACGGCGCCGACCCGGCCTTCAAGCACCCCAGCAAACCCATCGGCCCGGTCTACAGCAAGGAAGAGGCCGAACGCCTGGCCGCCGAGAAAGGCTGGAGCATCGCCGCCGACGGCGACAAGTTCCGTCGCGTGGTGGCCAGCCCGCGCCCGCAGCGCATCTTCGAGATCCGCCCGATCAAGTGGCTGCTGGAAAAGGGCAGCGTGGTGATCTGTGCCGGTGGCGGCGGCATTCCGACCATGTACGACGGCAAGCAGTTGAAAGGCATCGAGGCGGTGATCGACAAGGATCTGTGCTCGGCACTGCTGGCCGAACAGCTCAACGCCGACCTGCTGGTGATCGCCACCGATGTCGACGCCGCCTATGTCGATTGGGCCAAGCCGACGCAGAAGGCCATCGCCGAAGCCCACCCCGACGCAATCGAAGCGCTCGGCTTCGCCGCTGGCTCCATGGGGCCGAAGGTACAGGCTGCCTGCGAGTTCGCCCGTAACACCGGCAGCAGCGCGGTGATCGGTTCACTGGAAAACATCGAAGCCATCGTCCAGGGCCGTTCCGGCACACGTATCAGCCTGGACGGCATTGGCATCGTCTATCGCTGAGGGCTCGAGCATGTTCACCCCTGGTCATCTGCACCGCGACAACCTCGACCGCCCGCCATCGATGCGCCATGCCCCGCCCTTCTCGGTGGATTTCGACTATGACGTGCGCCAGGATGCCGAGCGCGGCCCCATGCTGCACATGCGCCTGGCTGGCGAAATCGATGGCAAGCCGTTCGCGGAAGAGTTCGAGCTGCATCGCGATGTTGCCTACAACTTCGCCAGCGTCGCCACGCGAGTGGCCGCTCGCCATGGCCTGCCAATCAAGGCCAGCCCGGTGATGCGCAGCCACGACGAGTACGACAGAGTCTTCGCCGATATCCGCGCCAAGCTGCATGCCAAACCCGGTGAGCCGGTTAATCTCGATCACGTGCTCTGATGTAGCCCGGATGCAATCCGGGGACGCTCGGTGCATTTCCCGGATTGCATCCGGGCTACATGGCTTACGCAGAGCATCAGTCCCTAGGGGGCACCGCGCGCCCCAGTCGGCAGCGCACCAACTTATGGCCAACCTTGTCCTACTGGTCAGAAAACAGTGCAACACATCCCTCCTGAAAGATCCTAACCGACAGCTATCCAATTGATTTGCAACGCATAGGTGCAATCAAGAGAATTGGCGCCGTTTTTGCTGTAGCAGCACCAGCCTGACCACCTGGACAGGTTCATAACCATAACGACACGACATCATTCAGGAGCTCCCATGAACCGCACCCTTTCTTCGCTGGTGCTCGCCAGCGGCCTGCTGGCAGGCGGCCAGGCCGTTGCCGGCGATCTGCTGCAGTGGCAGAACAACAGCCTCACCTACCTCTATGGCCACGACTTCAAGGTCGACCCGGAAATCCAGCAGACCATCACCTTCGAGCACGCCAGCGGCTGGAGCTTCGGTGACCTGTTCTTCTTCACCGACCTGATCAAGTACAACGGCGAGGCGCAGAACGGCAACGGCGACGGCCACACCTACTACGGCGAGTTCAGCCCACGCCTGTCGTTCGGCAAGATCAGCGGTGCAGACCTGTCCTTCGGGCCGATCAAGGACGTGCTGCTGGCCTTCACCTACGAGTTCGGCGAGAAGGACGTCGACGCATTCCTGCTCGGCCCGGCGGTCGATCTGGACATTCCTGGCTTCGACTACTTCCAGCTCAACACCTACCTGCGCAAACCCAACAGCAGCCGCCCCGGCAAGAACGTCTGGCAGATCACCCCGGTGTGGAGCTACACCATCCCCGTGGGCGAGTCCGACATCCTCTTCGACGGCTTCATGGACTGGGTGGTGGACAACGACGAGAACCACCGTGGCGACTACCACGCCAACCTGCACTTCAACCCGCAGATCAAGTACGACCTGGGCAAGGCCATGAAGTGGGGCGAGAAGCAGCTCTACGTCGGCCTCGAGTACGACTACTGGAAGCACAAGTACGGCATCAGGGATGGTGGTTTCGTCAGCGACAACTTCGTCGGCCCCACCAACCAGAACACCGCCAGCCTGCTGGTCAAGGTGCACTTCTGAGTTCAGCGCAAGAACCAGGGTCGCAGGGATTTGCGACCTTCTGCCAATGCCCTCGGCCATCCTGACGTGCTTAGCTGCCGGGCATCACCAGATTGCCTCAAGGATGGACGATGCCAGCGCGCACCCTGCTGCTCACCGCTCTCGCCATGCTGGCCTTTGCCGGCAACTCGCTACTGTGCCGCCTGGCGCTGCGGGAAACCGAAATCGACGCGGCCAGCTTTACCCTCATACGCCTGCTCAGCGGTGCCCTTACCCTGTGGATACTGTTGCAACTGCGGCACACCCGGCGGCCCATGGCCGGCAACTGGCCGGGGGCACTGGCGTTGTTTCTCTACGCAGCAGCCTTCTCCTTCGCTTATCTGCAACTGGATGCCGGCGTCGGTGCCCTGCTGCTGTTCGGCGCCGTGCAACTGAGCATGCTGCTCTGGGGCCTGCTGCGCGGTGAGCGCCTTAGCCCCCTCGCCACGCTCGGTACCCTGTTGGCCAGCGCCGGCCTGCTGGCCTTGCTGCTGCCGGGCGCCAGCGCGCCGCCATTTTCCGCCGCGCTGCTGATGCTGCTCGCCGGCATCGCCTGGGGCGCCTATTCGCTGCTGGGACGCGGCCAGGGCGATCCGCTCGCGGTAACGGCCGGCAACTTTCTGCGTGCCACGCCGCTGGCGGCGCTGCTTGCCGTGGTGCTATCGAACCAGTTGCAATGGGATGGGCCTGGTCTGCTCTATGCCCTGCTTTCCGGCGCACTGACCTCAGGCATCGGCTATGCCATCTGGTACAGCGCCTTGCCCGGTCTGCGCGCCAGCCAGGCCGCCACCGTGCAACTCAGCGTGCCGATCCTTGCGGCACTGGGCGGCAGTCTGCTGCTTGGCGAAGCCCTGAGCCTGCGCCTGCTGCTCAGCGCCGCGGCGGTACTCGGCGGAATCGCCCTGGTACTGGGCAGCCGGCAACGCGCCGGGAGCTAATGGCGCTGGCAGCGGTCTTTTATCCTGAGCCCACAACGCCTGGGGAAGATCGCCATGTCTCGCCTGCTTCGTCTCTGCCTGCTCACGCTGCTCGCGGCCAACCTTGGCGCCTGCGCCAGCCTGAGCAATCGCGATCCGCTACGAGTCGACCTGGTTGGTCTCGAACCACTGCCCAGCCAGGGCCTGGAAGTGCGCTTCGCCGCCAAGCTGCGGGTGCAGAACCCCAACGACAGTGCGGTGAGCTTCAATGGCATGGCGCTGGATCTGGATGTCAACGGCCAGCCACTGGCCAGCGGCGTCAGCGATCAGAGCGGCAGCGTTCCGCGCTTCGGCGAAACGCTGGTCAGCGTGCCGCTGAGCATTTCTGCGTTTTCCATGGTGCGTCAGGCCTGGGGCGCCGCCGGTTATCAGCCCGGCCAGGAACTGTCTTATGAACTGCGCGGCAAACTGGCCGACGGCCTGTTCGGCACGCGCCGCTTCAGCGACAGCGGCACCCTGAGCTGGCCGCAGCCGCCAAATCCCTACTGACGGCTGCGCCTGCCTCAGGCCGCGCAGGCCGGCTGGCCACGACGCCTCGCCACCTGCTGGCGGCAGGCCTCACCAAAGGCCTGGAAGATCTTCACCGAATCCGGGTTCTGCGCTGCCTGCCATTCCGGATGCCATTGCACGGCGAACAGGAAGGGCGACAGGCTCGGCCCATGGATCGCCTCGATCAGGCCATCCTCGGCGGTGGCCAACACTTCCAGCCCCTTGCCCAGGGTACGGATGGCCTGGCCGTGCAGGGAATTGACGCGAATCTCCTCCTGCCCCATCAACTCGGCAAACCAGCTACCGGGAACCGGCTTCACGCCATGGCTCGGTGCGTATTGCACCTCGACCGGATCCTCGGGGTTCTCGCGGTGATCGTTGAAACCGGGCTCGGCATAGACCTTCTGGTAAATGTCGCCGCCCAGCGCCACGTTGATTTCCTGCATGCCACGGCAGATGGCGAAGATCGGCAGGCCGCGAGCAATGGCTGCCTTGATCAGTGGCAAGTCAAACAGGTCGCGGTCGCGATCCTGGGTCTTTTCCGGCGTGAGGTTTTCCTGGCCATAGAGGCTCGGATCGATGTTGCTGCCGGCACCGGTCAGATAGATACCGTCGGCCATATCCAGATACTGCTCGAGGTCATCGGTACCACAGCAGGTGGGCACCAGCAGCGGCACGCAGCCGGAGAAGTCGACCAGGGGCTGAATGTACTTGTGGGTCATGACCTGATAGGCATGGCCCTTGCGCTCCTGAGCGCCCATGGACATCAACACGACGGGTTTGCGCGGGGTATTGCGGATCTTGTTATCGGACATACGTCACCTTGGGACAGGCCGGGCCTGTCGTTGCTGTACAGGCCCGGCGAAATGCTCGCGACCTGGTTGGCTAACTCCGCACGCAACCGAGCGTCCTGCACGCTGGCCACCTTCCGACGGCGACATGACCCAGGCCTTTTCGCTCCATGAAAAGGGTTGCCCAACATGGCAACCAATACCCGAACCAGTAGCGGAATCTGCCGCCAGTGTGCCCGAGCCGTAAAATATGTCAAACATCAAACCGATCTATTTTCTTGCTGCCACATCAGGCAATTGGCCTATAGCAGAGAAAATATGCGGACAAGGAGATCAGGGAAGCCGTCAGACACCATATTGGAAGTCCAATATTTTTGACATCCTGAATCAGCGCGGCTTTGCCAGGCGGGCATCGGGCGCTAATTCCCTATACACTATGCGGTTTCTAACCACCTCCGAGGACGCCCCTTGAGCACCCTGCCGCCCTGCCCCAAATGCAACTCCGAATACACCTACGAAGACGGTGAGCAACTGGTCTGCCCCGAGTGCGCCCATGAGTGGAAAGCTGGCGAAACCAGCGCCAGCGAGGATGACGCGCGAGTGATCAAGGACTCGGTGGGCAACCTGCTGCAGGACGGCGACACCATCACCGTAATCAAGGATCTCAAGGTCAAGGGCTCGTCGCTGGTGGTCAAGGTCGGCACCAAGGTGAAGAACATCCGTCTGGTCGACGGCGATCACGATATCGACTGCAAGATCGACGGCATCGGCGCGATGAAACTCAAGTCCGAGTTCGTGCGCAAGGTCTGACGCCGCGTCGTCGACGCTGTGACCTTCTGCCCAGCAGGCAGCACCAGCAGGTGCTAGCCTCAAGGGCAGAACAGTCTCGGAATTACCGCTCCATGCGCCACCTGCTGCCACTTCTGCTGGTTCTGCTCAGCCCCGTGCTGCATGCGCAAACCTGGCGCGTGGTGGGCGACGAGCAGTTCGCCCCCTACAGCTTCATCACTGACGACAGCGATACGCCACTCGGCCTGGACGTGGAGCTGGTCGACGCCGTGCTGCAGGAAGCCAAGGTGAGCTACGCCATCCGTCTGTATCCCTGGGAGCGGGTCAAGCGCATGCTCGATCGCGGTGAGGCGCGCATGGCCTTCCAGTTCGCCGGCACCGCGCAGCGTCAGGCGCAATACCAACTGGTCGGGCCATTGCGCAGCGGCACCACCGTCTTCATGACCCGAACCACCACCGCCATCGACGACTGGCAGACGCTGGAGGATCTGGCCCCTTACGTGATCGGCCAGGTACGTGGCTATGCCTACGAGGAAGACTTCGATCAGGCCGCCCTGCTGCGCGACACCTCTGCGCAGAATCCGCGGCAACTGGTGTCGATGCTGCTGGCCGGGCGCATCGACCTCATCGTCGGCGACCGCACTCAGCTCCTGTATTTCGTGCGTGAACAGCATGCCCTGGAGCGTGTGCGCATACTGCCCAGACCCCTGGTGCGGATGCCGCGTTTCGTCGCCTTCGCCAAAGGCGATATCGAGCACGCCCAGCAGTTCTCTCAAGCGCTGGTGAAATTGCGGGAAAACGGCACGCTGCAGCGCATCGAGCAACGCTGGGCACAGTGACATTCACTGCACGGGCAGGAAATTCAACAGGAACAGGCTCTGTGCATAGTTGGCGCCCATGCGTCGGTAGCGTTCTTCCAGCACGTGCGTCAGCAGATCGAGGCGCGCCACCATCTTGCCGAACTCCACGGCAAAGCTGAGGTTGCTGCCCTGCTCGGACACCTCGTTGGACAACAGCAGGGGCCGACCACTGGCATCCCGCCGCTGGCCGAGCATCCAGGCGGCCTTCTCCAGGTTGCGTGCGGCGTTGTAGATGAACTGCGCATTGAAGCTGTCGGTCAGGTAGAACTCGGTGCGCCCACCGTGCGCGGTGACCAGCATGCTGCCGATGGCATAGGTGAAAGCGGCCACCCGGTCGCCCTGGAACGCCGGGCTCAAGGCGTAATCCAGGGCCGCCACATCACGCAGGCCGCCCAGGCTTGGCCAGCCCTGATTGTGTTCGATGGCGTACTGGATCTGCCGCTCCATGCTGGCGCTGTCGGGCATGGCGTTCTTGCGCCATTCTCGCGGGTTGCGCCGGTAGAGCTTGTGCATCAGCCGGTAGAGGCTGTTGAGGTTGTTGCGCATGGCCAGGGTCGCCATGCGGTCGACGTCGGTTTGCAACAGCTCGCCGGGCTTGAGCGGGCTACGCTTGTTAATGATCGAGTCATTGTCCAGACGCCCGCTGCAACCACCGAGCAATGCCAGGCACAGCAGGGCCGGCAGCAATCGCCGCCAGCTTGTTGGTACCCTTCTCTGGTCTCGATCCGAACGCATCGCGCCGCCCCCAGCAGCCTCGATCCCGCCAACAGCGCGGCACCGTTCAGATACCCAGTAAAGCGCAAAATTCCCTCGTCCGGGTCTTGCCGCTGCGATTAGCCGAACGCGTCACCTTTACCCAAGCCTTACACAAGCCCGAACAACGAAGCCGAACGGCGACAGTCTGATTCATTGCGCGAAGACATTGCGCATTCTCAGGAGGTCACCACCATGCAAGCTCGTGCCCCTCTCATCGCCGCCCTCGCTGTCAGCCTGACGCTGGCCGGCCTGGGCAATGCCCAGGCGTCGAGTCGCAGTGACGCTGCCATCGCCGGTGTGGTGGCGGGTGCGGTCATCGGCGGCGTGATCGCGTCCAGCCGCCCTGCTCCGATTCATCGTCCACCACCGCCACGGGTCTATTACTACCCGGCGCAGCCAGTGCATTACGCACCACGGGCCTACTATGCGCCGCCTCCGGGTTACTACTACCCGCCG
Source organism: Pseudomonas sp. NCHU5216 (assembly GCF_052156495.1). Lineage (NCBI taxonomy): Bacteria > Pseudomonadati > Pseudomonadota > Gammaproteobacteria > Pseudomonadales > Pseudomonadaceae > Pseudomonas > Pseudomonas sp. NCHU5216. Next base: position 54,642 of record NZ_JBQLIX010000012.1, on the reverse strand, counting down.
ACGCGGGTGGTCGTCGTGCCGGCTTACCGGCCTTACCCACCGTCCCCTTACCGTGAGCCCTATTGGCGGCGCGACAGGCGCTGGTAGTACGCATGCGAAAGGCCCGTATCGTGGATGCGGGTCTTTCTTGGGTTTTTCGTGGAATCTCGGGAAATCTGTCTTGATATCGAACTGGCGGACAGGTTTTTTTGGGTGCTTGTTCCGAATTGCCGCGTTTTGGCTGATGCTCTTGGTTTCGCCTTCCCAGGCGAGTCACTTTTGCGGGCAAAAGTAACCAAAACCCTCCGCCCTTTCATCCGGCCCTGGCTTCGCCAGGGTTCGCTCACTCCATCGCCGCTCCAGAGGCCCGCCGCGGTGGGCCATCCCTGGCCCATCGCGGCTTTCGCGACATCCATGTCGCTCAACCTCTTCCACGACGACTCCGTTCGCCCTCCTGGGCGGGCTCTGCACGCGCCTGAACCCGAGGTAAACCAGAATTAGCGTGGAGTGTTTGAGAGGGCAGCCGTAGGGCGGACTCAGGAGCGCCAGCGAACAGTCCGCCGGGCCATGCCCAGTTCGGCACCACAACCTACGTTCAATACTCCCACCAACGGTGTACTGCTTCCGAGCGGCCGGCGCTCCGGTACGCCCTACACACATGAAAGTTTTGGTTTAACCCGACGAACTCACAATTACCAGCACACGTCATGCATACCCTGAAATGCCTGTTCGTTCAGGCGCGCAAATGGCCCCTGAGTGGAATCGTTGCGTAGAGGGGCGAGCGGCATGGATGCCGCGAGATACCGATGGCGGCCCCGCTTAAAGGGCCAGGGACGGCCCTTGTAAGCCGACCCTCGGAGCAGCGATGGAGCAAACGAACCCCGGCGCAGCCGGGGCCGGATGTCGGGGCCAAGACCTTTTGCCTTCTTTTGTGGCGTTTGACAAAAGAAGGTCGCCGGGGGGCGAAACAGGAGACGTCAGCTAAACACCGATAAACAGCTTGAACACCCGAAAACAACCGAAACCAGCACACAAACTTGCCAGTCCGGTCTCCCCCAAGCATTCCCGCCCCCTGCAGCCAAATCCCTCACACGGCCTGCGGGGCTCGCTCGCACAGGAGGCTCAGCGCCGCTGCCCACTGCGGATGATCGTTCAGGCAAGGCACCAGTTGCAGGCTTTCACCGCCGGCCTCGACGAACTGCTCGCGGCCACGGTCGCCGATTTCCTCCAGCGTCTCGATGCAGTCGGCGACGAAGGCCGGGCACATCACCAAAAGTTTCTTCACCCCCTGCGCGGCCAGCTCATCGAGTCTGTTCTCGGTGTAGGGCTCGATCCACTTGTCACGCCCCAGGCGCGACTGGAAGCTCACCGACCACTGCTCCGGCGCCAGGCCCATGCGCTCGGCGAACAGCTCGGCGCTGCGCAGGCACTGGGCGCGATAACACTTGGCCAGCACCTCGGGCGACGCCGTGCGGCAGCAGTCCGGCCCCTTCAGGCAATGGCCGCTGGCATCGAGCTTGCGCAAGTGCCGCTCCGGCAGGCCATGGAAGCTCAACAGCAGATGGTCGAAGCCCTGATCCAGATAGGGTTTGGCGCTGGCCACCAAGGCGTCGAGGTACTCGGGTTGCTCGAAGAATGGCGGCAGGATGGAGAAGCGCATGTCGAGGCCATGCTCGCGCACGACCCGTTTGGCTTCCTCGATCACCGTGGTGGTGGTGCTATCGGCGAACTGCGGGTAGAGCGGCGCCAGGGTGATTTCGCAAATGCCCTGCTCAGCCATGCGCAGCAGGGTCGATTCGATGGATGGCTCACCGTAGCGCATGGCCAACTCCACCGGGCCACGCGTCCAGTGCGCCTTCATCGCTTGCTGCAAACGGCGGCTGAGCACGATCAGCGGCGAGCCCTCTTCCCACCAGATCGAGGCATAGGCGTGCGCCGAGGCGGCCGGGCGCTTGATTAGAATCAGCGACACCAGCAACCGGCGTAGCGGCCAGGGCAGGTCGACCACATAAGGATCCATGAGGAACTGGTTGAGATAACGGCGCACATCGGCCACCTCGGTGGACGCCGGCGAACCCAGATTAACCAGCAGCAATGCGTGATCGGTCATGCGAAATCCTAGTGATAAAGGTCAATGGCCCAGCACATCCGTCAGGGCGACATCCAGATGGGTGAAACGAAAACTGAAACCGGCATCGAGCAAGCGGCTCGGCAAGGCACGCTGGCCACCCAGCAGCAGCTCGGCCATCTCACCCAGGCCGGCACGCAAGGCGAAGGCCGGTGCCGGCAACCAGGTCGGCCGACTCAGGGCCTGCCCCAGTGCCTTGGTGAATTCGGCGTTGCGCACCGGCAGCGGCGCGCAGGCATTATAAGGACCCTGCGCCTCGGGCCGCTGCAAGAGAAAATCGATCAGCTCGATTTGATCGGCAATATGGATCCACGGCATCCACTGCCGGCCATCGCCGAGACGACCGCCCAGCCCCAAGCGAAACGGCAGGCGCAACCGCGCCAGCAGGCCGCCATCGCGCGCCAGCACCAGCCCCGTGCGCAGCAGCACCACCCGCATGTCCAGGCTCTGTGCACGCAGCGCGGCCTGCTCCCAGGCGCCACAGAGCTGCGCGGCGAAGTCATCGCCCAGCGGCTGCATGTCCTCGCGCAGTTCCTGATCGCCGCCGTCGCCGTACCAGCCCACGGCGGAGCCGGAGAGCAGCACCGCCGGACGTTGTTCGCGGCGCTCCAGCCAGGTCACCAACTGCTCGGTGAGGTCTATACGGCTGGCCCACAGCAACGCCTTGCGCTTGCGGCTCCAGGGCCGGTCGGCAATGGGCGCACCAGCCAGATTGACCACCGCATCGAGCGGTTCGCCGTCGAGTTCTTCGAGCGCGGCGATACCACGCACCGCCTCGCCGCACAGGCGCGCAACCTTGGCTGGATCACGGCTCCAGACAGTGAGACGATGGCCCTGCTCGTGCCAATGCGCGCAGAGGCTGCGGCCAATCAGGCCGGTGCCGCCGGTCAACAAAATATGCATGGTCTGCTCCTCAGTGGGCAAAACTCGAGTGTGCCGCTAGCACCTACCCAGACAAAGCGACAGGTGCCTTTATTCATTGCCAGGTTTGTCCTAAACCTAGAATAGGAGCAAAGTACGAGGCCATGTACATGAAAACATCCCTGTATAGCTTTTGTCTAAGTCTTAGCCTGTAAAGCATTCAGCGCTGAAGAGGTAAACCATGACCATCGCCATCATCGGCACCGGCCTCGCCGGATTGTCCGCCGCCCAGACACTGCATGCAGCCGGCCACGACGTCGAGCTGTTCGACAAGAGCCGTGGCAGCGGTGGGCGTATGGCCAGCAAGCGCAGCGACATCGGCAGCCTGGATTTGGGTGCCCAATACTTCACCGCGCGGGATCGCCGCTTCGTCGAGGTGGTGCAGCAGTGGCAAGCCCGTGGCTGGGTCGCGCAGTGGCTGCCAAGCCTCTACAACAGCCAGTCCGGGCAACTCAGCCCGTCGCCGGACGAACAGGTGCGCTGGGTCGGCACGCCACGCATGAGCGCCATCACCCGCGCCTTGCTCGGCGCGCTGCCGGTGCATTTCTCCTGCCGCGTCACCGAAGTTTTCCGTGGTGATCAGAACTGGACGCTGCTCGATGCCGAAGGCACCAGCCACGGCCCCTTCAGCCAGGTCATCGTCGCCACGCCCGCGCCCCAGGCCAGCGCCCTGCTGGCCGCCGCCCCGAAGCTGGCTGGCACTGCGGCCAGCGTGGTGATGGAGCCGACCTGGGCCGTCGCCCTGGCTTTCGACACCCCGCTCGACACGCGCCTCGAAGGTTGCTTCGTGCAGGACAGCCCCCTCGACTGGCTGGCCCGTAACCGCAGCAAGCCGGGTCGGGAGCAGCAGCCCGACACCTGGGTGCTGCATGCCAGCAGTGCCTGGAGCCGGCAGCATGTGGATCTGCCCAAGGACGCGGTGATCGAGCACCTGCATGGTGCCTTCGCCGAGCTGATCGGCTGCGCCGTGCCGGCGCCCAGCTTCACCCTCGCCCACCGCTGGCTCTACGCCCGCCCGGCTCAGGCCCACCAGTGGGGCGCGCTGGCCGATGCCGACCTGGGCCTGTATGCCTGTGGCGACTGGTGCCTGTCCGGCCGCGTCGAAGGGGCCTGGCTCAGCGGCCAGGACGCCGCGCGCCGCCTGCTCGAACACCTGGCATGAACGCACCGCCCAAGCGTCGACTGAATCCCGCCAAGCTGCTGCTCTCGAAGTGGACGGCCAGCCGTCCACAGAATCGCGAGCGGCATTTCCTGGTCACCGAACTGCTGCGTGACGAGCAGGAGCGGGTCGTCGCCGTGGAGCTGCAGGCCGTGCTCACGGGGCGCAGCGAACGCCTCGACTGGCAGCAATTGCTGGATACCGAGCGCTGGCAGCAAGGCTGGCGCTAACAGGCCGTTGAAAAACTACCTCGGCTTTGGCTTCCTGCGTCGCTCTACCTCCTGCATCCCTGCAGTCGTGCGTTGGCAATACTGCGTTAAAAACAGCCTCGCGTGCGAGCCCAGTCAAAATGCTCATTTACAACACGTAAACCCGAGTGCGGGCCCAGTGCTTTTTTCGGCTGTTTTTGCCTTGTCTTGCCTACCTCGCCTACGTTTTTCAACGGCCTGCTAAGCCCCTCACAAAAAGCAATACAGAAGCTGTACAAAAACATTGTGCACGTACAATTCTGTGCCTATGATTCCCCCTAAGTTGTACATGGCAATAGCCATGTACAAGATCAGAGGGGAATATCGATGCAAGCGAGCAGACCCAAACTGGGTATCAGCGCCTGCCTCATGGGCGACGAAGTGCGCTACAACGGTGGGCACAAGCTTTCGCAACTGTGCAGCCGCGAACTGAATCGGCATTTCGACTTCATCAAGACCTGCCCGGAAGTGGGCATCGGCATGAGCGTGCCGCGAGAACCCATTCGCCTGGTGGGTGATCCGCAAGCACCGCGCGCAGTCGGCAGCGTCGACCCTACGCGGGACGTCACCGAAGCACTGGCCGCCTACGGCGAGCGCATGGCCGATGAGCTGAACGGCATCGATGGCTTCATCTTCATGCAGCAGTCCCCGTCCTGCGGACTGCACCGGGTCAAGGTGTATCAGCAAGGCGGTCGCCCCAGCGAACCGGGACGCGGCATCTTCGCCGCCCACTTCTGCGCCCGTCACCCCGATCTGCCCGTCGAGGAGGCCGGCCGGCTGATGGATCCGGTGCTGCGCGAAAACTTCATCACCCGCGTCTATGCCCATGCCGAATGGCGGCGCCTGCTGCGTGAAGGGCTCAGCCGTGGCGCGCTGATCGCCTTCCACTCGCGCTACAAGTACCTGCTGATGGCCACCGACCCGCTGCGCTACAAATCCCTGGGCCGCCTGCTCGGCAACCTCGCCCAGCACGAACTCGACAGCCTGGCGCCGCAATACTTCAGCGAGCTGATGAAGGCGCTGCAAAAGTGCGCCACCCGCGGCACTCACAGCAACGTGCTGCAGCATCTGAGCGGCTACCTCAAACGCGCCCTGAGCGCCGACGAGAAACAGGAAATGCAGCAACTGATCGGCCAGTACCGCGACGGCATCGTGCCGCTGGTGGTACCGCTGACCCTGCTCAAGCACCACTTCCGCCGTCATCCGGATCGCTACATCGCCGAGCAGGCCTACCTGCAACCGCACCCGGAACCCCTCAGCCTGCGCAATGCGTTGTGACCCGATGAATACCGATACCCTGGTCGAAAGCGAAACCGGCAACGACTATCGTCAGGCCCTCGATGAGGGCTACCTGCCGATTCGCGAAGTGGCACGCAGCACCGGCGTCAACGCCGTGACCCTGCGCGCCTGGGAACGCCGCTATGGCCTGATCGTGCCGTACCGCACGCCCAAGGGCCACCGCCTCTACTCACCCGCCAATGTCATGCGCATTCAGGCCATCCTCGCCTGGTTGACCAGGGGCGTGGCCGTGGGGCAGGTCAAGTCGCTGCTCGATCACGAGCAGGTACCGCAGCCGACGAGCACCGATAGCTGGTCGCGCCTACGCAACGAGCTGTTGACCTGCATCGCCCAGTTCAACGAACGGCGCCTGGACGATCGCTTCAACGCCAGCCTGGCGCTGTACCCGGCAGCCACACTGGCCGCGCAGTTGCTCTGGCCCCTGCTGGGGGATCTGCGCATGCGCTGGCAGGGGCAGTTCGGCAACCGCGCCGAGCAGGTGTTCTTCTTCTCCTGGCTGCGCAGCAAGCTGGCCACCCGCGTCTATCACAGCAACCGGCAGACGGGCGGCGCACCGCTGCTGCTGGTCAACATCGGCGACGCACCGATGGAGCCCGGGCTCTGGCTCAGCGCCTGGCTGGTCAGCGCCAGCGACTGCCCGGTGGAAGTCTTCGACTGGCCGGTGCCGCCCAACGAGCTGCTCGGCGTGCTGGAGCAGATGCTTCCACGCGCCCTGCTGCTGTATGCCGAACAGGCGCTCGACGGCAGCCTGGTGCACCGCCAGTTGCCACGTCTGGCCGAGCAATCTCCAGTGCCGCTGCTGATTGCCGGCCCTGCCACTCATATCCATCGCGATGCCCTGGCCGAGCTGAACGCTGCCAGCGACCCACTGGCGGCCCACGCCTGGCTTTGCAGCAATGGCCTGCTAGGCCCTCAGGAGGTCTCGTCATGCGCCGACTGATCTGGTTTCGCAGCGACCTGCGCGTGCAGGACAACAGCGCCCTGAACCAGGCCATGGGCGCCGGGCCGAGCATCGCCTTGTACCTGATCACCCCCATGCAATGGCGCTGCCATGACGACGCCCCGTGCAAGGTGGATTTCTGGCTACGCAACCTGGCCCAGCTAAGCCAGGCACTAGGCGCCCTCGGGGTGCCACTGCTGATACGTCGCTGCGACGACTGGCAGGCAGCCCCGGCGGTGATCGCCGAGCTGTGCCATGCGCACGAGGTCTGCGCCGTGCACGTCAACGAGGAATATGGCGTCAACGAAAGCCAGCGTGATCGCACCGTCGCGGCCTATCTCGCCCAGCAGGCCATCGACTGGCACAGCCATCTCGACCAGATTTTATTCCGCCCTGGTAGCGTCCTGACCCGCTCGGGCGGTTACTTCCAGGTCTACAGCCAGTTCCGCCGGGTCTGCTACGAGCGCCTGCACGCGAGCCTGCCCGCTGTGCTACCCAGGCCCAGGCCACAGGCGCCTCTGTCGCTGCAGGCCGACCCGGTGCCGACTGCCGTGCAGGGTTTCGCCACGCCCAGTGAGCCGTTGCGCAGCCTCTGGCCAGCCGGTGAGGAGCAGGCACTACAGCGCCTGGCGCGCTTCGCCGACGAGCAGATCGCCTACTACCAGGACGAACGCGACTTGCCCGGCAAACCCGGCACCAGCCAGCTCTCGCCCTACCTGGCCGCTGGCGTGCTATCGCCACGTCAGTGCCTGCATGCAGCGTTGGCAGCTAACAGAGGCGAATTCGACAGCGGCAATCCCGGTGTCGTCACCTGGATCAACGAGCTGCTCTGGCGCGAGTTCTACAAGCACATCCTGGTGGGCTACCCGCGCGTGTCGATGCATCGCGCCTTCCGCCTCGACACCGAAGCCGTGCCCTGGCGCCATGCCCCCGAGGAACTGGCCGCCTGGCAGGAAGGCCGCACCGGCCTGCCGATCATCGACGCGGCCATGCGCCAGTTGCGCGAAACCGGCTGGATGCACAACCGCCTGCGCATGATCGTCGCCATGTTCCTGACCAAGAACCTGCTGATCGACTGGCGCGAAGGCGAACGCTTCTTCATGCGTCACCTGATCGACGGCGACCTGGCGGCGAACAACGGCGGCTGGCAGTGGAGCGCCTCCACCGGCACCGATGCCGCGCCGTACTTTCGCATCTTCAACCCCATCAGCCAGTCGCAGAAGTTCGACCCCGACGGCCACTTCATCCGCCAGTGGCTGCCGGAACTGGCAGGCCTGAACAAGCGCGACATCCATGACCCGTCCGCACTCGGCGGCCTGTTCGCTCCGGCCGGCTACCCGCGCCCGATCGTCGACCTGGCGCGCTCCCGGCAACGCGCCCTGGCCGCGTTCAAGAACCTGGCCGGCAGCGAGGAGGCCCTGGCATGAGCGACTTTCTCCGCCAGTTCGGCGAGCGCTTCGCCATGCTGAACAAGGACAACCTTGAGCTGCTCGGCGAGCTGTACAGCGATGACGTGTCGTTCCGCGATCCGCTGCATGAGGTGCATGGGCTAAGCGCCGTGCGCCGCTACTTCGCCGAGCTGTACGCCAATGTCGAGGCCCTGCAGTTCGAGTTCCATGGCTTCGATCAGGTCGCCGAAGGCGAGGGCTACCTGCGCTGGACCATGCGCTACCGCCATCCGCGCCTGCGCGGCGGTGCCGAAATCGCCGTGGAGGGCTGCTCGCACCTGCGCTGGCGCGACAAGGTCTACCAGCACCGCGACTACTTCGATGCCGGTGCCCTGCTCTATGAACACCTGCCCCTGATGGGCAGGGTCATCGCCTGGCTGAAGCGGAGGTTGGCATGAAACGCATCTGGCTTACCGGCGCCAGCAGTGGCATCGGCGCGGCGCTGGCCGAAGAACTGCTGCGCGCCGGCCATCAGGTGGCCCTCAGCGCGCGCAGCGTCGGCCCGCTGCAGGCCCTGGCCGCTCGCTATGGCGAGCAGGTGCTGGTGGCACCGGGGGATCTCACCGACGCCGAACAGGTGCGCGCCATCGGCCAGCGCATCGCCCAGGCCTGGGGCGCGCTGGACTGCGCCATCCTCAATGCCGGCACCTGCGAATACGTCGAGGTGCGCCAGTTCGAGGCGGCGATGATCGGGCGTGTGGTCAGCGCCAACCTGTTCTCCACCAGCCATTGCATCGAGGTGGCACTGCCCCTGCTGCGTAATGCCGAGCGCCCGCATCTGGTCGGCGTGGGCAGCTCGGTGACCTACCTGCCGCTGCCACGCTCCGAAGCCTACGGAGCCTCCAAGGCCGCCGTGCGTTATCTGCTGCAGAGCCTGCGCATCGACCTGGCCGCCGAAGGCATCGACGTCACCCTGGTCAGCCCCGGCTTCGTCGACACGCCGCTGACGCAGAAGAACGACTTTCCCATGCCCATGCGCTGGCCGGTGGAGCGCGCCGCCCGTTACATCGCCGAGCGCCTGGACAAGCGTCCGCACGAAATCGCCTTCCCCACCCCCTTCATCGCCGTGCTGAAACTGCTCGGCAGCCTGCCCAGCCGCCTGCAACTGGCCATCGGCCGGCGCCTGGCACGTAACGAGGACGCTCAATGAAAATCGCCATCGTCGGCAGCGGCATCGCCGGCCTGACCTGCGCCTACCTGCTCAATCGCCACCACGACATCCAGGTGTTCGAGGCCAGCGACTGGATCGGCGGCCACACCCATACCGTGGATGTGGAGGTGAATGGCCGCGCCTACGCCATCGACACCGGCTTCATCGTCTTCAACGACTGGACCTACCCCAACTTCATCCGCCTGCTGAAGGAACTGGGCGTGGCCTTCAAGCCCACCGAAATGAGCTTCTCGGTCAGCGACCCGGTGACCGGTACGGAATACAACGGCCATGACCTCAACACCCTGTTCGCCCAACGCAGCAACCTGCTATCGCCAGCGTTCTGGGGCATGGTGCGTGACATCCTGCGCTTCAACCGCAAGGCCCTGAACGACCTCGAGCAGGGCCGCATCGCCGCCGACATGACCCTCGGTGACTACCTCACCGAGAACGGTTACGGCCGGCGCTTCATCGACCACTACATCGTGCCCATGGGCGCGGCCATCTGGTCGATGTCGCTGGTAGATATGCTGGCCTTCCCGCTGCAGTTCTTCGTGCGCTTCTTCAAGAACCACGGCCTGCTGTCGGTGAGCGAGCGCCCGCAATGGCACGTCATTGAAGGCGGCTCGCGCAGCTACGTGGCGCCGCTGACCGCCAGCTTCGCCGAGCGCATCCGCCTCAACTGCCCGGTGCTACGCGTGGAGCGCGATGCCGACGGCGTGACCCTGCACAGCGCCGCCGGCAGCGAACGCTTCGACAAGGTGGTGTTCGCCTGCCACAGCGACCAGGCCCTGGCCCTGCTGGCCCAGCCCAGCCAGGCCGAACGGGACATCCTCGGCGCCCTGCCCTACGCCAACAACGACGTGGTGTTGCACACCGACACCCGCCTGCTGCCCAAGCGCCCCCTGGCCTGGGCCAGTTGGAACTATCGCCTGGGTGGCCCCAGCGAACATCCCGCCGCCGTTACCTACGACATGAACATCCTGCAGGGCATCGACAGCGACACCACCTTCTGCGTCAGCCTCAACCAGACCGCCACCATCGACCCGCGGCAGATCCTCGGCCGCTTCCAGTACGCCCACCCGCAATACAGCCTGGCCGGCATCGCTGCGCAGGCACGCTGGCAGGAGCTGGCCGGTGCGCAGCACAGCTATTTCTGCGGCGCCTACTGGGCCAACGGCTTCCACGAGGATGGCGTGGTCAGCGCCCTGCGCGTGGCCCGCGAACTGGGGGAAAGCTGGTGATCAGCGCCCTGTACAGCGGCTGGGTGCAGCATCGCCGCTTCACCCCGCGCGCGCATGCCTTCCGCTATCGCATGGGCCTGCTGTACCTGGATCTGAGCGAGCAGGCGCAACTGTTCGCCCTGTCACGCCTGGCCGGTGCCGGTCGCTGGGCGCCCTTCGCCTTCCGCGAAAGCGACTACCTGCCCGAGGCCACACGCCAGGGCACGCCACTGCACGAGGCGGTGCGCGACCGCGTGCAAGCGGCCCTCGGCATCCGCCCGCAAGGGCGTATCTGCGTGCTGACGCAACCGCGGAGCTGGGGTCTGGCCTTCAACCCGGTGAGCATCTTCTACTGCCACGACGCCGAACAACGGCTGATGGCGCTGCTCTGCGAAGTCAGCAACACGCCCTGGCGCGAGCGTTATCACTACGTGCTGCCGGCCAGTGGCGAAGGGCGCCAGCGCTTCAGCGTGGACAAGGCCTTTCACGTCTCGCCCTTTCTGCCGCGCGAACTGCAGTACCGCATGAGCCTCAGCCCGGTGGGCGAACGCCTGGGCGTGCACATGGCCGACTGGCAGGGCGACACCAAGGTGTTCGACGCCAGCCTGTCCTTGCAGCGTCAGCCGCTGAGCCGCGCCAGCCTGCACCGCTACCTGCTGAGTTTTCCCTGGATGGCCGGCAAGACCCTGCTGGCCATCTACTGGCAGGCCCTGCGCCTGCTGCTCAAACGCATCCCGATTTTCGACCACCGGCCCGCAGAAGGCAGCTTCCGCGTCGCCCGCCCACAAGCGAAGGACATGCCCCATGAAAAGCTCTAGCCTGAACTCCGCGAAGAACCTGGTGCGCAGCGGCAACGGCATCGGTGCCAGCCTGCTGCGCCGCGCCGTGCTGCGCCAGTTGCAGAACCTGCGCCACGGCCTGCTGACCATCCGAGAGGCCGGCGATAGCCTGCAGTTCGGCGACCCGCAGGCGCGTCTGCGCGCCGAGATCGAGGTGCATGACCCGGCTGTCTGGGGCCTGGTGGCCGGCAACGGCTCGATCGGCTCGGGTGAGGCCTACATCCACGGCTACTGGAGCACCCCGGATCTGACCGCGGTGATCCGCGTGTTCGTCGCCAACCTCGATGTGCTCGACGCCATGGAGGGCGGCCTGGCGCGCCTGGGGCGCCCGCTGATCCAGGGCCTGCACTGGCTCAACCGCAATACCCGCAGTGGCTCGCGACGCAACATCGCCGCGCACTACGACCTGGGCAACGAGCTGTTCGAGCAGTTCCTCGACCCCACCCTGATGTACTCGGCGGCGATGTTCCGCAGCGACGACGAAAGCCTGCTGCAGGCCCAGTTGAACAAGCTCGAGCGCATCTGCCAGAAGCTCGATCTCAAGCGCAGCGACCACCTGCTGGAGATCGGCACCGGCTGGGGCAGCATGGCCATCCACGCCGCCAGCCGCTACGGCTGCCGGGTGACCACCACCACCCTGTCACGCGAACAGTACGCCCATACGCAAAAGCGCATTCGCGAGCTGGGCCTGGAAGACCGCATCACCCTGCTGCTGGAGGACTACCGCGACCTGAGCGGCCAGTACGACAAGCTGGTGTCCATCGAGATGATCGAAGCCGTCGGCCATCGCTTCCTGCCCACCTACTTCGAGCAGTGCGCCCGCCTGCTCAAGCCCGATGGGCTGATGCTGCTGCAGGCCATCACCATCCGCGACCAGCGCTATGAACAGGCGCGGCGCAGCGTCGACTTCATCCAGCGCTACATCTTCCCCGGCGGCGCACTGCCGTCGATGCACAAGATGCTCGACGTGGTCAGCCGGCATACCGACCTCAACCTGCACCACATGGAGGACTTCGGCCTGCACTACGCGCGCACCCTGCGTATCTGGCACGAAAACCTGCGCCAAGCGCGGCATCGCCTCGAGCAGTTGGGCTACGACGACTATTTCTATCGGCTGTGGGAGTTCTACCTGTGCTATTGCGAAGGGGGCTTCCTCGAACGCACCATTGGCACCGCGCAACTGCTGCTGGCCAAACCATCGGCGCGGCCCGCTCCCCTGTTAGGAAACCTAGGGTCTGCTGCCGTTTCGTCGTGAGCCGTGTTGTAGCGCCAAATGGCGCCAGGCAAGGCGCGGGACGCAGGTAATGGTCATTCCCTTGGCAAGGCCCGCAACGCGGCATGGCGCCATTTGCCGCACAACCCGAAGGGCCGGGCCTGTTTTTGCGCGATGCGCATTGCTCGTCGCTTATTTGGAATGACCAAACTTCTCTCCTCGCGCCTTGGCTCGCGCAAAAACGGGCTCCGGCGCGGCCATGAACGAAACGGGAACAGACCCTACTATGCCTAAACTGATCGCCAACGCCTTCCTCTTCCAGCTCGGCTGGTTCGCCTGCGTGCTGGGCGGCGACAGCCCCTGGCTGCTGCTGGTGGCGGCGGTTTTGCTGGTGCATCTGTTGTGGCTGAGTAGCTGGGCGGCGGAAGGCAAGCTGCTGCTCAGCGTCTTTCTTGCTGGCAGCGCGCTGGACAGCTTTCTGCTCAACCTCGGTGTGTTCGATTTCGGCGAGCCACGCCAGTTGATTCCGCTGTGGCTGGCCCTGCTCTGGCTGCTGCTGGCGACCACCCTCAACCACTGCCTGGCCTGGACGGCGCAGCCCTGGTGGCGCGGCAGCCTGCTCGGCGCCCTGGGTGCGCCGCTGTCCTACTACGCTGGCGCGCAGCTCGCCGACGTCAGCCTGCCCCTCGGCACCTGGCCGACCCTGGCTCTGCTGGCGGTGATCTGGGCGGCGGTGATGCCAGTGCTGCATGGTTTTGCCAGGTTGTATCGAGCGCAGTACGAAGACCAGTTGCGCCGCCAACGCGGCGCATGAAGGCACCGGCAAAAACGTAGGCGACGACGGCGTACTGCTTCCGAGCGGCCGGCGTACCGGTACGCGCGCTGGTATCTCAGGGCATTCCCGGCATGTTCTGCTAACGGTGAAGCCACAACTGGCCGTCGAGTTAAACCAAAACTTTCATTTGCGAAGTTCAGCATGCCGGCTTGCAGCCGACATTCCGGTCAGCCCTACGGCTGACCCTTTGCTCAAACACTCCGCGCTACTTCTGGGTTACCTCTGGCTCAGGCGCGTGCAGAGCCCGCCCAGGAGGGCGAACGGAATCGTCGTGGAAGAGGTTGAGCGACATGGATGTCGCGAAAGCCACGATGGGCCAGGGATGGCCCACCGTGGCGGGCCTCTGGAGCGGCGATGGAGTGAGCGAACCCTCGCGCAGCGAGGGCCGGATGATCGGGCGGAGGGTTTTGGTTACTTTTGCCCGCAAAAGTGACTCGCCCGGGAGGGCGAAACTAGAAACATCAGCCAAAACGCGGCAATTCGGAACAGACATCCGAAACAACAACACAAACTTACCACCCCGCTCTCAAACTGTTTTCCACGAAGTGTCAGCGTTCAGAAGTCTTCATAAAGCCTTCAGAACAACCCCAACTGCCCATCCAGCAGCCTCTCGAAGTCGCCGCCAACGAACGGCAGGATGGCATCGGCCACCGGCTTGAGCTGGCGGCTGAGGTAGTGCTCGTAGTCCAGCGGCGACAGCAGGCGCTCCAGCGGTTGCGGCCCGCCCGTGGTGATCAGGTAGCTGATCCAGCCGCCGCGCTGGTATTGCAGCGGCCTGCCCAGGCGCTGGTTGTGCTCGTCGGCCAGGCGCGCGGCGCGCACATGCGGCGGCACGTTGCGCTGGTAGTCGTCGAGGCGCCGACGCAGGCGCTTGCGATACACCAGCAGCTCGTCCAGTTCGCCAGCCAGGGTGCGCTTCACGTAATCGCGCACATAGTCCTCATAGGGCTGGCCGGCAAATACCAGGCGGTACAGTTCCTGCTGGAAGCGCTGCGCCAGTGGCGACCAGTCGGTGCGCACCGTCTCCAGGCCCTTGAATACCATGCGCTCGCTGCCATCGGCGGTGCGTACCAGGCCGGCGTAGCGCTTCTTGCTGCCCTCCTCGGTGCCGCGAATGGTGGGCATGAGAAAGCGTCGGTAATGGGTCTCGAACTGCAGCTCCAGGGCGCTATTCAGGCCGTACTCACTCTGCAGATGTTCGCGCCACCAGGCGTTCACACGGGCCACCAGCGCACGGCCAATGCGCGTCGCCTCCTCCTCGTCGTGAGCGCGACCGAGCCAGACGAAGGTGGAGTCGGTATCGCCATAGATCACCGCATGGCCTTCGGCCTCGATCAGCTCGCGGGTGCGTTTCATGATCTGGTGCCCGCGCAGGGTGATGGACGAGGCCAGGCGCGGGTCGAAGAAGCGGCAGCCGCTGGAACCGAGCACGCCGTAGAAGGCGTTCATGATGATCTTCAGCGCCTGCGACAAGGGCTGGTTGCCGTCGCGCTTGGCCGCCTCACGGCCCTGCCAGACGCGCTCGACGATGGCCGGCAGGCAATGCCGGGTACGCGAGAAACGCGCGCCGCGAAAGCCTTCCACCGAGTGCGCGTCATCCGGTTGATGCAGGCCCTCCACCAGTCCTACGGGATCGATCAGAAAGCTGCGGATGATCGACGGGTACAGGCTCTTGTAGTCCAGCACCAGCACCGAGTCGTAGAGGCCGGGGCGCGAATCCATGACGAAGCCACCGGGGCTGTTCTCGCCACGAATGTCGCCGAGGTTGGGCGCGACGAAACCCAGGCGGTGCATGGGCGGCAGGTACAGGTGGGTGAAGGCCGCCACCGAGCCGCCGCTGCGGTCGGCGGCCAGGCCGGTGACACTGGAGCGCTCCAGGAGGAAGGCGAGCAGATCGGTATGGGCGAAGATGCGCGTGACCAGCTCGCAGTCCTTGAGGTTGTAGCGGGCCAGGGCCGGCTTGTCCTCGTCGAACATGCGCTGAATCTCGTCCATCCGCGCATAGGGCGTGTCGATGGCCTTGCCCTCGCCGAGCAGGGTCTGCGCCACCGACTCCAGGCTGAACGAAGAGAAACTCCAGGTGGCCGAACGCAGCGCCTCGATGCCATCGATGATCAGCCGCCCGGCTGCCTCGGCGAAATAGTGCTGGCTGCTGTTGTGCTGGCGCCAACCCATCACGTCGCCGCCCCGCCCCAGCAGCAGCGGCAGCTTGAACTGCTCGGCGTGATCGCGCAGCACGCGCAGGTCGAACTGCACCAGGTTCCAGCCGATGATGGCGTCCGGGTCATGCCGCTGCAGCCAGGCATTCAGGCGCTCCAGCAGCGCCTTGCGGCTGTCGCAGTACTCCAGGTCGAAGTCGACGATACTCGCGTCGCCATTGGCCGGGCCGAGCATGTAGACCTGGCGCTGGCCACAGCCTTCCAAGGCGATGGAATACAGCTCGCCACGGGCGCTGGTCTCGATATCCAGCGACACTAGGCGCAGCGCCGGGCGGTAACCGGCGGCGGGTTTCAGCGATTTGCACAGCAGGCTGCCGTCTTCCTGCACGGCGCCCTCGAAGCTGACGGAGGCGGTGATAAAGCGCTCCATCAGGTAGCGATCCGGCGGGCGGATATCGGCCTCAAAGACGTCGACGCCGACCTGGCGCAGCTTCTTCTCCAACTGCAGCAACTGGCGGTACTGGCGGCAGTAAAGGCCCAGCACCGGGCGGCGCTTGAAGTCGCGCAACCCAAGCCCGCGCAGCTCGACCCCCTTCTCATTACGCAGCAACGGTTCGGCCCAGGCGCGCTGCTCGGCGGGGATAAAGGCCACCGACTCCTGAGGCGGCAGGCGCACCTGGCGCGGGCCGGCATCGGTGGCCAGCCAGAAGGCCACCTCGGTGCCCTCCGGAGTGTCGCGCCAATGGCGGCTGAGCACGAAGCCTTGCTGGGGTTGCGTCATCATTCATCCGAGCCTGCGGTTGCACTCCCCTCTCCCATTTATGGGAGAGGGGCTGGGGGAGAGGGTTTCGCTCTTTCCCTTTCCCCGGCCCTCTCCCGCAAGCGGGAGAGGGAGAACAGCACCTGCATGCAGCTCCAAGCCTCAAACCAAACTGGTCGGCCATTCTACGCCAGCGGTTACAATGGCGCCTTTTCTGGACGATGGTTCGATGAGCGACACCCCTCCCTACGGCACCCTTGATGCGTCCTACCAAGCCGCTGGTGGCATCGATGGCCTGCGCCGGCTGGTCGACGACTTCTACCGGCTGATGGACGAGCGCCCCGAGGCCGCCGCTCTGCGCGCGCTACACCCGGCCGACCTGAGCGCCGCCCGCGACAAGCTGGCGTGCTTCCTGAGCGGCTGGTTGGGCGGGCCGCGCCTGTTCGCCGAAAAGTACGGCAGCATCAGCATCCCCGCCTTCCATGCCCAGTGGCCGGTGGACGCCGCCCTCGCCCAAGCCTGGCTGGACTGCATGGCCGGCGCCATCGCCCTGCAAGACTACGACCCGGCCTTCGCCGACTACCTGCTGACCCAGTTGCGCGTGCCTGCGCAGCGCATCCTCCAGGCCGCCCATAACCGACACGGAACCCGACATGACTGACCAACTGATCATCGAAGACCTGCAACCGGGCGACGGCAAGGCCGTGGTCAAGGGTGCCCTGATCACCACCCAGTACCGTGGCTGGCTGGCCGACGGTACGGAGTTCGACTCGTCCTTCTCGCGCGGCAAACCCTTCCAGTGCGTGATCGGCACCGGCCGGGTGATCAAGGGCTGGGATCAGGATTCTTATTAGTGACAACACGTCACTTTCTACAATTTTCCGACGAGCGGTAGTTGCATTTATTGCGCACACCAACTCCGACACAAGCCGCATAACTACTGGCTTTAATAAAACATAACCTCCTAATTTGCTCTGAAAGTTTCATTCTATATGCACTTTTTTGCGCTGAAAGTTGAAATAATACTTGACAAATGAGCAAACTAATGTTATTATATGTCATGGATAAATGAAAATTTATCCATTCCTTCTAGTTCCTTCTAAAGTTTCCTTGTAATACTGCTGTTAGCATTAGCAGCAACTCTATTCAGATAGTTCCTTATTTGATTCCAAGCCCTCAGGCTTTCTTCTACCTGTCTGAGGCAATTTGCCGGCATTACATATTTTCTCCTATCTATGTAAATGTTGGCCTAATTTCTAAAAGCCCCTAATCTATGGGGCTTTTTTATTGCTCAAAATTCAGTATTCAAACAACTTTAATCTATTAATCAACCTAATGGAGGTGAAATATCGTGTCTAAATTCACTAAAGATTGCATTTGGTGCAATTCCCCATACGTATTTGAACGAAGCTCTAAGAGGACGTGTAGTGCCGCTTGTTCTACAGCATTCCGGCGCTGGGCTGAATCATTGAATATCAACAACATAACAGGATTTGCTTATTTAGAAGCTATCAAGCTATTCAATGGTCAACACCCAAACAAGAAGTATGGAGAGTGCGCATGAAGCCGACTCAATGCTATGTATGTAGCAAACCCCTAACACAGCCTGCAATCGGAAGGCCACGCACAACATGCTCAACAACATGTCGAATGAAACTGTTCTACAAGCGCCAGCGTGTTTCAATAATTCTTAATCAGCTTCTAATGTCGGCAGATGGCAACCGAATAAAAGAAATCGAATCACAATTAACCAGAAAGGAGAAATCATCATGTCCATCAGAGATGGTCGTCATCAGCGCTTAACCCTCAACCTTCCAACCGGCTTATTCAATCGGTTGAAACGAGCTGATTTAGGAAAATCAATTCCTGCACTGATCACACAACTATTGAAATCTCACCTCACTGACCTAGAGCTGAAAGAGGAATTCTATAAATTGAATAATAGAACCATCAATTAAATTAGATTATTCTTAGCAATTAAGACTGTTGCGCGCAGAGTGTTGCAATGATAAAAAGTCGCTTCTCATCACACTGAGAAAACACAACAATTAAATATACAAATAGAGACTATCAAATTCACACAAGCTAAAAGGACAACAGAGAGGAACCAATCCCTGTCAGGCTGTAAAGAACAAGAAGTCTCCTACATAGGAGATAAAAATGAATTATTTCGTTGTACACAAGCAATCCAATCTAATCGTAAATGTAATTTCCACCAGTGGTTTTCCCCAAACCTCTACAGAACACAAGTTCATCAGGGCAAACGACAAATCACTTGATGTTTATCATCTGTGGTTAGCAAAACATCCTGATCTTTGTCCAGATATTGGTGATATTGCAGTTAAAGCCCCATACCTTCAGCAAGAAAGCGGTAAGGTGAAATATACCACCACGATTGATAACCGCCGCTATCGCTAACGGCTATCGCTAACAACGTATTTATTGGCTTGTAGAGCATCAAAGTGTGTTTTTGAGGATGACCTATGTCTCACACATTTTAGTGCTCTGCAGCCTTAGTGCCACGCGGCACGGATTGCGGAATTTGGCAAACCCTAGATCAAATTCCCAACACACCATAAAAGCACTAAACACAGGTGCAATTAAACAAGAAAGGAAAACAGATGAAAATTGTATTGAATGACAACAGTAGGCAACTGCTACTACAGATTATGCAAGCCATGGGAACTGACTCACCAACTCATGCCGTGCAGTGCCTGATCACGAATAAATTTAAATCCCTAGTTCCACAAATGGAGAACAATACTAATGACAAATGCAGTAAAAGCTAAACCACAAACCACTGATGAAAATTTTCTGGCGATCCCTCATCGCCTTTTAAAAGCTCCTGGCTTTGTATGCCGCAAAAAGGGAACAAAGTTCGATCTAAACCTAACTCAGCTTGTGATTTTTCAATACATGAAAGACTTTTATGAAAGCTGCAAAAGGGTAGGGAACCCCTATCACGAATCACAACGGAGTATTGCCAAGGCTTGCCGCGTATCGAGAGATATCGTCATTAAGGCTATGAAACTGTTTGAACAACACGGATACCTGATTAAAGAACCAAAACGGGAAGGTTGCAAATGGGTACTGCCCTACGCATTAGAAGTAGTGTCTGAAGACGTGCAAGAGCATGCAGAGAATACCCCTACAAGCCCCGTACAAGCATTTTCTAGTGAATCTAATGCAGACGGAGCGCCTACACCTAAAAACGCCTCTAACGAGCTTATAGAAGGGAATTCAAAAGATATCCTTTCTATCGATATTGAAGAGAAGCCAACACCAGCAGTTGTTAACTCTGCGATAACTAAGCCTAATAAATTGGTTTTTAACAAGAAGCAAGAAGAATCATCACCCCAGCATCCAGCACCAACAGTGATGCCATCACACCTACAGGAAGATATCCCTGATGGTTACTACGACGAACATTGTAGGCGTGAATATGATTATCTCGGTATGGAAATAGACGAGAGATACGGATTCTGACCGACAGCAGAATCACCTAATGGAAATCCAATTTCCCAAAATCAGGCTGTAAGCCCCTAAATGCTGGGGCAAGCAATTAGACATACATAATAATATGTGCATGCAGTGATTCGGTCAGCTTGGTTGAGAAAGCATCTTTCACGAGAGTTGGATTTTACAACTTACGAGAGTTGGATTTTACAACTTACGAGAGTTGGATTTTACAACTTACGAGAGTTGGATTTTACAACTTAAGAGAGTTGGATTTTACAACTTACGAGAGTTGGATTTTACAACTTACGAGAGTTGGATTTTACAACACAATAAGAATAATAAGACTATCTATAAGAATAAATAATAAGAATAGAAAGAAAGAGCATGTCCTATTCGCTCACTGCGTTCATTCATAGGACATTAGAATAAGAAAAGCAGAAGCAAAAGCCCCGACACTGAATATGATGATATCTAAAATGACTGCCTGCATTCCTTCAGTTAGAAATGTTGTTGTGTTAGGTCTTTTAGTTTTTATTCTTATTCATCAGAAATAAGAAACCATAGATATACGCTAGTGTGTATGTACACCCTTGCACCTCCCATACTATATAGTAGGAAAAAAAGTGCAGGGGATGAAAAATGACCAAGGGTCTGCCAGACCTTCGGATAATAAAATCAATAATGGAGATTAAAACATGAAATATTTTGTACTAAGCAATAATACAATAACAGCAGTGATTAGCAGTGATCTAAACCTTGAGCAAGGCTCAGCTAGATTCATTCCGGCATCGAAAGAGACGTTAGCATCATACAATGCCTGGATGAACAAACATCCAGATAAACAGCCAACGCTTACAGATATCTTTTCCACTAGCACCAGCAAGCCATCACCAGCTAAACCAGCGATAGCTAAAGGCATCACAAATGCCACCACCAACACCAGCAGTGTTAGCAAGGAAGAAGCTGACAAGAAAGCTGTAGTTAAGCAATTTCAACAATTCATTAACAAGCGCTAATTAACAGGAGAATAAGAATATGAAAACAATCATCAACGAGAAAGAATGTACAGTGAAAACTCCAAGTCAGTTCAATGCTGAAGAATTAGCACGTATGCAAGACGTTGCGTGTAAGCAGTGGCTAGCAGCTCCAGGCAACACCACATTCGCTATTACAGAGACAAGCTTTATGATCGCGTGTCAGCGCATTGTCGAACTGATCCAGCAGGGCTATGAGCATGTGAGCCACGGCCACCACCTAACAATGCCTTATCTAATTCCGTTCAAGAAGAAGCAGGAAGAAATCGACAAAGAGCTTGAGAAGGTGAAAAAAGAAGTAGAGGAAAGCTATAAAGCTAAGATTATGAAAGAAGTAGAAGATGCGAAAGCAAATCTAATTGCCCAGCGTAAGGCCCACCATGAACGGAAAGAGAAAGAGAAGGCAGAACAGAAAGAACAAAAGCTACTAGCTGAATTGGAGCAAGAAGCGGCAGAGCTGTTTGATAGTTACCTGAATTTCAACTGAAATAATCCTGTATCACCAGAAATAACCCTATAAAAATGTAGGAATAATGGGGGCAATACGGTCTCCCGCCTCCCCGCTCCAACATTAGATGTAGCTCCAAGCCCGCATTCCTCCTAGCCCTCTGTTGTTCGTGTTTAGCAAAATTCTTCCTCGCTATGTCATGCAACCGTGTTCAGGGGATGAAAAATTCATCCAACAATCGGCATTCCTCCCTGGAGGAATCCCTGGGAACCCCCATTTACATCTTGCAGACGACCGACAACGATATGTAAAATACGCCTCAACATGATGTAAACGAGATGGGGTGTAGGAATGAATATTGTCAGTTACCTGCGTGTATCGACTGCCAAGCAAGGTGATTCCGGGTTGGGCCTAGAGGCTCAACGCTCTTACATCTCGCAAGCTGCACAAGCCATGGGCTGGAACATCGTTGCTGAGTACGTCGATACAGCCTCAGGCTCTATAGCCCCTACAGACCGTGTTGAGTGCATCAAGGCCTTGAATGCCTGCAAAGAGCTTGGCGCCGTGTTGGTAGTGGCGAAGCTTGACCGCCTCAGCCGCGACGTTGAGCACATCGCCGGTCTGATGAAGCGTGTTCCTTTCAAAGTGGCAACGATGCCAGAGGCTGACAGCTTCCAATTGCACATCTACGCCAGCCTTGCTGAGCAAGAACGCAAGTTCATCGCTCAACGCACTAAGGATGGTTTGAAGGCTCTTGCTAGCCGTGCTGATGCTGGCGATGCCAATGCCCAAGCCAAGATCGAGAAGCGCAATGCAGGCCGCACAGCAGCCCACAAAGCCCATACGTACAAGATCGCCCAGCAGGCTAACAAGCAAGCCGCCTTAGCCCGTGCTGAGGACTACGCCAGCCACATCAAGGCAGCAATGTTTGACAAGGTGAGCACGCTCAAGGGTTTGGCTGAATGGCTGAACACTAAAGGGATTGCATCGCCCAAAGGTGTAGTGGGTAGCTGGCAAGCTGTGCAAGTGTCCAGGCTTCTCAGTAAGCTAGATATCAAATTCCCTTGAGGCGATAGCTATATACGCTGCACAAGCCACCAAATAGCCTCATACAGCGATTTTCTATGCGAGGCAATACGATGATAGCCCTATCGGCTTAAAACGCTTCTCAGGGCCTCGCAGGGGCCTTATAGAGCATTCCCTATAGTGGTTAGATATTTTGATATTCAAGAAAAAGAAGGACGGGAGAGTTCTCCACACCGCTAAGCCCGACTCCTGTCACACCAAAGCAGAATGGTGTACTTGAATCTGCGCGTGCCACTCCAATAGAAAGGGGCAGTTTCCTGCCCCCCAGCCACTCAGAACTCAAAAGCTAGCTGCGTTCCTGGCGGACTACGCCAGTGCTCGCAAACGCTCTCCCAACGCCCAAAGCGGAAACGGGTGTAGGGATTCACGTGAACAGTTTTGATACGTGAGTGAAGGTGCCGGCGAGGCCGGCGACGGCGATGACGCGAGGTCATTGGACATCTCCTAGAGATAGCCCGACCGGTAGCGGGACGCTCGATTTCCTCGCTTTCCTATTGACCTTTCGGCCGATAACGGCCTAAAAAGGTTGTACGAGGTTGTAGCAATCCTTAGAATCTCGTGCCCCTTTTGCTCCTAGTCGAGTGAAGGTTGTGCAGTCTTTGAGATTGAGTTTCCTAGGCCCGTCTCTTTGACCGCTTCAAGTAAAGCTCTGGCCCGCAAGGGTCAGGGCTTTTTTATTGGCACAAAAAATGCTGCCACTAAAAATTGTCACTGCATCCCGTGCGACTTTCAAGCTCTTTTTACTGTACGGTTACACAGCTTTTTTGACGCTGGTAAACCACCGCTTCCGGTAAACAGGTCTAATACCTCTATCCCTGGTCACGTACGGCGGTTCGCGCATAGTAACAGCAATGTCCAGCCAAATTGCACAGAGCGCGGCAAAGCCAAAAAACACTCCGTGCCCCCACCATTTGGAGAGCCGTTGCACGCGTGCAAGTAGTTGATATTTGGGGTTCTCAGCCGCAACAGGCATCCCGCGTGCCTACTCTGGCTTGGCCCTGTTCCCAGCGCGCTAGACCCTATCCCCTCATCATCAGCTATTGGTCGTAGCGCCTACCGACCGCCATCCGTCTCCCCGCAATTGACGAATACTGTACATCCATACAGCATCCGTAACACCCAAATCATTGACCATCAGGGCTGTAGAGATGGCTAAGCCGAAACCTTTCACCCGTGCTCATGGCATGATCGTCATCCGTAACAGCCGTGAAGACTGCATACAGCACACTCTTACGCCTCAAGAGCTGGCTACCGTCGCCCTTGATCTACTGATTAAAGAGCTAGGCACGGAAGGTGCTCGCCAGTTCCTGCGCAAGGAATTCGCCCGGTATCACCGCGACTACCTCGGGGACGGCCGAGACGAAAGGCTCCCTAGGATCGCTGACTACAACCCCAGCAACGTCGCTGCGAGCGCACACTCACTCTCCCGCTAGTTAGCGTTGAATCTGGTTCATCCTGGGGTGGGGCTGCGACATATCCCTCCCTAGCGCCAGCAACACAAGGGGTTTCGCCTCATGCTTTCTGCCATTGAGGCACTTTGTCGCCGGGGATTTTCAACATCTTTCCGATAGCTCGGCTAGACACGCCTGTTCGTCGTAGCTAGCCTCTGGCCATCAGCGCGCATGTTCTGATGTGTTTTTGAGAGTAAGTCCTTAGCCTAAAGTCCATGCTGTCTATAGTTAGTCGTTACAGGGAGCATACCGTGACCCCAAATGCTAGAGCATGTATTGCTTATATTATTGCCTGCCTATCCGGCTCAAGGGCATCGTCAATTTATGACTACTCACAGTCGAAGCATATAAATATAAGTGGAACCGTAAGTAATGGAAAAATCAATATCTATGATTACGACAGAGGCTGCTATGTTTCAGGATCACCAACTAGCCTATATGATTACGGCAATAGCGCATACATCCAATTAACAACAAACAACAACAACTTTAAAGGCTACGATTACCACACAAGCAGCCACTTTAGCGGGCAAATAAAAGGAAGAACAATCTCAATTTACGATTACCAAACCTCTTCCCACTATAATTTTACTACTTAAGCCCGCACCAACACATTACGCCTTGACAAATGCCTCACCCAGCGCCCAGCCATTTTATAGGGCAACACACTTAATAGAAATGATTTTTTGCTCTATTCCTTTCAGGCGAGGGATTCATTCTGAACAATGATATTGATCTATTAAACTCTCTCGCTCTAGACATCGATAGCGCCATCGATAATGAAAGAGCTGATTTACTGATCATTTTATCTGATCAAATTAATCGCCTTACAAAAGATGAAAAGGCGGGATCTGACAGCTTCAGAAGCACTTTAACGTTCTATCTGTCGAATATATATCAGTTCCTTGGGGCGCGCACTGGCGACATTTGGGAAAACCCTGACTATGCAAATGCCATCATTTGCCACAGGAAGTTTTATAGATTTAAGGAATGCACTGAGAATATTTTGCACAAGGTTCAAATCAACCACGCAAATTCTCTTGAGTATTTATGCCGGGTATTTGAAGCTATTCCTTTATGGAAGAAAGGCATAGTTAATCCGGGCGAACCGCAGGAGGTTGGGCTATATAGACTGGCAAGCGGACTTTTGAATTTGTCTGGCCACCTCTATGATGATTCACATACCTACTACTACCAACTCTATTCTTATAAATACTTAAAAGCACTTAAATCAAAAGGATTCTTTTATCATTCAGGCATACAGTCTAGCCTTGCAGCAGGAAGCGGCTCTCTAACTTCAAAGTTCCTTGAGCATGTACAGGATTCATTTGATTCCGCCCCCGACTTACTAGGGCACGATTACACGCCGAGACATGCTAAAGAAGAAATGAGATATCGAGCATGGTGTAAAGATAATGTGCTATTTTTGAACCCATTAAATGATCTTGATTCTGCCTGGGTTGTAGATCATGACGTTCTTAGCTTTCCTTCATATAGAACCCCCGTTTCTCAAGGCCCTTATCTCTCTGCATCATTTTCCTCTATGAAAAACGAATTTTGCTATTATCGCCACGTTTTCTATGAAGGAATAACTAAGCAGTACAAAAGATTTATCGATAAAGACAAGTACCTTACAGACACTCTAGACGGAGTAATCTATGAGGGTCACATTGAGAAAGTAAAAAGCGCACTAAGAGGATGCTTTAGTGTCTTAGATAAAATATCAAGATTACTTGACAAATATTACAACCTAAACAGCAAGAATATTGCCTTTAATCGCCAGTGGTTTTGTCAACAGAAGATTCTTCAAGATCAAATCAATCCCTTCTTAACGGCACTGTATTGGTTAAGCAAGGACTTCAGTCCGCATGATGGCAATGAACTTAGACCTTCATATTGGCTTGAAGATTCAGCATTTGAGGTGCGCGAACTCAGGAACGAACTTGAGCATGGTTGGGTGCGAGTAGTGAACGACAAAAATCACCAAGCAGCGTTTTGGGGAAACGAACATGATTACGCCTATAAGATCACAAGTTTAGAGCTTATTGAGAAAGGAATGTATGTATTAAAGCAAACAAGGAATGCCCTCATGTATATGTGTCTCGCTATAAACCACACAGAGAAAAACAATCCCAAAAAGGATGACGATATAATCCTAAGCAATTATATTCCAACCATTGATTAGAACTTTTATAGGTTCTTTCACTAAAAACAACTACTGTGGATAATACTCACGGAGAAAAAATTTGACCAAAGAAAAATACCAAATTCCGAGAAAAGCAGATTTCATAGGCTTCACAATACTTCTACACGACCTGAAATGCTTTGACGAAGAGCTCTCTAGCGTGGCCGATGGAATTGACAGCCTTACAAAAAAAATGAGAAGCACTAGAAATGTTTTTGTTTCCCTACACAACCTTAAGGATTTAATAAGCAGAATAAGAGTTAGCGGCGACTTACAGTTCACCACTGAAACTAGAAAAATAAAGCGAGAGCTTGATTTTATTGCACACATCAGAAACAAAGGTGTAGGCCACCTTGATAGCGCCCTTTTGGAAAGAGCAGCGCAGTGGACTCCAGAGTTATTTTACGAACACTCGCACGCAAACCCAGATTATCTAAACTTCCTATCATACAAATCCGTTCTTGAGTCAACCATCAATTCATATATAAACGAAGAAGGCGAGCAAAAAGTTTTTAATACGGAAATTGACTTTCTATATCCTCCAGATGCAAAGCATTTTTTTACTTTTCTCTCAGACATAGTAAAACGATCAATCGCATGGATTGAATCCGCATTAGAAGTCATTAAACCAGAAATAACCCTACACTCGCACGATAAAATTAAAGAGATGGGAGTTATAGCGGGACAAACAAATTTCAATCTGAAGTCCGAATCCGAATTCAGATACAGTGATAGAGAAACAAATGAAATGATTGAATCTATGATAGGCACCTTGAGAGAGATGGGTGTGAGCGAAGAAATCATCACACGCCTGAGAGAAATATGAACACCTATACCTTCAATTAAAATGGCTTTTCCATCTACTACTTTGACCACCGTAGCAATCCTTAGGTAAGAGACTTATACATGAACGACGAATGGATAACTAAAACAGCGCTTGGAGAGTCTCAAGCTAAATTAGCAGAAGTATGGTTCACATATTTAGGCTTTCTTACTGTTACAGCAGTATTTCATGGTATAGCTGAGAAGTCCGGAGCCTTTGGCTTTGTTGCATTCAAATGGATTTGCTATTTAGCGCTATGGCGATGGGTGATGTTCAAGATTGACAGCCTAATCTGGATACTTTTCCCTAAGGTCAAGCCTGAAATAGGTAAAGAAATAGGAGGCAAAGGCTTTTTTTGGTCTATTTTTATTTCCACCCAGATAGCTTGCTACTCTTATTTTATTTCCCTAAAGGCTATCGAAATTATTAATAATATTGGCAGTGCCTAATCCATTTTAGTCCTACTTCTGCGTTTGCCTATACACTGCACTTCGTTTGAGTGCGATTATAGACAAGAGAAGCTAGAACAGTGTCAGGTAAGACCATGACGTACGTTAGGTGTCGGAATCTTTACATATGGTGTGTCTAGGTGCTCTTCTTCTCCCCCACCATTCATAGCTGACAAAACAAGCCCTGAATATTTCTGATATCGAATGTTTGTTTCTCCCTCTGACAGCAAGTCACTTGTGTGGATAGGAGGGACTTCTATAGAGGGATCAGGATTCACCATGATCATGGTGTATGGTTTTTCATAGAGCCTATATGCTTCTGTGCTGTTGCTCTTGGGCTTGCGCTTCACACCTAGGTATCCCCATTCCTCCCTCCCCTCAGTGGTTGTAATACGGCCATTCCTATCGCATTTGATTGCATACCCAACATCTCTAAGCATGGCATTCAGCACAATAGGGTCAGAATGCATTAATGTGCTTTCCTCCCTCAACACTGTCAAAGATTCACTTACAATAATATCCCCAGTGTTCAGGGAAGAAAGCTCTGCCTCTAATGCTTCCCTATCGGCCTTCAGCGCTATCAGTTTGCTTTGAATCTCTGGTAGATCAACAGCGAGCGCCAGCACCACCAGCTTGTTAATCTCCTGGGTTGCCTGTGCTATTTCAGCTTCCAAGGTGATTCTACGCTTATCACTGTTGGATAGTGTTTGTTTGGCAAATGCTCGTTTGAATGCTCTGTTTGAGGTAAGCACCTGAACAAGCTTGATGATGTTTACAGGGATCGATTTATTATTAATACACCCAGCAGTCTTTAGGCGATGATGTGTCAGGCAACGCATAGCCGCTGGGATTCCATTAACCGAATGAAACACCATCGATGCACCGCAGTGATCACACTTCACTAATCCGACAAGAAAGTGTTTACTTGTGCGTTTTCGCTCCGTCTTACGCTCTTCTAGAAGCTTCTGAACAAGATGGAATGTTTCAGGTTCTACAATTGCCGGATATACACCATGGATTAAATCTCCTGTGCTATCACTGTTCGCCCATGCACCAATAGCAGCAGGATTAGTCAACCACCCCTGCACTGTTGGCCCTGAACATTTAGAAAGCTTTTCAACACCAGATTGTCTAATTCTTGATGCAATTGAATGCTTGCCGACACCGGAAATATACCAATCAAAGACAAGGCGGATTTGCTGTGCCACCTCTTCAATTACATTACCGTTTGAATCGAGCCAGAGAGGGGTATAACGCTTAATTCTCTCTCCACCCTTAGCTCTGGTACGCCTTGCCTCATAAGACGCTGATACGCGCTCTGAGAGCGTTTTAGAATAGCTATGTGCTGCCTGTATCTTGGCCATCAACAGGAATATCTGAGTGCCAAGCAAGCTCTGCTCGGTGTATTCCTGGCCATCCTCAATAGTTACGATGGACACTCCAGCTCGCAGAATCGGCGCCAGCAAATCGAAAACATCCCAAGTTCCCCGCCTGGTAGCCCTGTCGATTGCCTCCAGTAACACACAGTCGCCGGCCCGGATCGCCCCCGCTTCGATTGCTTCATGAATCTTAATGAAGCCCGAAGCTTTCTTGCTCTTCTCCGTAGAAAAGCCACTCTTAGCTAGGTCCTCAAATGTCAGGTTTGAGCGTGTGTATTCGGGGTGTTGAGCAAGCCACCTGTCTATCAACTCGGCCTGTCGCCTGTAGCTATCGCCTACGGTTTGCCGGTAGCTGGAAAATCGAATGTAGGGGATTGCTTGCTTTGTCATACTGCGCAACCTGAATCAGAGGGGGTACAGAGCGTCATGATACGGGAATATCACAAACCGAAAAGCTGGGATCAGGGCCTGATGGGCATGCAGGTGGGCGGCAAGCGCAAGCTGCAGGTGCCGGCGCACCTCGGTTATGGCGAACGCAGCGTGGGCTCGATTCCGCCCAATTCCGACCTGACCTTCGAGATCGAACTGCTGGAAGTGCTGACCCGCGATGACTGATGCCGCCCTCGCCACACTGCGCGAGCACCTGCTACACGCGCTGGACAACCACCCCGGCAGCGAGACGCGCCGCCTGTTCCATGGCCGTGGTCGCTGCTGGCCGGCTCTGGAGCAGATCACCGTCGACTGGCTGTCCGGCATCGTCCTGGTGATGCTGTTTCGCGAGCCGTCGCCGGCGCTGCGACCGCTGCTAAAGGAACTACTGCAGACGCCGCAATGGCAGGCCAGTGGCGCCCGTGGCCTGCTGCTGCAACACCGCTACGTGCAGGGCAGCGAAAGCGAATGGCTGGCCGGCGAGCCGCAGGCGCAATGGCCGATCATCGAGGACGGCCTGCATTACCTGCTGGATCTGGGCAGCAAGCAGAACAGCGGGCTGTTCCTCGACATGCGCCAGGGCCGCCAGTGGGTGCGCCAGCAGGCCGCCGGCAAGCGTGTGCTCAACCTGTTCGCCTACACCTGCGGTTTCTCCGTGGCGGCCATCGCTGGTGGTGCCGAGCGGGTGGTCAATCTGGACATGGCGCGAGCTGCACTGTCACGCGGGCGTGAGAACCATCGCCTGAACGGCCATGACCTCTCCCGCGTGGAGTTTCTCGGCCACGAGCTGTTCAAGTCCTGGGGCAAGGTGCGCAAGAGCGGGCCTTATGACCTGGTGATCATCGATCCGCCGAGCTTCCAGAAAGGCAGCTTCGCCCTCACTCAGGACTACGCCAAGATTCTCCGGCGCCTGCCCGAGCTGCTGACCGAGGGCGGTACCGTGCTGGCCTGCGTCAATGACCCGGATATCGGCCCGGACTTCCTCATCGACGGCATGGCCGCCGAGGCGCCGCAGTTGCGCTTCGTCGAGCGCCTGGACAACCCGCCGGAGTTTCCCGATATCTCGCCCGAGAGCGGCCTCAAAGCCTTGGTGTTCCAGTTGTAGTCCGGATGAAATCCGGGGCCTGGGCGTCGAAAAATCCCCGGATTGCATCCGGGCTACGCACTGATATTCCCCCGTAGGTTGTGCTGTGCGCACCACCTGCCAACGGTGCGCACGGCGCACCCTACCGAATACCCAGACGCTTGGCCAAGCGGCTGAGGTTGGCGCGATCCACCCCCAGCTCGCGCGCCGTGTCGGCCCATTTGCCCTGATGCCGCGCCAGGCACTGTTCGATCAAACGGCGCTGGAACGCATCCACCGCCGGGCGCAGTTCCATGCCGGCCGGCACGGGCTCGTCGGCCGCCATGTCCGCCTCGACAGCAGCACTCGCCTCGCCCGCCGGCAAGTCCAGATCCTGCACATCGAGGCTGAGAATGCGCGGCCGCTCGTCATGGCGCGCCAATGCCTTGATCGCCGCGCGGCCGATCAGGTGCTCCAGCTCACGCACGTTGCCCGGCCAGTCGTGGCCCAGCAGCGCCTTCTGCGCCTCCGCACTCAGGCGCAGGCTGCGCAGCCCGAGCCTTGCGCGATTCTCTTCGAGGAAATACCCCGCCAGCAGCAGCACATCGCGGCCCCGCTCGCGCAGCGGCGGCACCGGCAACGGGTAGACGCTGAGGCGGTGATAGAGGTCGGCGCGGAAGCGCCCGGCGCGCACTTCCGCCGCCAGGTCGCGGTTGGTGGCGGCGATCACCCGCACGTCGACGCGGTGCTCGCGATCCGAGCCGACCCGCTGCAACTGGCCGCTCTGCAGCACCCGCAGCAGCTTGGCCTGCACCGCCAGCGGCAGCTCGCCCACCTCGTCGAGGAACAGGCTGCCGCCGTCGGCCAGCTCGAACTTGCCGCTGCGCTCGCTCATGGCGCCGGAGAAGGCACCGCGCACATGGCCGAACAGCTCGCTCTCCACCAGGGCATCCGGCAGCGCCGCGCAGTTGATGCTGACCAGCGGCCGCTGCGCACGCGACGAAGCAGCGTGGATGGCCTCGGCCACCAGCTCCTTGCCCACCCCGGTCTCGCCGGTGATCAGCACGGTCAGCGGGCTGTCGCCGACCAGACGGATTTCGCCCTGCAGCTTGCGCAGCGCCGCGCTCTGCCCCACCAGTTCGCGCGGCTGCTGGCGGGCCTGCTGGTACAGCGCGTTGAGCTGGCGCTCGGTCTCCACCCGCCGCGCCAGACCGCTGATACGCTCGCTCACCTTGACCGTGGCAGCGGCCAGACTGGCGAAGGCCTCCAGCCCATCCAGATCGACCTGGCCAAAGCGCGCCGGGTCGAGCGAATCCAGGGTCAGCAGGCCCCAGAGCTGCTCGTCCAGATACAGCGGGCAGCCCAGGCAATCGTGCACTTCCAGATGGCCATGCAGCCCTTCGACCAGGCCGTCGTAGGGGTCGGGCAGCCCACTGTCGGCGGCGAAGCGAGTCGGCCCGACATGCTCCAACAGGGCCGCCAGGCGTGGATGCTCGCTGACCCTGAAGCGGCGCCCCAGGGTATCGGCACTCAGCCCCTCGACGGCCAAGGGCACCAGCACCTCGCCATCGAGCCGCAGCAAGGCCACGGCATCGCAGGGGAACAACTGGCGCAAAGCGGCAAGCAGGCGCCGATAGCGCTCACCATCGTCCAGCTCACGGGACAGATCGGCCACCAGAGGGATCAGGGTCTGCAGCAGCGGGTTAGCGGTCATTTCGACTACTCATTGTCTTTATGACCCAAGATCAAGACGAGTCATTAATACAACAAAACAAGCAAACCATTGATATTTAAGGACTAATTAAATGGCACGCTTACTGATAGATATCTCGCGCCAACGCTAGCACGCCCCAACTGGCCAAGCGAGCCATACCGGCGTCTTCATTTGCCTTGCGGAGAACCCCAGATGCTGACCAACGCGCAAAAAGACCTGATCAAAGCCACCGTCCCCCTGCTGGAAAGCGGCGGCGAAGCGCTGACCACCCATTTCTATCGCATCATGCTCGGCGAGTACCCCGAAGTGCGCCCGCTGTTCAACCAGGCGCACCAGGCCAGTGGTGACCAGCCGCGCGCGCTGGCTAACGGCGTGCTGATGTACGCCAGGCATATCGACCGCCTCGAGGCGCTCGGCCCGCTGGTGGCGCAGATTGTCAACAAGCACGTATCGCTGCAGATTCTTCCCGAGCATTACCCCATAGTCGGCGCCTGCCTGCTGCGGGCGATTCGCGAAGTGCTGGGGGCCGAGATCGCCACCGACGCGGTGATCGATGCCTGGGCCGTGGCCTATCAGCAACTGGCCGATATCCTTATCGGCGCGGAAGAACGCCAGTACGCCGAGAATGCCGCTGCGCCCGGTGGTTGGCGCGGCGCCCGGGCCTTCCGGGTGGCGCGCAAGGTGAGCGAAAGCGCCGAGATCCTGTCCCTGTACCTGCAGCCGGTGGACGGCGGCGCACTGCTCGCCCATCAGCCCGGGCAGTACATCGGCCTGCGCCTGCTGCTGGATGGCGAGGAGGTGCGCCGCAACTACTCGCTGTCGGCCCTGAGCAACGGCCGCGAATACCGGATCAGCGTCAAGCGCGAGCCCGGTGGCCGGGTGTCCAATCACCTGCATGACCAGGTGCAGGTCGGCGACGAGCTGGAGCTGTTCCCGCCGGCTGGCGAATTCACCCTGAGCGAATCGGACAAGCCACTGGCGTTGATCAGCGCTGGCGTCGGCATCACCCCGGCACTGGCCATGCTCGACGCGGCGCGACACAGCGGCCGGCCAATCCACTTCATCCATTGCGCGCGCAACGCCGAAGTGCACGCCTTCCGCGACTGGGTCGCGGCCCAGGCCGCCGAGCACCCGCAGATTCGTCATTACGTCTGCTACAGCGAACCACAAGAGGGCGATCAGGCCGACGCCACGGGCCTGCTCAGCCGCGATCTGCTGGAACGCTGGCTGCCCGCCGAGCGCGACCTGGACGCCTACTTCCTCGGCCCGAAACCCTTCATGGCCCAGGTCAAGCGCCACCTGCAGGCGCTGGGCGTGCCCGCCGAACAAAGCCGCTACGAGTTCTTCGGCCCGGCGGCAGCCCTGGATAGCTGAACGAGAGGAAATCCCCCATGCACGTGCTCGACCGCCAGCAAGCCATGGCCATCCCCCCGCTCTGGCGCCTGGGCTTTCGCCCGTTCTTCCTTGCCGGCGCCCTGTTCGCCGGGCTCGCCGTTGCCCTCTGGGCGGCGGTGCTGCAGGGGCTGGCGAGCCCAACGGTGCCCGGTGGCATGCTGGCCTGGCATCGCCACGAGATGCCCTTCGGCTTCGGTCTGGCGATCATCGCCGGCTTCCTGCTCACCGCCGTGCAGAACTGGACGGGCCGTCCGGGCCTGAGCGGGCGTCCCTTGATGCTGCTCTGCGGGCTGTGGCTGGCGGCGCGCCTGGCCTGGTTCGTCCCCGCGCCACTGGCTCTGCTGATCGTGCTGCAACTGGCCTTTGTCAGCCTGTTCATCGTGCAGATGGCGCGTCAGTTGATTGCTGCGCGACAGCGCAACAACTACCCCATCCTGCTGGTGCTGAGCCTGCTCGCCCTGTGCCAGGCGCTCACCCTCACCGGCCTGGCGCAGAGCGACGATGGCCTGCAACGCCGTGGCGCCCTGGCCGCGTTGTGGCTGATCGGTGTGCTGCTGAGCCTGATCGGCGGGCGGGTGATCCCCTTCTTCACCCAGCGCGGCCTGGGCCGGGTCGAGGCCTTCGCCGCCCATCCCTGGCTGGATCGTCTGCTGCTGGTCTGCGGTGTGCTGGTGGCAGCGGCGTTCGCCAGCGGGCACAACCTGCAACCCCAACCCTGGTTGGCCATCCCCTTCATGCTACTGGCGGCGCTGCACGGCCTGCGTCTGTGGCGCTGGCACCTGCCCGGCATCTGGCGCGTGCCGCTGCTGTGGTCGCTGCATCTGGCCTATGCCTGGCTGCTGCTCGCTGCACTGGGCATGGCGGCCTGGCATCTGGGCTGGCTGGCGCAATCCAGCCTGGCCAGCCATGCCTTGGCGGTGGGCGCGATGGGCGGGCTGATCCTGGCGATGATGGCGCGGGTCAGCCTCGGCCATACCGGGCGCGCCCTGCAGCCACCCAAGGCCATGGCCTGGGCCTTCGCCCTGGTCAATCTGGGCGCACTGATCCGGGTCGCAGCAGGCGGCGGCTGGTTATGGCTGGCGGCGCTCTGCTGGGGCCTGGCCTTCGCCCTGTTCGCCCTGCACTACGCGCCGATGCTGTGTCAGACGCGGGTGGACGGGCATCCCGGTTGAACGCCTACCAGGCTAGCCAGCCGCCCAGCCCCAACCACAATCCGGCCACGAGCATGCTCAGCAGCGTCACTGGCACGCCACTGCGCGCATAGTCGCCGAAGCCCAGGCTGACACCCTGGCGCTTGGCCCCCTCGGCAACGATCAGGTTGACCACGCTGCCGATCAGCAACAGGTTGCCCGCCAGGGTGGACATCACGGCCAGGCCGATCAGCACCGAATGCGACAGCTCCGGCATCAGCCCCAGCAGCAACACCACGAATGGCACGTTGCCGATCAGGTTGCTCGCCACCAGCGAAGCACTGGCCAGCGACCACACGCCCTGCGGCAACAGGCCATGCTCGGCCAGCCACGCCGCCCCCTGGGCAAGCTGCGGCAGTTGCAGCGCCGCACCACTGACCAGGAACAGGCCGACGAACAGCAGCAGCAGGTTCCAGTCCACCTTGTGCACGTAGTCACGGCTGTCCACCCGGCGCGACACCATCACCAGCACCGCCACCAGCAAGGCCGACAGTTCGCGCGGCAGGCTGGTGGCGAACAGCGCCAGCAGGGCCAGGCTGGCCAGCAGCGGCTTGAGGTAACTGCGCGCACCATAGACCTGCTCCACCGGCATGTCGCTCGCAGTCAGGGGCTTGGCTTGCCCCCAGCGCCGCCGCCACTGCAGCCAGATCACCCCATGGACGATGAGCATGGCCGCCAGCGCCGGCGGGCCGGCCACGGCAACGTAGCCCCAGAAATCCAGGCCGCCGGCCTGGCCGATAAGGATGTTCTGCGGGTTGCCGATCAGGCTGGCAGCGGAGCCGGCATTGCACGACAAGGCCAATGCCAGCAGGAAGGGCCGCGGCTCCAACCCGCGTTGCTGCAGGCTGCGGCAGAGCAGCGGGGTCAGGGCGAAGGCGACGATATCGTTGACCAGAATCGCCGACAGCAAGCCGCCCAGCAGCACCACGCCGGCCAGCAACAGGGTCGGGCGCGTGGCGTGGCGGGTGAGGTAGCGATTGAGCCAGGCATAGACGCCGGAAAAATCGAACTGCGCGGACACCAGCATCAGCGCCAACAGCAGCAACAGCGCGCCGGGGTCGAGGTGCTGCGCGGCCTCCGGCATGCTCAGTGCGCCGCTGACCAGCAGCAGCACGGCGGCACTGCAGGCGATCCAGCTACGGTCGACACGCAAGCCGCGGATACCGCCGGCAGCCATGCCGAGATAGGTGAGCACGAACAGCCCAAGGGTCAGCCAGGCAGCGAAGGTCATGGGGGATATATTCACAAGCATGGGAGGGCAGCACTCTAGCGCTAGTTCCAGCGCGGCGGAATGCTTGTTCCATCTATCGCGGCTAAAGCCCCTCCCACAGCCCAGGCGACCGTAGGAGGGGCTTTAGCCGCGACCGGCTCAGCGGATAAAGGCCCGGCTGACCTCGCGAAAAGTCTCGGTGCCGGCCTGTTCCAGCCACTCGAAGGCGACCATCTCGCGTGACACGATCACGGCCCCGGCGCGCTCCATGCGCGCCAGGCCCAGGGCCTTGTCGCGCGGGCGGCGCGAACCCACCGCCTCGTCCACCACGAACACCTCGCGCCCCGCCGCCAGCAGGCCGAGCACCGTCTGCAGCACGCAGACATGGGTTTCCGTGCCGCAAACGATGAACTGCTGGCGCTCGCCGCCGGGCAGGTCGAACACCCCTGCGCCTGCGGTGGCCGAGAAATGAATCTTCTCGCGCAAACCGGCACTCGGCAGCAGCGCGCGCAGTTCCGCTGCGGTGGTGCCCAGCCCCTTGGGATACTGCTCGGTGGCGATCACCGGCACGTCGAGCCGCTGCGCCACCTGCACCAACCAGGCGGCCTGCTCGACCACCGCCATACCGCCGTCGATAGCCGGCAGCAGGCGCTCCTGCAGATCGATCAGCAACAGGGTGGAATCCTTCGCTCGCATCAGCATCGCTATGCTCCTTCCTTCACCGCGAAACGCGCGTCGAGCCGGCTGTAGCCGAGGCCGACGCCCTTGTGCACCCGCAACTGCACGGGAATACGTTCCTTCATCGCCTCGACATGGCTGATCACACCGATGGTCTTGCCGCTGGCGTTGAGGTTGTCCAGGGCATCCAGCGCCACTTCCAGGGTTTCGCCATCGAGGGTGCCGAAGCCCTCGTCGAGAAACAGCGAGTCGATGCTGGTCTTGTGGCTGACCAGATCCGACAGCGCCAGGGCCAGCGCCAGGCTGACCAGAAAGCTCTCGCCACCGGACAGGGTGCGGCAATCGCGTGCCACGTCGGCCTGCCAGGTGTCACGCACCTCCAGCTCCAGTTCGCCGCTGCTCTTGCGCGCCAACTGATAGCGGCCATGCAGGCGCGTCAGTTGGCGGTTGGCCAGGTGGATCAGGTGGTCGAGGGTCAGGCCCTGGGCGAACTTGCGGAACTTGGCGCCATCGGCCGAACCGATCAGGCCATTGAGCTGCTGCCACAGGGCATGTTCGTCGGCCTGCGCTTCGATCTCGGCGAACAGCGCCTGCTGGCTGCTGCGCCGTGTATCGTCGGCCTGCAACTGCGCGCGCAGCTCGCCCTGGCGCTCGCTCAGACTGCGCAAACGCGCCTGTAAGTCCTCAATCTGCTCCGCCAGTTCGGCCAGGCTCAAGGGAGTCTGCGGTTCGGCCTGCAAGCGCTGCACCTCGGCCTGAGCGGCGGCCAGCAAGGTCGTGGCCTGGGTGTGAGCGCGCTCCAGTTCGGCCTTGAGCGCCGTCAGCCGCTGGCGCTCGTCTTCGCTCAACACGGCAGCCTCGAACGCCGCCTGATCGGTGAAGGGACTGCTTGCCAACGTCTGTTGCCAGGCCCGCTGGCACTCGTCCTGACGTAGTTGCAGGCGTTCCAGCAAGGCCACCTGAGCCTGCTCGCTGCCGGCCAGACCGTCGCGTTCGCGCTGACTCGCGGCCAGCCGCTCGGCTGCGTCGCCCAGGGCCTGCTGGGGATTGGCCGGCGCTGCGGGTTCCTCCAGGCTCGATGCGCCCGCGTCCTGCCAGCGTTGCTGCCATTGCTCGGCCTGAGTCTGGGCTTCATCCAGTTGCCGCTGCGCCTCGCGCTCAAGTTCGTGCAATTGCTGCTGGCGCGCCTGCGCCTCCTGCCAGGCCAGCCAGTTGGCTTTCTGCTGCGCCAACCAGCCTTCGCCATCGGCGGGCAGCTCGCTGGCGAAGCCCTCCAGGCTTACCAGCAGCGCTTGGGCCTGCTGCGTCTGCTCGGCCTGGAGCTGGCCGAGGTGCGCCTGCTGCTCGGTCAGGCGCGCCTGGGCGTTGTCGATATCGCGATCGAGCAATGCCTGCTGCTGTTGCGCCTCGGCCTGCTGGCGCTCGGCCCTCTGGCGCTGCTCGCCCAGGCGCTGCAGCTCAGCCTGCTGAGCCTGCACGGCCTCCAGACGCGTTTGCAGTGCGGCCAGTTGCTGCTCGTGCTGCTGTTGCAGCGGGCTCAGCTCGGCAGCATCTTGCAGCGGGATGTGATGCTCGCGCAGTTGCTGCAGCCACTGCTGATCCAGCGGCTGCAACTGCGCCTGGGCCTGCGCCTGTTGCTGCTGCACCTGCTCGATCTGCGCGGCCAGGCGGGTCAGCTCATCACGCAGATCGGCACCCTGGCTTTCCAGCTCGCTCAACTCGCTGCGGCACTGCGCCAACGCCTGTTCGGTGGCGGAGACGTTCAGCGCCTGGTACTGACTGATCGCCGGATGCTCGTGCGAGCCACACAGCGGGCAGGCATCACCCGGTTGCAGGCGGGCGCGGTACGCCTCCAGATCCTGGATGCGCTGCTCCTGCTCCAGCAGCTTTTCCTTGTCGGTGACCTGCTGCTTGAGTGCTTTGTAGCGCTCACGCAGGGCGTTGATCTCGGTGTTCTTGTCCGCCTGCTGGCGCTGCAACTCGGCCAGGCGCGGCGGCAGCTCGGCCAATTGGGCGTTCAGGGCCTCACGGCTCTGCGCCAGTTGCTGCAGGCGGTCGAACACCCGGCTGCGTGCTTGCAGGCGCTGCCAGTCCTGGCGCAAGCCGGCCTCTCCTGCCTCACCCAACAGGTCTCGCATGCTTGCCTGCTGCTGCGCCTCGGCATCGCGCGCCTGCTGCACCTGCTGCTGCGCCTGCACCAGGCGGGCGCCCTGCTCCTCACGCTGACGTTGCAGGGTGGCGAGCTGCGCGCTGGATTCGTTCAGGCGCGCTTGCGCAGTCTGCAGTGCCTGCTCGGCCTTGGCCCGTTGCGTGAAGCGCTCGTCCCAACCACTGAGCAACCCGCCCAGGCGCGCATGCTGGCTGCGTTCACTCAGCCATGCCTGCACCTCGGCGTGCTGGCGCTGCACCTGGGTCAGCGCCACCTGGCGCTGCTCACGCCAGCGCGCCGCATAACGGCAGGCCTGCCACAGGGCCTGGCGTTCACGCTCGGCGCACGCCTGCATTTGCTCACGCAGCTCAAGCAAAGCTCGCTCGGCCTGCTGACTGTCGTGCTGCGCCTGCTGCCAGGCCTGGTGCAGCGGCAGCAGGCGCGCGGCAGGCTCGCTGGCGGCCAGGCGCTGCAGATCATTGGCCGCAGCGGCCTGGCGCTGCTGGGCCTGCTCCAGCCCTTGTGCGGCCTCGACGGCCTGCTGCTCGGCACGCTGCAGCGCCTCACGCCAGCGCTGCCCGGCCAGCAGCCCTTGTTGCTCGGCCAGCAGCGGCGTCTGCTCCTGCGCCAGGCGCTCGGCTTCGGCCTGCAGCTCGGCACGTTGCGCCTCGTCCAGCAGTTCCATGCCCTGGGCGCGGCTTTTCAGCAGGCCCAGTGCCTGTTCGGCGGCCTTGGTGCGCTCATAGACCTGCTGGGAAATCTGCCCATAGACCTCGGTGCCGGTCAGCTCCTCCAGCAGCTCGGCGCGCTGGTTGGCATTGGCTTCGAGAAAGGCCGCGAAACCACCCTGGGCCAGCAGCATGGATTTGGTGAAGCGCTCGAAATCCAGGCCAGTCAGCTCGGCGGTGAGATGTTCCTTCTCGCGGATCTTGTCGGTAAGGATTTCGCCATCGGCGATACGCGCCAGCTCCACCTTGGGCGCCTGCAACGCGCCGTCGATCTTGTCGCGCGCGCGGCGCTGGCTCCAGAAGGCGCGGTAGCCCTGCCCCTTCACCTCGAACTCCACCTCCGCCAGGCAGTCGGCGGTGTGCCGGGTCATCAGTTCGTTGCCACTGGCCGACAGCGTGCTCATGCGCGGCGTGCGGTGATACAGAGCCAGGCAGATGGCGTCGAGCAAGGTGGTCTTGCCGGCGCCGGTCGGCCCGGTGATGGCGAACAGGCCGCTACCGGCGAAGGGCTCGGCGGCGAAGTCGATCTTCCATTCGCCCTTGAGAGAATTGAGGTTCTTGAGGCGCAGGCTGAGGATTTTCATGCACAGGTCGTAAGCCGTTGAAGGCGGTCATTCTGGCATATCCAAGCGAGGATTCAGTCGCGGCAATAGCCCTCGCCGCTGCGCACAGTCAGGCAGTTGTGCTTGTCCTGCAACCATTTCATGCCGGTGGCTTCGCCATCGGTGGCCGTGAGGGTCTCGACCACGCCATCACGCACGAAGACGATCTGCGCTCCCTGCGCACGCCCGACGAAACGCCGTGGGCCGTCGAGGTTGGCAATGGTCAGGCGGTAGTCATCGGGGGTGCCGGTGATCTCCAGGTAGGTGCCTTCAGGCCCGCTCCAGCGGCCCAGCCATCCGTCCGTAACAGCACCTGCCGTGGTTCGGTCGGGCGTGCCGCTGCATGCGGCGCAGGCCAGCAGCACAGTCAGGGAAATGGCAATCTTGAGTGAAGGTAAGTGCATGGCAGCCTCTGCTCGATAACGCTTCTTATGCCTGTTCGAGGTCGGCCCGGCACCCGAGTTCTAACAGGCCGTTGAAAAACGTAGGCGAGGCAGGCAAGACAAGGCAAAAACAGCCGAAAAAGCGCAGTTTACGTGCTGTAAATGAGCATTTTGAGGCTGTTTTTAACGCAGTATTGTCAACGTAGGTAGTTTTTCAACAGCCTGCTAACGCTCTGCGCTGGACTCACAGCACCTCGATGCAATCACGGCCTGCAGCCTTGGCCCGGTACAAAGCCTGATCGGCGCGCAGCATGAGGTTATCGGCGCTTTCACCCGCTCGATACTCGGCGATGCCGAAGCTGGCCGTCTTGCTCTGCACGGTATCGAACTCGAAGCCATTGATACGCCGTTGCAATGCCTTTACCGCCAGTTGCGCCTGACGCGCGCCGATCTCCGGCAAGAGGATGAGGAACTCCTCGCCACCCAGCCGCCCGACCCTGTCCACTACCCGCACGCTGTCACGCAGCAAGGCGGCGAACTGGCACAGCACCTTGTCGCCCACGGCATGCCCATGGGTATCGTTGACCTGCTTGAAGTGATCGATATCGATCAACACCACGGAAAACCGAGTGCCATAGCGATTGGCGCGCTCCACCTCATCGGCCAGGAAGCGCTGCGTGCAGGAGCGATTCCACAAGCCGGTCAGGCTGTCGAGGTTGGCACTCCGCTCCAGGCTGCCCTGATGCAGGAACATCAGCTTGTGCGCCCGCTCCAGCATGAAGGCGCTGAGCAAACCGAAGGAGAACGACGCCAGTATCCAGATCAGGTGCAGCCGCTGTGGGCCAGGCGCGAGCGAGTCCTCGAGGGTGACCAGCAGAATCGCTGCCAGCGACACCAGCGAGGTGCCCATGGCCCGCTTCA
The DNA here is from genome assembly GCF_052156495.1 of Pseudomonas sp. NCHU5216. Lineage (NCBI taxonomy): Bacteria > Pseudomonadati > Pseudomonadota > Gammaproteobacteria > Pseudomonadales > Pseudomonadaceae > Pseudomonas > Pseudomonas sp. NCHU5216. The sequence goes on along the minus strand of NZ_JBQLIX010000012.1, from coordinate 13,565 downwards.
GCGCCAAGCCCGAGATGGCGAAGGTCCACATCAGGTTCAGATAGATTTCCGGCGCATAGAGGGCAAAACGCGGCGTGCCGAAGTTGAAATAGAGATTGGCCACCACCGATACGACAGGAGCCACCATCAACAGACCCTGCATCCAGGACTGCCGCCTGGGATAAAAGCTCAGCAAACCGATGGCCAGCAGCGCACCGGGCACCAGCAGTGCGTGGATGAGCAATCGCGCAAGCGGCTGATCGCTCTCCACATTCTGCTCGATGCCAGCGTAGATCAGGTACAGCATCATGGTCAGGAAAGCGACGTAACGAATCTGCGCAATCTTGGCCTGCCGATACCACTCCTCGAACGCCTGTCGTGTCGCCTCGGGTACACCCTGCAACGGATCCAGCGAGCGCGCCAACATATTGATCACGGCACTTTCGCTCCCCAATCAGAAAGCCCTCGCTCACAGCATAGAACGCCTGGAGCGAGAGCTGTCAGCCTTTATAAGCCATGCGGCGCATGAAATGGTCTGCTCAGTGTCGGTAACGCTTAGCCGATAGCACCCGCCAGGTTGATTCGCGCCTGCGCCTCATAGAGCTGCCTGAAGTGCTGCGTGCAGTAGAGCCGGGGGCGCGCCAGAAAGGCCTTGAGCACGCTGCGCCGCTTCATGCGGTACACCCAGCCCGGCACCCAGGCGTACTCGGCACGCACCTGGGCGTCGTATTCAGCGAACCGCTCCGGCGTGGCCCCGAGAATGGCCAGGTCGATATCCACCAGCAACTGCTCATCCGCGGCGCTTGGCGTCGCATCATGCCGGGTGGCCATGATCAGCCGCTCGACGCGCGCCAGCGTCGCCTGATCGGCCTGCGCAGCCGCCAGCGTCTCGATGGCCCAGTTCGCGCTACGCCGCTCATTGTCCTTGCCACGCACATCGTAGATGGCGTCATGAAACCAGAGCGCGATGGCCACTTCGCCCGGCTGCTGCGCCAGATGCCGGGCCTGCTCGAAGTGGGCCAGACACTCACGCAGGTGCTGCAAAGAGTGATAGTGCCGCTGGGGTTCCTCGTAGGCACGGACGAGCTGCTCGAACAGGCCTGGCGGTGGCTGCACGCCGAGGTCTGACCAGGCGTTAGCCCAGGATGAGGCTAGAAGATTCATTGGGGTTACCCGAGGTTGCAATCACGCACCTGTAACGCGCTAAACATGCCGCGTTGGATGATCACTTAGCAGTCGCCCATAGATTGCAGAGTCAGAGACGACGCCATTGACCTCCCAACGCTGCCTCAACAGGCCCTCGTGGGCAAAGCCGAGTTTCTCCAGCGCTTTTGCCGAAGCCTGGTTCGCCGGGTCGATCTCTGCCTCGATACGGCGAAGCCCCAATACCTCGAAGCCATACTGAACCAACGCATCTCCGGCCTCGCTGATATAGCCTTGCCCCCAACAAGAACGGGCCAACCCGAAACCTATCTCAGCACGTCTGGAGGCCTTATCGTAGCTGAACAACATGCATTTCCCTGCCAGTTCGCCGGTAGATCTCAGCCATATTCCAAGCACAAGTGACTGCTGGACTCGCATCGATTCATTACTCTGCTCGATGAACGCGATGGCCTCCTGAACATCGGCCCAGGGGGCCGTATTCCAATAACGCATGACCTCCGCATCGGAGAAAATCGCCAACAGCCCTGGGGCGTCAGATGGCAGCAAGGGTTTGAGTATCAAGCGCTCGGTTTCCACTCGGGGGAAAAACACGTCCTGTGACATCGACGACTCCTTTGCAGTTGTACATATTGCTCGAACGCGGGAACCGCCAACCGGGTGTGAAACCGAGCTGCTCACGCCAGCCATTTGAATGACCGAGTCAAGAACTCGCTGGCTCCATCCCTGATGATTTCACCATGCGCCATGATCAGTGTTCGTGGTTTCCATGCCAGTATCCGCTCGAAATGCTGACGCGCCTCGGCCTTGGCAAAGATGAAGCTCAAGCGCCAATCCAGAGGCATTTTGCCGTTGGGCGCCAGGATACCCGCGCACCTGGCAGCGAACCGCTGACAACAGTTGAAGTCCTTGCCGGAAAAGTTCTCGACCAGATCCGCAACGATCAAGGTGGCCGAAGCGCAATGGAAAAATACGCACTCCTGCATGAATGGAGAGCCAGAAAAGATGCGCTGTTCGATCTCATCCTGCCACGTCCAGGTACCCGGATCATTCAGTGAGCCATGAAACGCTATATCAGCCCGCTTCTTGATCACCTCGTCCGTGCCGTAAACCTTGGCTTGAGGATAAGCCTCGACCCACTGCACCAGAAACAGATGGTGCAAATGGTTCGGCGCGACCAGATACCTCACCGGCCCGAACCTCTCGAGCTGCGTCTTGATCGCTGCCGATAATCTGATGGGGCTGTGAACCCAGAGGTCGCCGTCGGCAAGGCGTACAACGGTCATGCGAGTTGAATATGGCAGACTCATGAAGCGAACCGGTTCGCCCTCGAATATCCATAGGCCAGTCGCCAGCTCTTCCATACACACCTCAATCGTATAAATCTTGACATAGCAGGGATACAGATTCGCTTCTCAGGCGAACCACTAAGCCCCGTAAAAACCAGAAACTCAAATCTATAACGTAAGCGTGGCGAAAGCCCTGAATCACCCTTACAGCTTCGTCGGCTTGGAGCGCCATAAGTAACAAGCCCAAGCCAACACCAGAATTTCAAGCAAAAACGACCAGTGCAAAATAAAATTCAGCCACCAAGGCTTATAGACCGCTTCCACAGTGAACATGGCGTAGGGCTTATCTATGAATGGCGCAAACCACCATATATCGCCCACTATCGAGTCCAGCAGCATATGAATGAATCCACCAATCGAAAAGATCAGCATGAGCGCAGCACCTGATCTATTAGCTGCGAATTTGAACCACGCACACGACACGGCAAGAAGCCCCAGCCAAAGCAACGGATAATGCGGCCAGTAGGTATGGTGGTGACTTTGCCTGTTATCGACAAAATAAAAATAGAACATGTCAAAATCCGGCGCGAGTCCGCCGAGCACTCCGAAAAAGATAAAGAGCCTTGCGGAAATTCCAGTATTTGCGAAGCGCTTGAGCAGCAACTTTGCGGAAATATATCCAGCAGGCAGATGGCCAATGAACATACAAGCACTAACCTGAGGTTAAGGGACGGAATTCAGTTCGCCCCAGCGAGCGAATTGAATAGTTTGAACACCGGCCAGGAACTTACTGCCGAAATTCACTACGGCTTCGCACAAGCCTCTGCAAATTCTTAAGCTTTCTAGGTCGGTGCTCTGCCCACATGATTTCAGCACCATCTTCAAGATCCTCATAAATGGGAAGCAACTCGGTTATACCCACAAAAACCCATTGAACAGGTACTGCATCAGGGCCGCCAAGATACGGCTCAGTTGTTTCGCGAGCGATCTTTACGGCCTTGTCATAAGCATTATCCAGGTCAGTAGCTCTGATAATAATTTTATTTTCCCAAGACATAAATCTTTCGTCTTGGCTTTCATTATTCGGATCGTTTATCTCTGTGAAGCGAATTAAATATGAAGCCACGTACCAGCCGACAGGAGAAATATTTTTGTCATGGGCCATTGTCGGATCCTAACGCCTTAGCTAAGCCGCGGGCCGGATTTATGGCCCGTCGGCTTGAGCGCATGGTTAGCCCTGCGACGCCATAAGCGGTAGGAAATCTGCGTCACGGCGACCGCTAAAAGGCCGAATGCTGGGAGGCACCAGACAAAGCCTGCATCTGTGTAAACCACCTGATTCTCAGCGTCGTAGTAACGCCCAAGTTCGTTGAACTCAAGCCGCAGATACCGGAAATACCATACCCAAAAGAAGAAGCCAGATGCCAACAGCGACAAAACAACTCCGATGGAGAAGAGCTTCTTGGAATGCTTAGGTCGTGAGCTTTTCATAGGGCTAACGTTTGGTTAAGGGGCCGGCTTTAGCCGGTCCCAGTGAGCGCAGTGAACGGTTTGAACCAATTATTATGCGATTCATACGACACTAATTCGCTCTTTACGGGTAACTAACCCGCCAGTGGCTTTTACGATTTTTTCTATAATTTCTTCTGATGATGTTTGTTTGGCAGCAATTAGCTCGGCTGGTGTAATGCCTACTACCTGAAGTAGGTCGACTTGACCAGATTTGATAGTGAAGCTTGGTGTGAAGTTTGTAGGCTTGGAAAACAGCATTGTTTTAATGGATTCTGATAGAGCAAGAGGAACGCGGTGCCCATAGTCTAGAGGCGGAAAGTCTCCCATTCTGCCTGCAGTAAGAAGTAGGTTGTATGCCATGAGGGTATGCAGAACCTCAATGGCCCAACTTTCTTCTTTATCTGTTTCCATCAGGAACTCTACGCCAAGGCCAGAGTATTCTTCCGACACTTCACTTTCCCAAGGGTTTGACATGCCTGAGGTAACATAGGCCCATGTTTTTCTATTTTTATTGGGTGGGCATTTGAATACGCCATGAGTAAGCCAGCGAGGATCAATTGCGTCCGCATTCATTTGATTAAATATCTGCGTGGATAACGGGTAAATCCCTGGCCCGGTATCGCCAAATATTTCTTTATATGATTTTTCTTCCCTTTCTTCCCAAGAGTCTTCAAGGAAACTCATGCTTGTTCCTTTGCATAACGTTTGGTTAAGGCGCCGGCTTTAGCCGGTCCCGAGTGAGCGAAGCGAACGACTTGAACCAGTTGCTATGAGTAACTCATGGTGCATATGAGCCAAATGGGCCATAAACCACCCCGCCAGCTTCTATATGCTCCTCAAACTGAGCTTGAGCAGGTAGATTTCCCACATGGTCACTCCACTGTTCATTTATATGGACTGTCCAACTGGAGGTCAGCATTTCATGTATGGGCTGAAGAATTTCTTGTGGATGCAAGCCATCAGCAGCCAGCTTTTTCAAGGCTTTCTCGGTTGCTTCTAAATAGCTTGCGCCCGATGTATAGCAACTTACATATGCTCCGCCAATATCAGGGGGCATAATCGATTGATCAAGAGCCTTTACATGGAAGGGGATGATAAATACTTTTTCTGGAGTCTTGTTCTTGCCGAATAATTTTCTAAACATGTGGGAGTCCGGCTCTATGGCTCATAACGTTTGGTTAAGGGGCGGGTTTTAGCCCGTCCCAGCGAGCGAAGCGAACGATTTGAACCATTTGTTATGAATTGCTCTCAACTGCTGCTGTCTTTCCCTCAATGAAGTTCTTTGCGAATAAAACTAATGCTACTGCGTCAAACAATTGCAGGGGGGATTTCTTGGGCAGCTCTGTTATATATCTTCCGTGTTGAGACCAGTGGCGATTTATCATGTCAATCTCTGTTTCGTTGAAGTTGCTTTGGCAGAATGCCATTTCAAGAAAAAAAGCTATCGATGTTAGGGGTAATATTTTTGGGTTTTCACCAAGGGTTTGAATTTTATCCCTTATTCCTTTGGTGTATTTGGTATTTACACGATCTTGGCCATTGGACAGTTCAATTAGCAATCCTTCTAGGGTTGCAAATAGAGCAGGGACGCAAATCTGATAGTGACCGTTCTCGTAAGAAATAAAGCACTCTTCTAGCAAGCTTTCAATATGTTTTGGTATTTCTGAATAGTATTGTCGGATTGGGGTTTTGACGGTTTTCTCAAAGTCTGAATGGAAGTATTCAGTAAAAAATTCGTCTATTTCATTTTTGCTTGATTTAAATTGCGATATTATTCTTATGTAGTTTTTAAGTGGGTATTCAAGCGGGAATACCCATCCGATCCTTGCCCCGTCTTTTAGGGTTTTATCGTGGGCCTTATACGATATTTTCGCCATTTTCTTGGGCTTCGTATATTTTTGCATAACAGTGATTAGATGGAAGGCGGTACTAATCCGATAGTAGAGCCTTCCATCTAACTCCGCACCACCGTCATACCTGCCCTAGAAAAAATCTTTTCAAATCATGGGATTACTAGCCAGCCTCTGAAGCCTGGACGTATTCGCTTGACTTCCTCTTTTGGCTCCACGATTACGACTGTACAAAAACACAGCCATGGAACACTCCAACAAACCTCGCCTGCAAGAGCAGCACCGTAGGATGGGTAGAGCAACGCGAAACCCATCGAATCTCCCCTGGGTTTCGCTGCGCTCTACCCAGGCTACATGCTCGACCTACTCGAAAACTTCATAATGCCGCGCTACGTCGACGGTCACTTGCCCCCAGCGAGAAGCACGCACGCGGGCCTGATGAAAATCGAAGGCCTGTCGGTCAACGAACTCTTCAAAGACGTCAAAACGCAGTGGGTTCTCGACACTTTCGGTGACGGTAAAGCTGATGCAGCCAGACTCCTCCAGCGTCAGGCGCCGATGATTGATCAGCTCGCGACGAACCTCTTGCAAATCCTTTTCCGGCACCAGGATGTAACCCTTCAGTGTCACTTTGGCCATAAGCGTCCCTCTCGATGGATCGTCAGCGTCGTTATTGCCCCTGCACAGCCTCCAACACCTGCCGATACAACCCCTGCAAACGCTGGGCATCCTCTTCCTCCAACGCCTCCTGCTGCAGGCGACGGGCGAAGACGTCTTCCACGCTCAGCTCATCCAGCGTTTCCCGTGCTTCGCTGGCCAGGCTGGCTGCCACGTTGCCGCGTTCGCGGCGGATGCGTAGCACTTCGACGGGATGCCCTTCGCACAGGGCGTTGATGCGGCTTTGCAGATCGCTCAGGTAGTCGTCGCTGCTCACTTGCACTTCCAGCCATACGGGCCGTTCGGGTGTGCCCTGTTTGGCGACCTCGTCGATGGCATCGGCCAGTTCCTTGAGCGAGCCGCGCAGGCTGGCCATGGGCTGGAATACCGGTACAGGCAGCGGCGTGATCGATTGCAAGGCGGCCTCGCCGAACTCCAGCAACAGCACTTCCTTTTGCTGGCGCGCTTCGTCGAAGGACAGGGCAATGGGCGAGCCGCTGTAGCGGATATGCTCCAGGCCGCCGACCTTCTGCGGACGGTGGATATGGCCGAGGGCGATGTAGTCGACCGGGGGAAAGGCGCCGGTGGGAAAGGCCTCCAGGCTGCCGACATAGATTTCCCGCACCGATTCGCTGGCACTGGCGCCAACGGTGGTGAGGTGGCCGGTGGCGACGATCGGCAGCGCCTGGCTCAGCTCTTCACGCTTGTTCAATGCCAGTTCGTACAGCGCTCGGTAATGTTCGGCGATGGCCTGTTGCAGCGAGTGCTGCTTGTCCTGCGCGCTCTGCCCGGCCTGGCTGGCCATGACGTCACGCGGACGGATAAAGGGAGTGGCGCAGAGGATGGCGCCCGGCTGGCCGGCGCGATCATCGAGCACCAGCACCTGTTCGCCCAGGTCAATGCCCACGCCCGGCACCACCTGGGTGCCCAGTTGCGCCAGCAGGCTGCGGCTCTCGCCAAGCATGGCCGGTGAGTCGTGGTTGCCGCCGAGTACCACCAGGGCGCAACCGGCATCGCGCAGTTCCACCACTAGGCGGTAGTACTGCTCACGGGCATAGCTGGGCGGCGCGCCGGTGTCGAATACGTCGCCAGCGATCAGCAGCACGTCCACTTCATGTACCCGCACCTGCTCCAGCAACCAGGCGCAGAAGGCCTGGTGCTCGGCCTGGCGGGTCTTGCCCATGAAGTGCTGGCCCAGGTGCCAATCGGAGCTGTGCAGGATGCGAAGGCTCATAGCGGCCACTCCTGCACGACGATATGGGTCTTGACCCGCTGCATCTGCGGGAAGGCTTCGATGGCTGCGCGCACTTCGCTCAGGCGCGCCATGCTCGGCGCCTCCACCAGCACCAGCATGTCGGTCTCGCCGCTGATGCCGCTGCAGTGGCGGATTTCCGGGTATTCGCGCATGCGCTCGACGTAATCCTGGCAACGGGCGTTCTGATAGAAGAGTTCGAGGAAGGCCTTGACCCCGCCCTCGCCCGGCACCGCGACCTGGGCGTGATAGCCGCGAATCACCCTACTCTCTTCCAGATGACGAATGCGCTCGCTGACCGCCGAGCGTGACAGGTTGACCTCACGGGCGATCTGGCTGACGGAGGTGCGCGCGTCGCTGCGCAGCAGGGCGAGGATCTGGCGATCGAACTTGTCCACGGAGGTGTTTCTCGGGCGGCAATCAGGTTGACGGGAAGAACCGCCATTTCGTCGGTGAAAGGCGACGGCCTGCACTCGGGCGGCGCCTTACCATAGCGGCTTCTGCAAAGGCGAGAGCATACCCCATGAGTCGATTGAACAAGGAATTGGGCCTGCTGCAGGGTGTCGCCCTGCTCAGCACCTCGCTGCTCGGCACCGGCATCTTCGTGGTGCCGGCACTGGCGGCCACGGCGGCAGGCGAGGCGTCGCTATGGGCCTGGATGATCCTCATTGCTCTGGTACTGCCGGTGGCCTTCACCTTCGCCCAGTTGGGCAAGCGCTTCCCCCATGCCGGCGGTGCACCGCATTTGATCGGCCGCGCCTTTGGTCTGCGCATGGAGAGTGTCAGCGCCTTGCTGTTCCTCGCCGTGCTGCCGGTCGGTTTGCCTGCTGCGCTGCATATCGCCAGTGGCTTCTGGCTGGCGCTGTTCGATCTCGACCGCGTCGGTCTGCTGGCCATCGAACTGGCCACCTTGGCCGCGATCCTCCTGCTCGGCCAGCGCCCGCCGAAGGCCTCGGGTTTGCTGCAGGGGTTGATCGCCGTGGCCATCGTCGCCAGCGTGGCGCTGATCTGGTGGATGGGTGATCTGCCCCATGCCGACCAACCGCTATTGCCCGCCATGGACGGCCAGTGGCATTTGCTGCCAGCGGCGCTGGGGGTGATGTTCTGGTGCTTCGTCGGCATCGAGGCCTTCACCCACCTGGGCGAGGAGTTCAAACACCCGGAACGGGACTTCCCCCTGGCGCTGTTGCTCGGCGTGCTGCTGGCCGGCCTGGTGTACTGGGCCTGTTCGGTGGCGGTGCTGAGTTTTGCCACCTACGGCGACGTGCACAGTGACACCACCGCCCTGCCCCGCCTGTTTGAAGAGTTGCTGGGCGAGCGCGCCCGCGTGCTGGTAACGGTGCTCGGCTACCTGGCCTGTTTCGCTTCGATGAATGTGTATATCCAGGGCTTTGCCCGGCTGATCTGGAGCCTGGCCGATGAAGGCCGCCTGCCCGCCGCGCTGGCCGTGCGCAACCGCCAGGGCGTGCCCGGCATGGCGCTGCTGCTGGTGGTGGTCAGTTGCGCGCTGTGCGCCGTGCTCTCGGCCACCTTGCAGTTGTCGGTGGATGACCTGATCCGCTACGCCAACGGCAACTTCGTGCTGATTTATCTGCTCAGCATGGCCGCCGGCTGGGTGCTGTTGCGTGGCGTCTGGCGCCTGCTGGCCGGGATCAGCGCGCTGCTCTGTGCAGCGGTGCTGATCATGCTCGGCAGCGATGCCCTGTATGCCGTGGCGCTGCTCGGCGGTTTGCTGCTGCTCGATCATCTGCGCGCCAGGCACAAGGCGCTGGCGTAACGATCCTCCGCGCAAGCCTGGTGGTGGTGGATGAAAGAGCGTCATCCACCCTACGGATGACCTGGAGGCCCATGGGGTTCTATCCTTAGCAGGCTGTTGAAAAACTACCTGCGTTGGCAATACTGCGTTAAAAACAGCCTCAAAATGCTCATTTACAGCACGTAAACTCCGCTTTTTCGGCTGTTTTTGCCTTGTCTTGCCTGCCTCGCCTACGTTTTTCAACGGCCTGTTAGGTTGAATTCGCCGAAAGGAAGCCTCATGCGCCGCGTACTCAATGACCTGAAAATCATGATCCTGGCCAACCTGTGGATAGTCCCGGTGGTGGCCGGCCTGGTCTGGGCGCTGTTCCAGTTCGTCGCACCGCCACCGCCGATGAGCGCCACCATGGCGACCGGCGCCCAGGGCGGCGCCTATCTGCAGTTCGCCGAGCGCCTCAAGGAAGAACTGGCCAAGGAAGGCTTCGAGCTGAAGCTGGTGCCCACCTCCGGCTCGCGTGACAACCTGCAACGCCTGCTGGCCAAGAACCCCAAGGTGCAGATCGCCCTGGTACAGAGCGGCCTGGAGCGTCAGTTGGCCCCCGACGAACAACACCAGTTGCAGAGCCTGGGGGCGATCTATCAAGAACCCTTGTGGCTGTTCTATCGCCGCGATATCAGCCTGGATCGCATCGCCGACCTGCTACCGCTGCGCCTCGGCCTCGGTGGCGCAGGCAGCGGCACTCGCGCCGCCAGCGATGCCATTCTCGGCGCCAACGCCATCTCGCCTGAGCAGTACCCCGACACCTGGCAGAGCCTCGGCGGCGGCAAGGCTGCCCGCGCGCTGATGGCCGGCGAGCTGGACGCGGCCTTCTTCGTCGGCCCGGCGGAAAACACCCTGGTGCAACAACTGGCGGCCAACCCGGATATCGCCCTGGCGCACTTCCGTCGCGCCGCCGCCTACGAGGCACGCCTGCCCTTCTTCAATCAGGTGAAGGTCGGAGAAGGCCTGCTCGACCTGGCCAGCAACGCGCCGGATCGCGACATCGTCACCCTGGCCCCGGTGGCCACGCTGGTGGTCAACGACGACTTCAACCCCGGCCTGGTGCCGCTGTTTCTCGACGCCAGCCGTGAGGTGATGAAGAACGGCACCCTGCTCGACGCCGCCGGCACCTACCCAAGCGCCGAGCCGCGCACCTTCGAGCTGCACAAGGACGCCGAGCACTACTACGCCAAGGGCCTGCCGATCCTGCAGCGCTACCTGCCGTTTCGCATCGCCTCGCTGGCCGACCGTTACATCATCCTGCTGATCCCGTTGATCGTGGTGATGATCCCGCTGTTCAAGGCGGTCGGGCCGATCTACCAGTGGCGCATCCGCGCGCGCATCTACCGCTGGTACAAGTACCTGCGCGAGATCGACCGCAAGCTGCACGCCGGCTCCATGCCAGATGAGCTGGACAGCGAGATCGAGCGCCTGGAGCAGATGGAGGACGAGCTGGCCACGGTGGATGTGCCGCTGTCGTACTCCAACCAGCTCTATGAATTGCACCTGCACGTGCGTTACGTGATCGAGCGCTTGCGGGTGTTGCAGAAGCGTCGGCAGTCGTAGGGTGGACATCGCTTTTCATGTCCACCGATGGGCAGGTTCTGATGCCGAAGCGGTGAATGAAAAAAGCGTCATCCACCCTACGGCACTGAGCGCAGCTAGCTTCGGGCAAGCGGCCATGAAAAAGCCCGCGAATCGATCGCGGGCTTTCTTTCCCAACACGGCAAACGACGCTATTTGACCCAGTGCTTGCCCCAATGGGTGATGTCGTAGGACTGGACGCTACGCTTGAGCATGCGCGAATCCTGGGCAGCGGCGATCTCGTCATCGACGATCTTGGTCGACAGCGCCAGCCAACTGGCGACGAATGCCATGGCATCGCCGTTGACCTCCAGCGCACGCATATCGAGGTTGTTCAGGTCATCGCAGGCTTCGTGGTAGCACGGATCGAAAGCCTCGCCAGCCGTGCCGCCATAACGGCTGGCCTGCGCTTCGGACTTGACCACCTCGGCCCCGGTGAACAGCCCGCCGAAGGCGATGCCATCGGTAAAGAACTGCGCATAGTCGGAACGGAAACTGATCTCGTCGCCCTCGAACGGCAGGCCGCGCAGGCGGTAATACTCGCCGAACAGACGCTCGATCGCCGCCGAACCGGGCGGGCCCTGCAGGCCGAAGTCCGAACCGTCGCCGTCATAGACGAAATAGGCGAAGTTCGGTGAGGCGATCATGTCGAAGTTCAGGTACGCCTTGATCTTCGCCTTTTCCTCATTGGGCAACTGGTTGACGTAGTAGGTCGAGCCCACCAACCCCGACTCCTCGGCGCCCCACCAGGCGAAACGCAGCTTGTTCTTCGGCTTGGCCTTGGCCATCTGCACGGCCAACTCCAGCAGCGCAGCGCTGCCCGAACCGTTGTCGTTGATACCGGCCCCCTCGGATACCGAATCCAGATGCGCGCCCAGCATCACCACGTTGCCCGCGTTGCCGCGCTTGCTCTCGGTCACCAGGTTGTAGGTCTGGGTTCGCTCGCGTACCACGTTGGCGACCATGCGCACCTGCTGCTCGGCCGTCTGCGCCAGGCTCACGCCCACGTCATAGGTGCTGAACAGCACCGGAATGCCGCCGGAATAGGCGTCACCCAGCGTGGCGCTGAGCAGGCCCTTGCGCTCCTCGTTGTCGCCCTGGTTGAAGATCACCACGCCGGCGGCGCCTGCGGCAGCGGCGTTCTCGGCCTTGATCTGGAAGTTGCAGGCACCACGTTGCAGCAGGGCGATGGAGCCAGCCGGGAAACCGGCGAAATCCTCGGCCTCGCAGCCGCTGCTGGACTGGTTGCCCTCGCCCAGGGCGATATCCACCGCCACCACGGGGGCGCTGACATCGCCGGCATCGGTCTGCGACAGGTAGGTGAAGTCCACCTCCCACTCGAACTGCGCCGGGGTTGGCGCCAGGCTCTGCAGCACGCCGGGGCCCTGCGGGTAGAACACGCTGAACGGGAAGGCCTGGCGGGTGACCGTGTAGCCGGCGCTTTCCAGCGTCGCCTGCACATAGTCGAGCGAGCGCTGGTAACCGGGCAGGCCGGCAGCACGGTTGCCGCCGTTGGCCAGGGCGATGTCGTTGAGCATCTGCAGGTGGATCATGCTGTTGGCCGCCTGCATGCAGCGCGGCAACAACAGCGGCGTTGCACGGAGCACACCCGAGCGACACTCCGCCGCCCCGAGCCGGGTCGGGCTCCAGAACTGATCGAACAGCTCGGTGACATCAGGCCCCTTGGCCGCAGCGGCCTGCCCGGAAATGGCCGCCAGCAAGGCGGCACCCAGTAGACGGCGATTATGGGTCTTGTTGCGCATGTAATCCTCCAATCCATATCTGGAGATCGAGAAAGGCGGCAACGCTTGTGGCGCCACCGCGGTGCGTCCCTTTACTGCGTCGCGTGGACGTGAAAGACGCTAGCCCGAGTTGCGCCATCGCGCGAATCGAAAACCTTATTTTTTGCAGAAAATAGAGATCTATCACTGCAGATAGCGGCAATTAGCCAGCAAAGATTCATCCAGCCCCAGCGCCCTCCGGCATCTCGTGACGATGTCAGGTAGACTTCGCCCATACCGCTGCAGCCACGGCGCGAGCACTCACTTGCCCGGCCCTGCAGCCAACCCCATCGCGAACCCGCCAAAGACCGAAGCCCCCATGCCGATCCGTCACTGCATCGTCCACCTGATCGACAAGAAACCCGACGGCAGCCCCGCCGTGCTGCACGCCCGCGACAGCGAGCTGGCCACTTCGCAAGCCATGGAAAACCTGCTGGCCGACCTCAACGAGAGCTACAACGCCAAGCAGGGCAAGGCCTGGGGCCTGTTCCACGAGGAGTCCGGCGCCTACCCCTTCAGCGGCTGGCTCAAGGCCTACCTCGATAACGAGCAGGATTTCACCGCCTTCAGCCGCCAGGCCGTGGAACACCTGCAGAAGCTGATGGAAGAATCCAACCTGTCCACCGGCGGCCACGTGCTGTTCGCCCACTACCAGCAGGGCATGACCGACTACCTGGCCATCGCCCTGCTGCACCACAGCGAAGG